>JABGXU010000001.1 GCA_018675635.1 Gammaproteobacteria bacterium
TAGTATAGATAATTATTCTACTGGTAAAAAGGAAAATGAGCAAAAGGGATGTAAATATTTCAAAGTAGATATTTGCGATTATAAGAGTTTTGATGATTTTATAGAAGCCCCAGATGTAGTTTTTCATCTAGCAGCACTTCCAAGAATACAACCTTCTTTTAAAAATCCCTCAATTACATTTAAAACTAATGTAGAGGGAACTATGAATTTATTGGATTGGTGTAAAGAAAAAAATATAGCGCTTGTCTATGCTGGTTCAAGCTCTACTCATGGGGGAGTCTATAAAAACCCATATACATTTACAAAATGGCAAGGAGAAGAATTATGTAAATTGTATTCAAAGGTATATTCTTTACGTATTTCCATTTGTAGATTTTATAATGTATATGGCCCGCATCAATTAACTGAAGGAGAATATTGTACAGTTATTGGAATATTTGAAAGACAAAGGAAAAATAATGAAGCATTAACAATTACCGGAGATGGTCAGCAAAGAAGAGATTTTACGCATGTTGATGATATAGTTGAGGGGGTTATTAAATGCGGTTTTGATCTAATAAGTAACGAGAATTCAAAAGCTAATGGTAAAACATTTGAGCTGGGTAGAGGAGTAAATTATTCGATAAATGAAGTAGCTAAAATTTTTGGTGGAGAAAAAAAATATATACCTTCAAAAAAAGGAGAAACTAGAGACACATTATGTGTAGATTTAAAAGCAAGTGAACTATTAAATTGGAAACCAAAAAGAAATTTAGAAGATTATATATAATTAAGTAAATTATTATAGAATGTGGAATAAAAAAAATTATGGTGGAGAACCCACAAAAAATAAGGACAAAAAATATGCAATTTTTGTGGGCAGATACCAACCATATCATTATGGACATATTGAGCTAATTAAACAAAAATTAGATATTGGGATCCCAGCTCTTATAATGGTTAGAGATATAGAGCCTGATGAGAGAAATCCTTTTACTGCAGAAGAGACTGCAAGCATGATAAGAAAGTATCATGAAAGTAAGGGTGATGATGTTAAGGTTATAATTATTCCTGACATAGAATCTGTAAACTATGGAAGGGGGGTTGGCTACGAAATAAATGAATATGAACCTCCAAATAATAGCGGGGTGATGTTTATTTCTGCTAGTAAAATAAGAGATTCTATTAAAAACGGTGATTTTAGTTGGAAAAAGATGGTTGATGAATCACTACATTCTGATATAGAAAATTATCTTTCATAGATTTTTTATATATTTGTGCCCATAACGAGGATAAATTTGACTGATTGCTACCTCTAAAAAAGCTAAAACAGAATGAAAAACATCCCATATAATATTGTAGGTCTTTTAAAAGACAGAATTCTAGTTCTTGACGGAGCTATGGGAACTATGATTCAAAAGTTAAAATTTGATGAATCTGACTATAGAGGTGATAGATTTAAAAATTATAATTCTTCTCTTAAAGGAAATAATGATCTTTTATCCTTAACACAACCTGAAGCAATATTTAATATACATAAGCAGTATTTAGATGCAGGTGCCGATATAATAGAGACAAACACTTTTTCATCAACATCTATCGCTATGGCAGATTATGACATGGAATCCTTAGTTTATGAATTAAATTATGAATCTGCAAGGCTTGCCAAAAAAGCAACAAAAAAATATAAGAATAACTCTACAAAACCAAGATTTGTTGCTGGGTCAATAGGCCCAACAAATAAAACTGCAAGTATGTCGCCAGATGTTAATAATCCTGGTTACAGAGAAGTAAATTTTGATGACTTAGTAAACTCATATACAGAACAAATTACAGGATTAATTGATGGAGGTGTTGATATCTTGCTTGTTGAGACTGTGTTTGACACCTTAAATGCAAAAGCCGCACTTTTTGCAATAGAAAATTATAAAAATAAAAATTTATTAGATATACCTGTTATGATTAGCGGAACTATAACTGATGCTAGTGGTAGAACTTTATCAGGACAAACTCTTGAAGCATTTGTAACTTCAATTTCTCACATCAACCTTTTAAGTATTGGACTTAATTGTGCTTTAGGAGCAGAACAGCTTTATCCATATATAAAAAAATTATCTATGATTACGGATTTAAACATTTCTGTTCATCCAAATGCTGGGTTGCCAAACGAGTTTGGGGAATATGATCAAAATCCAGAGCAAATGCAAAATTTAATTAGAGATTATCTTAAAAATAGTTTAGTGAATATAATAGGCGGATGTTGCGGAACAACTCCAGATCATATTAGATTAATTGCAGAAATTGCAAATGATTATTCAATCAGAAAAACAAATTAATTTATTTTGAGAGACACTAAATATTTAACATTATCTGGTCTTGAAGTTTTAAGGGTTACTCCTGAATCTAACTTCATTAATATTGGAGAAAGAACAAATGTTACTGGATCAAGAAAATTTCTACGATTAATTGAAAATAATAATTATGAAGAAGCAATAGATATTGCTAGGGAACAAGTTAAAGGTGGTGCCCAAATTATTGATATAAATATGGATGAGGGAATGATTGATGGGGTTGAAGCTATGACTAAGTTTTTAAATTTAATTGCTGCAGAACCTGATATTTCTAGAGTTCCTGTTATGATAGATAGTTCAAAATGGGATATAATTGAGGCTGGACTTAAGATAATTCAAGGAAAAGGAATAGTAAATTCAATTAGTTTAAAAGAAGGTAAAGATGTGTTTATAGAATATGCAGAAAAAATCAAACTATATGGTGCAGCAGTTGTAGTTATGGCTTTTGATGAAAATGGTCAGGCTGACAGTTACGAAAGAAGAATAGAAATTTGTAAAAAATCGTATGATATATTGGTTAAGGATGTAAAATTCAAACCCCAAGATATAATTTTTGATCCTAATATATTTCCTGTTGCAACGGGAATGGATGAGCATAAAAACAATGCTTTAGATTTTTTTATGGCTACAAAATGGATAAGAGATAATTTGCCATATGCTAATGTTAGCGGAGGAGTTAGCAATGTATCATTTTCTTTTAGAGGAAATAATATTATTAGGGAAGCCATGCATTCAGCTTTTTTATTTCATGCAATTAGTAATGGAATGAATTTAGGCATTGTTAATCCAAATATGCTCGAGCCTTATACAAGTATTAATAAAACATTATTAGATATTGTTGAGGATGTTTTACTTAACAGAAAGGAAGATGCAACTGAAAAGCTATTAGAGTATGCAGAAAAGGTAAAGGATTCTAAAAAAACAATAAAAAAAGAAACTGATGAATGGAGAGAAAAAGATTTGCAGGAAAGAATTGACTATTCTTTAGTTAAAGGAATAGATGCTTATATAGTTGAAGATGCAGAATTAGCTAGAAAATCTTCTAAAAGGCCAATTGATGTTATAGAAATAAATCTCATGCATGGGATGAGTATTGTAGGAGAGCTTTTTGGTTCTGGAAAAATGTTTTTACCACAAGTTGTTAAATCTGCTAGAGTAATGAAAAAGGCTGTTTCATATCTTGAACCATTCATTGAAAAAGAAAAAACATCTAAAAATAAATCAAAGGCAAAAATTTTAATGGCAACTGTAAAAGGAGATGTCCATGATATTGGAAAGAATATTGTGAGTGTTGTTTTGGCTTGTAATAATTTTGAGATAATAGATTTAGGAGTGATGGTTCCGCCTGAAAAAATTATATCTGAAGCATTAAAAAATAAAGTTGATATAATCGGTTTATCAGGGTTAATTACTCCTTCTCTTGATGAAATGATATTCTTGGCTCAGGAATTAAAAAGACAAAATATAAGTATCCCTTTATTAATTGGAGGCGCAACAACTTCAAAAGCTCACACAGCTGTAAAAATTCATCCAGAACTAAAGAATCCATTGGTTCATGTTAAAGATGCTTCTTCTGCGGTATTAGTAGTTAACAAAATTATTGGAAGAGAAAGTGAATTGTATATTAATAACATAAATAGTGAATACGATATATTAAGAGAAAATTTTTTGAATAGAAAAAGCTCAAAGCAATATATTGATATAGATTCTGCAAGAGATAATAAGTTTAATATTAATTGGAATCAAGAAAAAATAGTTAAACCAAACTTTTTAGGTAAAGAAATTATTGAAGATTTAGATTTAAATCTTTTAAAAGAATATATAGATTGGACTCCTTTTTTTAGATCTTGGGAGCTCCATGGTAGATTTCCAAATATACTAGAAGATAAGCTTGTTGGTAATCAAGCCAAAGATTTATTTAATGATGCTAATGAGATGTTAGAAAAAATTATAAATGAAAAATGGTTAGTAGCTAAAGCATGTTTTGGAATTTTTTGTGCAAACTCAGTTGATGATGATATAGAGATATATGCTGATGAAAAAAGAAATAGTAGTAGATATAAATTTATAACTCTAAGACAACAGTTAAAAAAAAGAGAGGGTATTCCAAATATAGCATTGTCAGATTTTATAGCACCTAGGAATACAAAAGTTAAAGATTATGTTGGCTCCTTTTGCGTAACTACTGGTTTTGGTTGTGATGAAAAAGCAAATAAA
>JABGXU010000008.1 GCA_018675635.1 Gammaproteobacteria bacterium
AAATGTTAAAAAACATAAAAAAACAACTTTAAAAATAATATTTACTAAAAAATTACATAAAAAATGTTAAAAAACATAAAAAAACAACTTTAAAAATAATATTTACTAAAAAATTACATAAAAAATGTTAAAAAACATAAATAAAAAAAAATTTTAACTAAAAAAAGACAAAAAAATGTGAAAATTACATAACTTTATACATAAAGTGTAAATTATATTTTTTTATTAAAAATAAACATTGTATTTTGTATTTAGATCATTAAACTTTTATTTGATATACAACTTTTAGTTTTTGGAGGATATACAATGGCCATTAAACGTAAGAAGAAAAAAGTAGTAAGAAAGAAGGCTGCTAAGAAGAAAGTTAAACGTAAAGTAGCTAAGAAGAAAGTAAGACGTAAAGCAGCAAAAAGAAAGACAGCTAAGAAGAAAGTTAAACGTAAAGCTAAGAAGAAAGTTAAGCGTAAAGCTAAGAAGAAAGTAAGACGTAAAGTAGCTAAGAAGAAAGTGAAACGTAAAGCTAAGAAGAAAGTAAGACGTAAAGTAGCTAAGAAGAAAGTGAAACGTAAAGCTAAGAAGAAAGTTAAGCGTAAAGTAACAAGAAGGAAAAGATAGTTTTGTTACATAGCTTTTATAAAGGCCTCATTTGAGGCCTTTTTTTTATTTAAGAAATAATGAATAGCCTTCATTATTTGTCTCATCAGAATATTTATAATCTAAATCGTGTAAAAATTTTTCTAACTCTTTATTATCATGATTCCCTATATTTATTCCTACAAGAACTCTACCAAAAGCTGAGCCATGATTTCTATAATGAAATAAAGTAATATCCCAATCTTTTTGCATTTTATTTAAAAAATTTAACAAAGCCCCTGGTTTTTCAGGAAATTCAAATCTAAATAATTTTTCATTAATTAAAGAGCTAGGTTTTCCACCAACCATATATCTTAAATGAAGTTTAGCTACTTCATCTTTTGTAAGGTCAATGTAATCATATTTTTTTTTATCTAAATCCTTAAAAATTATCTCCATATCATGAGAAATATTATCTGTTTTAATGCCTACAAATACATTTGCAGACTTATTGGAAGAAAATCTATAATTGAATTCACTGATACTCCTTCTGCCTATAACTTCGCAAAATTCTCTAAAGCTTCCAGATATTTCTGGAATTTTAACCGACAATAAAACTTCATTCCCTTCTCCTATTTCTGCTCTCTCAGTTACATGTCTTAATCGATCAAAATTAAGATTTGCACCAGAATTTATAGAAAGTATTGTTTTATTTTTAATATTATTATTTGTAATAAATTTTTTCATTCCAGCTATAGATAAAGCTCCAGCTGGCTCAGACATTACCCTTGTGTCTTCATATATATCTTTTATAGCTGCACATGTTTCGTCTATAGAAACAAGAATTACCTCGTCGACATTATCTTTTGCAATTTTAAATGTTTCTTCTCCAATTTTTTTTACCGCACAACCATCAACAAATAATCCAACCTGATCTAATTTGGTTGGAGCTCCTTCTTTCATTGAGCTATATAATGTAGGAGCATCTTCTGACTCAACACCATATATTTTTGAATTAGGATAATGTTCTTTTAAATATATGGACATGCCAGATATAAGTCCGCCACCGCCTACTGGGATAAAAAAAATATCGGGGGTTCCATTAAATTCTTCCACTATTTCTTTGGCAACAGTACCTTGACCAGCTATAACCAAAGGATCATCAAAAGGATGAATAAAAATTCTATCCTCCTTATCAGAAACTTTTAGAGCATACTCATATGCTTCATCAAATGAATCTCCAAAAAGCTCGACCTGAACCCCAAATTTTTTTACAGATTCTATTTTTATTGACGGTGTTGTTGTTGGCATAATAATTAATGCATCTATATCAAGTTTACTTGCAGATAAAGCTACACCCTGGGCATGATTCCCTGCTGAAGCAGCAATAATTCCTTTAGATTTTTGAGTTAAATCTAAACTGCTAATTTTATTGTACGCACCACGGCATTTAAATGAAAAAATAGACTGCAAATCCTCTCTTTTTAAATATACTTTATTGCCATACTTTGTAGAAATTTTATTTAAAAAAGTAATCGGTGTCTTTTTCGAAACATCATATACTTTGCTGTTGTCTATTTCTTTTATATAGTCTATTTTCATATGAATATATTTCTTCCTTATGCTTATTTTTTAGATTGCCTTATATTTAATTAAGTATAGTATAACCACTTTAATAAGATATTTGATAATATTATGACAGTTGAATGGATACAAGGAGAAGTTGTTAGTATAAAACATTGGACTGAATCTCTATATTCTATAAGAATTAAAGCGCCTGAAGTTAAATTTATCGCCGGACAATATACCAAAATTTCCCTTAAAATTAATGATGAAGACATTGCCAGGCCATACTCTTTTGTAAATTCTCCTAATGAAGACTTTTTAGAGTTCTATTCTGTTCAAGTACCAGATGGTCCGCTGTCCTCTGAACTACAAAAATTAAAAAGTGGAGATCCTATTAATGTTGGTCCTTATGGGAATGGATTTCTAATACTAAATGAAATACCATGTGTTGAAAATATATGGATGCTTGCTACTGGAACTGGCATAGGGCCTTACCTGTCAATATTAAAAACAGATGAATCATGGAATAAATTTAAAAAAGTGATATTAGTTCATGCGGTTCGATATAAAAAAGAGCTTACTTATTTAAAAACTATTAAAGAACTTAAAGATAAATATAAAGATAAGTTTATATATATAACTTACGTCAGTAGAGAAAAAATAGAAAATTCTTTAGAGGGAAGAATTCCAAATAGCATATCGTCAGGCATACTAGAAAAAGAAGCTAATACTAAAATTACCGATAATAATACCCATATAATGATATGTGGCAACCCAGAAATGGTAAGTGATACAACAAAAGAACTTAAAAAAATCGGACTAAAAAAACATAGGAGAAATTCACCGGGGCATATTACAACTGAAAATTACTGGTAGGAAACCTCTACAACTTTATTAATTATTTTTCCAATTTTTTCTATTTCACATTCAACAACATCATTATTTTTTAAAAATTCTGGAGGAGTTCTTGCAAAACCAACTCCACTTGGAGTTCCTGTAGCAATTATGTCTCCAGGTACTAAATATGTACTTTTAGAAATTGTCTCTATTTGAGTAGGTATGTCAAATATTTGGTATTTTGTATTTGATTCTTGTTTTATGACGCCATTAACTTTACAAGATATATTTAAATTATGAGGGTCTGAAATTTCATCTTTTGAAACAATACAAGGACCAATTGGACAAGCGCCAGGTAGACTCTTACCTAAAAAGAATTGTTTATGGTTCCTTTGTATATCCCTTGCTGATATATCATTAAGAACCATATAACCATATATGTATTTATAAGCATCATCCCTTTTTATATGAATACCTGGCTTACCAATAACAATTGCTAATTCAGATTCCCAATCTAATTCTAATGAAACATTTTTTCTTAAAGGAATATCTCCAAACGGTGAGTTAATACTTAATGCAGATTTTGTAAAAATAATAGGAAATTTAGGTTTTTTTATATCACGCGAAAAAGCCTTCCCCGATTCCTTAATGTGATCTTCATAATTTAAGCCCATACACATTATGTTTTGCCTCAGATCCAAAATTGGAGCTAATACATTATTATCAGTAATACTTATTTCCTTTAGGTTAGATTTTTTAATAAAATTATCTAAATCATTATTATCATGTTCCTCATAATTTAAAAAATTTTCAATTGATTTAAAATAATTGGGACATTCTTCTACAAGGGCTGGAATAATATATTTTCCCTTAGTATTACTGACTGCTAATAAAGAAGAATTTTCATAATTTACCATATATAATTTCATTTTTACTCCGATTTTTTTATATGACGAATATATTTAGGGTTATCAATTAATAAAATTTCAATTTCAGAGCATTCAATTTCTAAAATTTTTTCAATTTTATCAAATTGGATAGATAAAAGAATATCCCCTTTTTTAAAGAAAGGTAAAACTAACATGTTTTTATATGTGTAAAAATCATAACTAATATTTATATCTAATATTGTAGCCTTATGTAAATCAATATTAATTTTATTATGAATATTTCTTAACTCAATTGACCCGTCTTGCTGCCATAATGTTTTCTTCTCTGCGTCATCCATCGTTTTTTTAATCAAAGCGGCATTAAACAATAAAGAAATATTATTATTATTTTCCTTTATTTGAATATTTAAATGTTCTAATTGTATTATTCTAAAACTCATCAATCTTTATAATATTTATTAATATAATCTTCAAAACTTTCCACATTATTGCTTTCTAAGTAATCCTTCTTTTTTAATGATAATTTAGTTTCTTCTCTTAATATTTTCTCAATATTATTATCTGCTTGAATATTAGAAAAATATTTATTTTGTTTCCATATATTTTCCATACAAAATTCATAAAAACTCATTTTATTATTTATCATGCTATTTATCACAAGATTTGAAGGTAATAAATTTTGATTTTCTACTTTTTTTTCTTGCACGGTTATACTTTTTTTGTATTTCTCATCTTTGGTTATTACATACATCATATTTGCAATTTCTTTTAATTCCATAAATATCTTTTTCATTACATCAGTAATTAATATGTCCTCATTATTTATTTTAAGTTTAAAATTTTTTTCTTTCCCATTATGCGCAACATTTATTAAGTTATTTTTTATTTCTAAATATTCTTCACTATAAATTTTATTCTCATTTATAAATAGACTGTGAATAATTAATAATTCTATAAAATACATTTGATCTTCATCAATACCTGCGTTTAAAAAAATATTATTATCAATGGATCTTAATTCTATATATTCTACACCTTTATTTAATAATGCTTTTGATGGTCTTTCCGTTAGCTTGAGATTTGGTTTTGGTCTTATTGTGCTGTAATATTCATTTTCTATTTGTAATATATTTGAATTTAATTGTTTATAATAGCCTTCAGATTTAACTCCTATTTTATTGTATTCACTACTAGGTTTTTTAATTGCTTCATCTAAACTTTTAGAATACTCTTCAAGTGAATTATAATTAATATGAACTCCCATATTTTCTTCCATATTATTTTGATATCCAATGTCACCCATTCTAAAAGATGTTGCGTATTTTTCATAATATGTATATTCGTCAAAGGAATCTAAAGTCGTTTTCTTTCCAGCTAAATATGATTTGCATACTGCAGGAGAACACCCAAATAAATAAGCTATTATCCATCCATTTCTAAGTAAGTTTCTTGAGATAATAAAATATTGCTGAGATTTAAAATTTTTTATGTTTTTATCAGATGATTTGAATTCAGAGTACAATTCCCAAAATTTATCTGAAAATGAGTAATTAAAATGTATGCCAGATATCACCTGCATAATCCTTCCATATCTATTACCCAAGCCTCTTCTATATGTCGTTTTCATCCTACCTTGATTTGAATGCCCGTAATATGCAATTGGGATACTTTTATCTCCTGCGATAATACAGGGCATGCTTGCAGGCCACAGATACTCATTATCTAGATTTTTATATACAAACCCAATAATATTATCTAAATACCTTAAGGCTTCGTTATGAGAACCGCATGGAGGAGTTATTGCTTCTATTAATGCTTCAGAATAATCCGTAGTTATATATCTATTTGTTAAAGAAGAACCAAATTGCTCTGGGTGCATCTTATAAGAAATAGTTCCATTTTTATCTACCCTTAGTGATTCCTTTTCTAAACCAATTTTTGAATCTGCTAAAAATGATGAACATGAATGCATGGATAAATTTTTTAAAAACTTATCAATCATATTTTTTACCTAATTTTTGAAATAAAAATAAAGAACTATTTATTAGTTTTAACTTTTTTAAGTTTGATTTTTCTATTACTCAGTATAGTCAGCAAATCTTGCAGCGATTTGCATAATAACTACAGCTAAAACTACCGCCCCTATTACAACCCATGCCCAACCTATCATATTAATACTCCTTTAACTTTTTCTTATTTTATCATGGTTTTAAGTCTTTTCCAGTCAAATAATGGACCAGGGTCAGATTTACGCCCTGGCGCTATATCTGAATGAGAAACAATCCTTTTTGAAGATAAGTCCTTATAGTAAGCCAATAAAGAATTTATAATTTCTGCTAGTTTTATATACTGAACATTTTCAAAAACTATATCATCACAACCTTCTAATTCAATTCCAATAGAATAATCATTACAATTTGGGATATTTTCGTATAAAGATTCTCCTGCATGCCAAGCTCTTTTGTCAAAGGGCACAAATTGAATAATTTCTCCAGTTCGCTTGATATATATATGAGATGAAACTTTTATATCTATTATATTATTTAAATATTCATCCTTAGATATACTTAATTCATTTAAAAAGAATTCTTCTACATAATTATTACCAAACACCGTTGGTGGAAGACTTATACTATGAAGAACTATTAAAGAAATAGATGATTCTTTAGGCCTAATATCAAAATTTGGCGATTGAAGAAATTTTATATCTTTAAGTAAATGATTTTTTATATTTATTTCCATATGTGTATTATGCAAAAAAAAAGCCCCAACTTGCAGGACTTTTTATTATTTTATGTCTTTGAGGGATATATAACCCTACATCATGCCACCCATACCACCCATACCACCCATTGGATCCATGCCACCGCCACCGCCGTGAGAATGGCCACCAGCTTCTTCTTCATCAGCCGGTAATTCTGCAACCATTGCCTCTGTAGTAATCATCAACCCTGCTACTGATGCAGCATTCTGTAACGCCGATCTTGTAACTTTTGTTGGGTCTAAAATACCCATGGCAATCATATCTCCATATTCACCTGTTGCAGCATTGTAGCCTTCATTAACATTTTTGCTTGCAACAACTCTAGCAAGTACAACTGAAGCTTCATCTCCAGCATTTCCGACTATTTGTCTAAGAGGTTCTTCCATAGCTCTTCTTAATATACTAACGCCCATATCTTGATCTGAATTATTTCCCTTAAGGTCTTTTATTGTTGAAATTGCTCTTATTAAAGCTGTTCCACCACCAGGGACTACTCCTTCCTCAACAGCCGCCCTTGTTGCATGTAATGCATCTTCTACTCTAGCTTTCTTTTCTTTCATTTCCACTTCAGTAGCAGCACCTACTTTAATAACAGCAACACCGCCAGCAAGTTTTGCCATTCTTTCCTGAAGTTTTTCTTTATCATAATCAGATGTTGCTTCCTCTATTTGCGCGCGAATTTGATCAACCCTTCCTTTAATTTGATCCGCACCGCCTGCACCATCAATAATTGTTGTATTTTCTTTTGATATATTAACTTTTTTAGCTGTCCCAAGATCTTCTAAAGTTGCTTTTTCTAAAGATAATCCAACTTCTTCAGAAAGAACTGTTCCTCCAGTTAAAATTGCAATATCCTCTAACATTGCTTTTCTTCTATCACCAAAACCTGGTGCTTTTACAGCAGAGACCTTAACAATTCCTCTAATAGTATTTACTACTAACGTAGCTAAAGCTTCTCCTTCAACGTCCTCAGCAATAATAAGTAATGGCTTTCCTGCTTTTGCAACAGCCTCTAATATTGGTAACATTTCTCTAATATTTGCTATTTTTTTATCATGCAACAATATAAAAGGATCCTCTAAATCACATGTCATGCTTTCTTGATTATTCGCAAAGTATGGAGACAAATAACCTCTATCAAATTGCATGCCTTCAACAACTTCAAGATCGTTTTCTAATGAATTACCTTCTTCAACAGTAATAACTCCTTCTTTGCCAACTTTATCCATAGCATCAGCTATAATATCTCCAACTTGCGTATCAGAATTTGCAGATATGCAGCCTACTTGCGCTATTTCCTTATTATCAGCACATGGCTTAGAAATATCTTTTAAAGCCGAAACTGCTTCGATAACAGCTTTATCTATACCTCTTTTAAGATCCATTGGATTCATTCCTGCAGCTACAGCTTTCATTCCTTCTCTTACAATCGCTTGAGCCAAAACAGTTGCAGTCGTAGTTCCATCTCCTGCCACATCAGAAGTTTGCGAAGCAACTTCTTTAACCATTTGTGCTCCCATATTTTCGTATTTATCTTTTAATTCAATTTCTTTAGCTACAGATACACCATCTTTAGTAACCGTTGGAGCACCAAATGCCTTATCTAAAACAACATTTCTCCCTTTCGGGCCAAGTGTAGCTTTAACTGCATTTGCTAGTAGATTAACTCCTAGGACCATTCTTTGACGAGCTTCGTCACCAAATTTAACTTCTTTTGCTGCCATTTTAATTCACCTTTTAAATATGTTATTTATTAATAAAAATTCCTAATCGATTACAGCCATAATGTCATCTTCTTTCATCACAACTAGTTCGTCCGAATCTATTTTCACTTCCGTTCCAGAATATTTACCAAATAAAACAATGTCGCCTACCTTGACATCTAGTGGTTGAATATTTCCATTATCTTGAATCTTACCGTTACCAATTGCCACAACTTCACCTTTAATTGGCTTTTCTGCAGCACTGTCAGGAATAACAATCCCACCTGGAGAGGTTTTTTCTTCTTCCATTCTTTTTATGACTACTCTGTCATGCAAAGGTCTTATTTTCATACTAATACTCCTGATATTATTTAATTAATTTTAGCACTCTCAATAGGAGACTGCTAATTCTATTGTTTGCAAAGAAAATGTCAAGAATTAATTGTTAGGGTCTATATCTATATAATCTTTACTTTTACTTTTATTTTGAGGAGCTCCCCTAAGATTAGAAAAAGCTTTATTTAGAAAAAATTTTATTAGATATAACCTTAAAGGTGGTAAAAAAAGAAGGATACCTAGGAAATCTGTGAAAAACCCAGGAATAAGTAGAAATACTCCACAAACATATAAAGTTAAAGGATCTAAAATTTCTAAACCAGGCTTAACATGCAACATAGATTTCCGTGCTTGATTAAAAGATGAGACGCCTACGTATTTCATAGTTGCTGCTCCAATAAAAGCAGTCAATAAAGTAAAAAGAATGGTAGAGGCTGCGCCTATTTCAGACCCAATTTTAACAAAAAAATAAATTTCTATAATTGGAAGAAAAATAAAAAATAAAAGAAAATATTTCATGATTTTTTATTAAACTGATGTTTTTCAAATAAATCTTTAGTTTTAAAAAGATTTTCTTGAGAATTAATTAATGAGTTATCCCAGCCCATTATTTCCTGATCAATTATTTTTACCATAGATTCTATATTATATTCTGAACTATTAAGTGCAGGTATATAATTAAAAGATTTTCCCCCGCATGCTATATAATTTTCTCTGCTTCTAATATTTATTTCCTCAAGAGTTTCTAAACAATCACACAAAAATCCAGGACAAAAAACATCTACATTATTTATTCCATCTTCAGCTAGATTTTTTAACACTTCGTCCGTATATGGTTTCAGCCAAACTTGTTTTCCAAATCTAGATTGAAATGTCACAATATATTGTTCTTGATCTATTTTTAATTTTTCAGCAATCAATCTTGCTGTTATATGGCAATAACAATGATATGGGTCTCCTTTATGGAGATTTACTTGAGGCAAACCATGAAAAGAAAATATTAGTTTTTGTGACTTTAATTTCTTGCTCCAAAAATCTGTAATTCTATTAGCGCAAGCTGAAATATAATGTGGATTGTCATGATAAGATGATAAGAATCTAATGTCAGGGATATTTCGCCATAGTTTTATCTCATCAGAAAATTTATCAAAAATTGAGGCAGTCGTAGCTGCTGAATACTGAGGAAACATTGGAACTACTAACAATTTATTTATATTCTGGTTTTTAAAATCATTTAATGCTTTTTTTATAGATGGATTTCCGTATCTCATTGCTAAATTAAATACAACACTTTTTTTATTAAAATCTTTATTTAAGTTTTGAATTTTTTTCAAAATTTCTTTTGAAATAACTAAAAGGGGAGAACCATTTTCCATCCATATTTTTTTATACAATTCTTTACTTTTTTTTGGTCTAATGTTTAAAATTATTAAATTTAATATGAACCACCACATAATTTTTGGTATTTCAATAATTCTTGGGTCAGACAAAAACTCTGATAAAAATTTTCTTACTGCTGAAGTTGTAGGCGCGTTAGGAGTTCCCAAATTTACTAGAAGAACACCTATTTTTCTCTCATCACCGTGAGAGTAATTTTCATCTGATTTATATCTCATATTTCTATCTGATATTATAAACTAACAAAGCTTTTATGTTAATAATATATACTTTTGCAACTAAAGCCTATTTCTTAATGTGCTAGTTCTTGGAAAATGTTGCTTTAAAAACTCCATTTGATCATATAAAACAACTTTACCTTGCAGAAAAATATATTCTGCATGAGTTGGTATAAAAGGAATCGCCAGGAGCTCCATATTTGCTTGTTCTGGAGTTCTTCCAGCTTTAGCATTGTTACATCTCTTGCAAGCTGTAACTACATTAACCCAAAGATCTTTGCCTCCTTGGAATAAAGGAGTTATGTGATCTCTTGATAAATTTTCAGACTTAAGCTTATTTCCACAATATAAACATAAATGATCATCTCTTTTAAAAAGAGTTCTATTATTTAAGGGAGGCGCGTAAAGATTTGTAAGTGTTTTATTATTACCATATGTTGCAATAATAGAATTAACATCTACTTTACTTCTCTTATTGCTTTTAGCGTTAATTCCACCTCTTATAGTCAAAATATTACTTCCACATGTGTATGCTATTTGACTATTAAAATATAATCTAACAGCATCCTGATATGTAATCCACTCTAGTGGCATACCAGAAACATCTGTTCTCAAAATTTGTTGACTCAAATTACTCAATTTAATATAACCCCTTAGCTTTAATTAAGGTGTAAAATAATACCTATAAGAAAATACGACTATAAAGTACATTAACATTACAAAAAAATTAAACAAAGATAAATACTTTTTGACTAAAAAATGAAAAAAAAGATAGCTAAAATAGCAATTATCAAGCCATTACATAATCTTTTTGATTACGAAGTACCAGATACATTTAAAGATATTACACCAGGAGCAAGAGTTTTCGTAGAATTTGGCAAAAAAATAGTTGTTGGATTCATTGTTAGTATAGAAGATCTATTTAAATCAAAGAGTTATAATATAAAACCTATTTTAGAGATAATAGACAAATCACCTATTTTAGACGATGAAACATTAAAATTAATTTTATGGGTTTCTAGCTATTACCATTCTCCAATTGGACAAGTATTTGGAATTGCTACACCTTCATATTTAAGACAAGGAAAAATACTTCCTGAAAAATTAAATATAAGCAAAAAACAAGAGACATATTTATTTGGTAAAAATATTTTACTAACTAGTGAACAACAAAAAGCTATAAAAACCATTAAAAATTCTATTAATAAATATGAATGCTTTCTTCTTGATGGAATTACTGGAAGCGGGAAAACAGAAGTATATAAGAATATTCAAAAAGAAATATATAAAAAAAAATTACAAACACTTATTATCGTTCCAGAAAAAAATCTAATTCCAGAACTAAAAGAATATTTTAATACAAAAAATATGAAAATTGCAGAGTACCATTCTACATTAACACCAAAACAAAAATTTATTAATTGGAACCTAATACAAAATTGTAAAATTGATATTATAATAGGAACAAGATCTTCAGTATTTTTAAAAATTCCCAAGCTAGGATTAATAATAATAGATGAAGAGCATGATGTCTCATTTAAAAATAATACTGAAGCTAAATATAATGCAAGAGATGTTGCTATATTCAGATCAAAAAATAAAAATATCCCAATTATTCTTGGGAGCGCAACTCCATCTTCTGAAACTATTTTTAACGTAAATAATAATAAATACACACGTATTAAAATGAGAAGTCGCGTTAACAATAAAGCATTACCAACACTCAAAGTAATAAATATGTCTAATAGAAAAAAGGAAATTGTATCTGAAGATGTTATTGCATCAATAAAAGAAAGAATTTATAAAAAGGAACAAACATTAATTTTTTTAAATAGGCGAGGTTATTCTCCTATCATTACTTGTAGAGATTGCTCTTGGATACCGTCATGTAATAATTGCAATTTAAATATGACTTACCATAAAAATAAAAAATTATTAATATGCCATCATTGTGGAAAAGTAAACAAATATTCTGGGAAATGCATAAATTGCAAATCAAAAGATATTTTTTCATTGGGTGAGGGTACTGAAAAAATAGAAGAAATAATCAAAAATAAATTTCCTGATAAAAATATAATTAGGATAGATAGTGATAGCACAAAGAAGAAAGGACAAACTGAAAAAATATTTAATGATATTAGAAATAATAAATATGATATTTTAATAGGTACACAAATGTTGTCTAAGGGGCATAATTTTCCAAATGTTACTCTTGTTGTAATTATGAATATTGATCAAATTTTATTTAGCCCGAGATTAAAAGCAATTGAACAACTTGCTCAACAATTAATACAAGTTTCCGGAAGGGCTGGCAGAGGAAATAAACAAGGAGAAGTTATACTTCAAACATCATATCCTGAAAATCAAGATTTAGATTGTTTAATTAAAAACGGTTATGAAGACTGGATGAAGAATCTACTTTCTCTAAGAAGTTCTTTAGGTCTCCCCCCGCACAGAAATTGGGGCCTTATCCAAGCTAAATCAAGAAAATACTCTGATGCAGAAAATTTTTTAAATAACATAAAAAATATTATTATTAAGAACAAAGAAATAGAAATTTTTGGCCCAATGCCTTCAATAATGCAGAAAAAAGCAAATTTGTATAATGTAAATCTTGTAATTCAGGCTAAAAATAAAACAAAATTAAATTATGTCATCAAAGATTGTATTCCGAGTATAAAGGATATACCCTATTCTAATAAAATTAGATGGTCTGTTGACATCGATCCCATTGACTATGATTGAGTAAGTTTGTGAAAGATATCATTAAAGATTTAATTAAAAAATCCCTAGATAAAATAGATAAAGATAATGGTATTTCAATTGAAAATATCGAAGTGGGTTTATGCAAAGATAAAAGATTTGGTGATTTCTCATCAAATATAGCTATGAAATTTTCTACAAGATTTGAATCTAATCCAAAAAAATTTGCTGAAAATATTATTAAGGAAATGCAAAATAATGAGAATATTCTAAAAATTGAAATAGCTGGTCCAGGATTTATTAATTTCTTTACTTCTAAAGATACAAAATTTGCAGTTATTGAAAAAATATTAAAAGAAAAGCATTTATACGGGAGTAATTGCCTTGGCTCTAATTCAAAAGTATTAATTGAATTTGTTTCCGCTAATCCTACAGGCCCTCTGCATGTTGGACATGGAAGAGGCGCAGTATTTGGAGATTGCATTTCAAGCTTACTGAAGGAAAACGGATACAATGTCACTAAGGAATACTATATTAATGACGCTGGCAAACAGATAGATATCCTTACTATTTCTGTATTGCGAAGATATCATGAACTTATAGATAGTAATAAAGTATTTTCTTATGAAGATTTATATAAAGGTGAATATATTTGGGATATATCAGCAGACATTCACAGAAATTTTAATCTAGAATTTTATATAAAAAATCTGGAAAACTATAATAATAATTCTATAGACGAATTAATACATAATATTAAAAATAATCTTTCAATTGAAAGATTTAATAAAATAAAAGAAATTTCAGTAAATTTTATTCTTAAAGACATTAAAAAAACATTAAAGTTATCTGGTATTAAATTTGACTCTTGGTTTTCTGAGTCTTTACTATTAAAAAATAACTCGTTAGATCTAATACTTAATTATTTAAATGAAAATAGTCACACATATAAGAAGGATGATGCATTATGGTTTAAGTCTAAAGATTCTGGAGACGAAAAAGATCGTGTTTTAATAAAAGAGAATAACGATCATACTTACCTTTCTACTGATATAGCTTATCATTATAATAAAATTAATAGAGATTATAGTAAAATAATAAATATATGGGGCGCAGATCATCACGGTTATATGGACAGGATAAAAGCAGCTTTTGATATTTTTGCACAAAAAAAATCAAAACTTATAATTTTATTAGTCCAATTTGCAAATCTTTATCGAGGAACTGAAAAAATTTCTATGTCAACAAGATCTGGTGAATTCGTAACACTAGAACAACTAATAAAAGAAGTTGGCAAAGACGCAACTAGATTTTTTTACCTTACAAGAAAGTCTGATCAACATATGGATTTTGATATTGAATTAGCAAAATCTAATAACAACAACAATCCAGTTTACTATATTCAGTATGCCCATGCGAGAATATGTAGTATTTTTAAACAAGCTCAAGAAAATAAAATGCATTATAAATATGATAATAAATACCTAAGCCTACTAACTGAAGAATCAGAATTAAATATTATTAAAAAATTATCTTATTATCCAGATGTTATTATAAGTTCAACTGAAAAATATGAGCCGCATTTATTAACTAATTACATGCGAGAACTTGCACAAGAAATACATTCATACTACAACAAATATCAAATACTAATAGCTGATGATAAATTAAGAAATGCAAGATTAGCGCTAATTGAAGCTGCTAAACATGTTTTTAAAAATAGTAGTAAAGTTATTGGGATAGGCATGCCAGAAAAAATGTAATTTAATATGACAGAAATTAATAAATAAAATGCTTAAAAGAATTGTAATTTTAATAATATTTATATTTTTTATATTTATATTTTTTTTATATCAAGCAAATGAATTAAATAGTTCTATTATTCTAAAATCAAATAAAACCATAGAATATTTATATAAATTACTACCAAATAAAAATATTTTAAAAGATGAAAATATAAATAGTAAAATAGAATATTTTATACAATTAGGTGTATTTGCAAAACAGTATGAAGTCGATAGAATTAGAGCTAAAACATCATTATTAGGGCTTAATACTAATTTAAAGAATTATATGCTAAATGGAAAATTAACTACTAAAATTATTATAGGGCCGTTTAATAATAAAAAACTATTAGATAAAGCGTGTAAGTTGCTTAAAGATAATAGTATTGATTACATTATAATTAATTAATAAAATGAATAATATTAAAGTTGCTAATAATTCTTTTCCTAAAACTATCGATGTCTTAAATAGTTCTCCTGTTTATGATGCAAAAATAAAAGAAGAGAAAATTAATTTAATAAAAGAACTTCTTCTTGAAAAAGACGCTAAAATAATAGCACATTATTACACTCACGAAGACATCCAAGAAGTTGCAGAGCTTACTGGCGGAAACGTATCTGATTCTCTCGAAATGGCTAAATTTGGTGCTAATCAGAGCTCTAAGGTGTTAATTGTTGCCGGTGTAAGGTTTATGGGTGAAACAGCAAAAATATTAAATCCTGAGAAAAAAATATTAATGCCAACTCTTGAAGCTGAATGCTCTCTTGATATTAATTGCCATGCCCCTGATCTTCTTAAATTTTGTGAAAAATATCCTGATAGAAAGTTAGTAGTTTATGCAAATACAAGTGCAGAAGTTAAAGCTATGGCAGACTGGGTAGTTACATCAAGTATTGCTGTAAGACTAATTGAATACCTAAAAGAAAAAAATATCAAAATAATTTGGGCTCCCGATAAACATCTTGGTAATTATATAAATCAAAAAACTAAAGCTGATATGAAAATATGGAATGCAAGTTGTATAGTTCATGAAGAATTTAAAGCAAACTTGTTAGTGAAATTGATAAAAGAAAATAAGGATGCTGCTGTTTTAGTTCACCCAGAATCAAATTTAGATATTATTAAACTTGCAGACATAGTTGGCTCTACTTCTCAACTAATTGATGCATGTAGAAAACTACCGAATAAAAAAATAATTGTTGCTACAGACAATAGAATTTTTTATAAAATGCGCCAAGCTGCTCCTAACAAAATACTTATAGAAGCACCAACAGGAGGTGAAGGAGCAGCTTGCATAAGTTGCGCGCATTGTCCTTGGATGGCTATGAATAATCTTGATAATTTAATTGACACCCTTATTAATGAAAAAAATGAAATTATAATAAATGAAGATATTAGAAAAAAAGCATATATATCTACTAACAGAATGATTGATTTTGCAAAAAATTTATAATTAATTGTAAAAATTAACAAAACCATGTGCATGTATCATATGCACACGTCACTGTTGAAAAAATATTTTACTTTACAAACTCAGGGTATGCTTCCATTCCACACTCTGCTACATCCACACCAACATGCTCTTCTTCTGAAGATACTCTGATACCTATAACTGCTTTGAGTATTCCCCAAAATATTAATGCCATTATAAATGTCCAGGAAAATATAGTTATTACTCCATATAACTGTGTTGTTAATGTTGCGCTTGTATTAGAAAAAACTACAGCTATTAATCCCCATATACCACATGTGCCATGAGCAGATATAGCTCCTACAGGATCATCAATTTTAGATTTATCTAGTACAATAATTGATATAACGACAAGTATTCCCCCAATTGCTCCAATTATTGCTGCAAGCTCTGGAGATGGTGTTAACGGCTCTGCTGTAATAGAAACAAGACCTCCAATTGCTCCATTTAAAGACATCGATAAATCATACTTTCCAAATAAAAGTTTTGCGAATAATAATGCTGCTATAACACCACCTGCAGCTGCAGCATTTGTATTAACAAATATCAAAGAAACAGCATTTGCTTCTCCTATATTTTGAATCATGAATCCAGATCCGCCATTAAATCCAAACCAACCTAACCATAAAATAAATGTTCCTAATGTTGCTAATGGCATATTGGCGCCTGGTATTGCGTTGATTTTTCCATTTACATATTTTCCTTTTCTTGCTCCTAGCAATAAAACACCTGCTAATGCAGCAGCAGCTCCACATAAGTGAACTACGCCAGATCCAGCAAAATCCTGAAAACCCATTACATTTAAAAAACCTCCACCCCATTTCCAATAACCTTGAATAGGATAAATTAATCCTGTCATAATTACGCAAAATAATAAAAAAGATGACAATTTCATTCTTTCAGCAACGGCACCAGAAACAATAGACATAGCTACTACAACAAATAGTACTTGAAAGAAAAAATAAGATAATCTTGAATAATGTACATCGCCATTACTAGTTAATACATCTACTGTAGCATTATCACTACTACCTAGTAAAAAACTAGCAGTTGGTATCACTCCATCACCTAAAAAACCTAAAGTTGGTATCACTCCATCACCTAAAAAACCTAAAGCTGGTATTACTGCGTCACCAGCAGTTGGATACATTAAGTTAAATCCAACAAGCATATACATAATTGAGGCTATAGAATACAAAGCAATATTCTTTGTCAAAATCTCAACAGTACTTTTAGATTGTACTAATCCAGCCTCACGCATTGAGAAACCTGCTGCCATCCACATTACGAAGCCACCCATTACAAGTAAATAAAAGGTGTCCAGCGCATATGCTAATTCAATAAATTGTCCTTCCATAATTTAAACCTCATTGTTAATTATTTATTGTTAATCATTTATAAAGCCTCTGAACCAGTTTCACCTGTACGTATTCGAATTGCTGACTCAAGATTTGTAATAAAAATCTTTCCATCGCCAATTTTCCCGGTATTAGCTGACTGAATAATAGCTTCAATTGCTTTTTCACTCATCTCGTCTGATACTGCTACCTCGACTTTTACCTTGGGTAAAAAATCGACAACGTACTCAGCGCCCCTATAAAGTTCAGTGTGGCCTTTCTGCCTTCCAAAACCTTTGACCTCGCTAACTGTAATACCTTGTACCCCTATATCAGATAAGGCATTTCTAACATCATCCAGTTTAAAAGGCTTAACTATTGCTGTTATAAGTTTCATATTTATACTCCAATATTAAATAGCATATATATATGCATTAATCATGCCAATATTTATATTTTTACAAATAAAGTTCTAATGTAGGTGCTTATTTTCTTATACATAAATAAAGGTTAAGTTTTTTGTTTCCAGCATTTAAATTATGTGCACTTTTTTAGTGCGGACATTTACAGTATACCTCTAGCAAAAAAAAAGGAAAGGTTGACCTTCCCCCAGTAGTTTGCCAATTTCTATAAATTCATTTATTTTTATAGGATCGACTTCTCAGGGAGTCTTTTAGAGTTTTATGTTTAAAAATTTAAAATATATTAAAATATTTACTTATAATAATTATCAAGTATTATCATATTTTAATATTAATTATAATTTTGGTATTTCATATACCAAAAAAAATATTTATAGGGTATTATTAAAAACTAAATTTCACTTACAAATAAGATTAAGATATGTTCAAATTTGACCCAAAAAACGTTGATGAGATAGCAAATAAAATAAAAAATATAATGCCTGAATCTCTAAAGACCTCTAAGGAAGAAATGCAAAAAACACTTAAATCAGGTGCAGAAGGAGTATTACAAAAATTAGATTTGGTCTCTCGAGAAGAATATGATGTTCAGGTTGCTCTTTTAAAAAAATGTCAAAAAAAAATAAAAGAATTAGAAGCTAAAATAACCTCATTAAAAAAATAAAAATAATAATAAGATTATTTAACTGATTCTAAAATATAATCTACACCAAACTTTATTAGTTTATCAGATAGGTCTGGTCTTCCGCCTTTAGCAGGCATAGCACCAATTCCTTTGATTGCATTCGCGTACAAAACTTCTTTACCTTTTCCTAATCTTATTTGCCATGCAGGTTTGTCACCATATTTTGGAGAATTTAATACACCTGTAGTATGACAAGTTTGACATACAGCATTATAAATTTCTTCGCCATTATTATATGGATCAATTTGTGAAGTTTTAGTATTAGATTTTTGTAATTTTTCATTTGAATCAGAGTAATTTAATTTTCCAACTGGCTTTATCCTGCTTTCAATAGAATTAGAAGTAAATTCATCTGACTTACTTAAATCTGGAGTTACAACTTGCGCAATAAAAAAAATTGCAAAAAAGATTATTAACAAAACACCCATAACGGCAAGGAAGAATGTTATAAATTGTTTATCGTTCATTAAGTATCCCTTATTTTACATATCATTATTTATCATTAATTGGAGCGCCTAATAGGAATTGAACCTATATCTCCAGCTCCGGAGGCTAACGCTCTATCCATTTGAGCTATAGGCGCACACATCATTACTTCGCCTTCTTTGACCGCTCAAGCTCTATAATATAATCAGTTATTTCTATCATTCTCTCATAAGTTTTTGCCATACTACCAGAAATTTTATACTTATCGTTTATAATAATTGCTGGCACACTATCAATTTTATAAGTTTCAAGCAAATAATTTGCTTCTTGAACTTTTTTTGAAACACCTTCTGAAGAAAAAATCTTTGTTGCTTTTTTAGTGTCGACACCCTGACTATCCAAAAACTTCATTATTGATTCCATAGATGAAAATGTTCTTTGTTGCTCATGATATGCATAAAAAAAGTTTTTATGTAAATCATGAAAATTATCTAATTCGCGCATTGTATAAAATGCTCTTGCATGCAGTAACCATGGCTTATTAAAAACTACAGGCATATTTATAAAATTAATATCCTTGGAATCTTTTTTCCCCCAATCTGACAAAAAATCTTCAAAAATATAACAATGGGGGCATCCATACCAAAATGCTTCAACAACTAATATTTTATCAATCTTATTTAATTCATATGATGAAGGATCATTATGCATTAACTCATAATCAATTCCCTGCTCAAATTTATCTTCCGCATTTAATGTTGCTACAAAGATAATAAATATAACTAATATTTTTTTAATCATAATTTCTTAATAACCTTAATATAAGCCCTGGAGGTATTCTGAAAGTCCTTTCATTTCTATATTTGATAACTTAAACGATATGCTGCTCATGATTGAATAATTTTTACTAATTAAATGCCTATCATCATAACTTTCTTTATAATTTTTTAATCTATTTAATAAATATGCTGAATGTTGACCTGAAATTTTTGGATAACCAGTGCGGTCTATACCTAAACCTTTGGGCCCATGACATGATATGCATGCTGGGATTCCTCTATCCAAAATCCCACCACGATAAATACTTTCGCCTAATCTTATAATTTTTTCTCCTGCTTGGACTTTACCCTTTTTCCCTTGCAAACTATTATAATAACTTGCTAAATCAATAATATCTTGATCAGATAAATTCATAGCTTGTGCATTCATTAGTGCATTTTTTCTAATTCCATCTCTAAACATATGAAGCTGATCAATTAAATATCTTTTACTCTGTTGAGATAAATTAGGCCACTCAGGATTATTACTATTTCCACCAACACCATGACAAGCGATACAGATCTGAGCTTTCTCTTTGCCTGCTTTTATAGGACCACCGTGGTGGTCTGCAAGAGCAAGGGTTGGTAACAATAGTAAAAAAAGGCATATTTTATGTACCTTAAATAAAGGTTTATTTAGCATTTATTCTCCTCTAATTTATTTCTTAATTCCATTTTCAAACATTGTATACTATTTTGAAAAAAACCAATATATTAATAGTAATAAAAATGACATTAATAATAAAAAAATCAGATTTTGTAAAAAGTGCTACAAAACCTACTCACTATCCAGAAGATATTTTCCCAGAATTCTTTTTTGCAGGTAAATCAAATTCTGGAAAATCCAGTATGCTTAATAAAATATGCAATAGGAAAAAATTAGCAATTACAAGCAAAACCCCAGGAAGGACACAATTAATAAATTATTTCATTATTAATAATAATATTAGTTTTGTAGATATCCCAGGGTATGGTTATGCAAGTACTCCAAAAAACATCACTGCTTCTTGGGAGAAAATGGTTCTTAATTATATTTCAAATCGTAAGTTTATTGTAAGCATGTTTATTGCTGTAGATATAAGAAGAGGTATTGAGAAATTAGACATTTCAATGATTAACTTATGTTCTGATTTTAGCGTTTCAGCAAATATTATGTTAACTAAATCTGATAAAGTTAATAATAATGAAAAAACAAAAATGAAAAATAAAACTATAAAAGATTTAAAGAATTTTAATAATATAATTAATATACAAACTTTTTCTGCTAAAAATGGTGATGGTGTTAAAGAAGCATTAGATTCTATTAGTGAGCATCTCCCCAGTTAAAATTAATACCATAATTAACTATCAAAGGTAACTTAAGATTTACACAATTTTGCATAATATTAATAATATTTTCTACCTCATTATCAACATCTTTTTCATTAATTTCAAAAACTAACTCGTCATGAACTTGCATAATCATTTTAGTATTTGAGTTAATTTCATTTAACCAGCAATCAATTTCAATCATAGCTATTTTTATTATATCTGCAGCACTTCCTTGAACTGGAGCATTTATTGCGGTTCTTTCTGCATACTTTCTTCTTTGCACTTGCTTAGAATTAATTTCAGGCAAATAAAGTTTTCTACCAAATATGGTTTCAACATAACCATTTTTTTGCGCAAATTCTTTTGTTTCTTTCATGTACAATTTTATTTTTGGATATCTATCAAAATAAATATCCATATAATCTTTAGCTTCTGGTATTGATATCCCTAATTGTTTAGACATTCCAAATGATGACATTCCATATATTAACCCAAAATTAATTGTTTTTGCTGCTCTTCTATCCTCTAAAGTCACATTATCAATATCTATATTAAAAATTTCTGCTGCTGTAAATGAATGTACATCAATATTATTTGTAAACGCTTGTAATAAATTTCTATCATTAGATAAATGAGCCATAATTCTTAATTCAATTTGAGAATAATCAGCTGCAAGAATTTTATTACCAACATCCGCTATGAATGCTGTTCTTATTTTTTTCCCTTGAGAACTTTTAATAGGTATATTTTGTAAATTTGGCTCAGTTGACGACAATCTTCCAGTAGCTGTAATTGCTTGTTGATATGAGGTATGAACTCTTCCTGTTTTTTTTGAAACTTGCAAGGGTAATTTATCAGTGTAACCCGTCTTTAATTTATTTAAAGATCGATAATCTAGAATTAATTCAGGCAATTTGTGAGATTGCGAAAGAAATTGTAAAGTATCCTCATCTGTAGAAGGTTTCCCAGTAGGAGTATTTTTAAATATTGGTATTTTTAAATCTATATATAATATTTCTTGCAATTGTTTTGGAGAATTTAAATTAAATTTCTTTTTTGTTATTTCAAAACATTTTTTTTGAATTTCATTTAGCTCTTTTTCTAGCTCTTTACTCAATTTATTGAGTTTTTTAGAATCAATTAAAACTCCGTTCCTCTCAATATCAGATAATATTGGCATTAAAGGAATCTCTATATCACTATAAATCTTAATAATATTTTTATCTTTTGAAACCTTTTCCCATAAATAATTATACAATTCCAAACTAATAATTGCATCTTCACAGGAATATTCAGCCGCAACATCTATATCTACTTCAGAAAATGGTATTTGTTTAACTCCTTTTCCTGCTACATCTTCATAATGAATAGTCTTGTGTGATAAATATTTTTCAGCAACATTATCTAAACCATGGCGTATTGCTGTTGAATCATACACATAAGATAAAAGCATTGAATCATGCTGAATACCTTTTAAATTAATTTTATAGTTTAATAAAACATTTCTATCATATTTAAGATTATGTCCAACTTTTTTTATTTTTTTATCCTCAAGTATAGATTTGAAATTTTCTAAAACATATTTTATTGGTAATTGTTTGTACTTAGATTCATCGATATGCGAGAGAGGAATATAAAAACTTTTTTTTGATTCTAATGCAAAAGATATTCCAACAATCTCAGCTTCAATATAGTCAAGACTTGTTGTTTCTAGATCAAATGAAAAAAAACATTTCTTTTTAATATCATTTAATAACTGAGTAAAAACATTTTTCTCAGTTATTACATTATAATTATTACTAAATTTTTTTTTATTTTCTTTTTCTAAAAAATAATTTAATTCAAGGCTTTTATATATATTGATTAAATGCTCTTTCTTAGCTTCGTGTTTAACAAGATCATCTATATCTAAAAGAATTTCTAAATCACACTTTATTGTTGCTAGTTTTTTTGAGAGTTTCAGTTTCTCAATATTAGATTTTAATGAATCACCAACTTTTCCAGTTATTAAATCTTGATTTTTTATTATACTTTCTACATTACCATGTTTATTAATTAATCTAGATGCAGTTTTACTGCCAACACCGGGAACCCCAGGAATATTATCTGCCTTATCTCCAACTAAGGCTAAATAATCAATAATATTTTTTGGATCAACGCCAAACTTTTTTTTAACTCCTTTAGAATCCATTTTGTCTAATGTAACTGGATTTATAATAGATATATTTTTATCCACAAGCTGCGCAAAATCTTTATCTCCTGAAAAAATTTTTACCTTATAAGCATTTTTGTATTTTTTTGACAATGTTCCTATTACATCATCTGCTTCTACACCACTTATAATGATTGGAGGAAATCCAAGTAAATCTAATATTTTATATAATTTAGGTATTTGCTCTACTAATTCGCTTGGCATTGCTGATCTATTAGCTTTATACTGCTCAAACATTTTATGTCTAAAATTTTTGCCTTTAGCGTCAAATACAACCCCAATATGCTTAGGATTAAAATCCTCCATAATTTTATTTATAGCCTTTAAAAATCCATGAATAGCGCCTGTATTTTCCCCTTTACTATTTTTTAAGGGTGGCAATGCATGATAAGCGCGGTATAAATACGCTGTTCCGTCCAATAATAATAAAATATCTTCTTTTTGTTTTCCATTCATAGGCTCTATGTTGTTATAATCACCTCAAAAATATTAAAAAAATCCTATGTCTGTTTATACACGACTTACAAAAGAAGAACTAGAGCAATTACTAAATCATTATGATATAGGTAATTTTATTGCAATTGAGGGTATCAATGAGGGTATTACAAACTCGAATTACTACTTAACTACTTCATCAGATAAATATATTTTAACAATATTTGAAGAGCCAAATTTAAATTTAGAATATACAATTGGATTAATGGATATATTATCAAAGAGTGAAATACCATGTCCAATACCTATAAAAACAAAAAAAGGTAAAAGTATAATTTCTGCAAAGAATAAACCCTTGTCTATTTTTTCTCTGCTCCCCGGAAAAACTATTACAAATACTGTTCCATCAATAGATATGTGTAAACAAATAGGAGAAATAATTGCAAAGATTCATGTCAAATCCAAGAAATTTACAAACCACGAAATAGGCTTAAGAGATGGAAAATGGTTTTTTAAGACAGCTGAAGAACTTCGTAGCGTTTTGTCATCTGATGACATAAATTTAGTAAATAATGAATTAAAAAATCAAAATGAGTGTGATAATAAAAATTTACCAAAAGGTATTATTCACTCTGATTTATTTAGAGATAATGCAATGTTTGAAAATGGAGAACTTACTGGCGTTCTAGACTTTTATTATGCATGTAACGGATATTATCTATATGATCTAGCAATAATAGTGAATGACTGGTGTCTAAATGAAGATATGACAATTAATATTGATAAACAAAATGTTTTAATAGAATCTTATAGCAAAATTAGACAACTGGAATCTATAGAAATAGAATTTTGGCCAAACGCTTTAAGACATGCTGCATTAAGATTTTGGCTTTCAAGACTTCATGATAAACATCATCCATCAGAAGGAGAAATGACCCATCAATTAGATCCAGATGAGTTTAAAAATATTTTAAAAGATAGAATAAGTAATAACTATTATTTAAAAACTAATGCTTAGTATTGTAAAAAAAATAGATTTCATAAATGAAAAAATAGGTACATATACATCTTATTTATTAGTTCCAATGATATTTATAACTTTTTTTGTAGCCTTTATGAGATACGCATTAGATTTTGGAAGTATCGCTATTCAAGAACTTATAATATATTTGCACGCCTTAATTTTTTGTGTAGCTGCAGCATATACGTTAAAAAACAATATGCATGTAAGAATTGATATTTTTTATAATGAATTTTCAGAAAATAAAAAAAAAATAATAAATTTTTACGGTACTATATTTTTATTGCTTCCAACATGCATAGTTATATTTACAACAAGTTTTAATTACGTTCTTTCTTCAATTTTACTTTTAGAATCGTCTAAAGAAGCAGGAGGACTTCCTTTCTTATATATTTTAAAATCATATATATTAATAATGTCTACTTTATTATTTTTTCAAGGAATCTCTGAATTAATTAAAAATTTACAAGGTCGCGAATAATAATGCTATCAATATTACTTTTTTTGCTGGTTATTTTTATTCTAATGCTTGGCTACCCTGTGGCATTTACTTTATCTGGGGTGTCTTTAATTTTTGCTCTTTTATGCAGCTTTACAAATAATTTTGATCTTTCATTGTTATATGCTTTACCAAGTAGAATATTTGGCATTATTACTAACGAAACTCTACTAGCTATTCCAATGTTTATATTTATGGGTATTATGCTTGAAAAATCCAAAATTGCAGAAAATCTTTTAGAGTCTATGTCTAGCTTGTTTCAAAAAATTAATGGTGGACTTGGAATTTCTGTAATAATTGTTGGAGCACTTCTAGCTGCTAGCACTGGCATTGTTGGAGCTACCGTTGTAACTATGGGCCTTCTATCCTTACCTACAATGTTAAAACAAAACTATGATGTTAAAGTAGCAACAGGAACTATATTAGCATCTGGCACATTGGGACAAATTATACCTCCCTCTATTATTTTAATACTTTTAGGAGATGTGATTTCTTCTTCATACCAAGAAGCCCAAAATATGTTAGGTATATTTTCCCAAGAAAGTGTTTCTGTTGGGGATTTATTTGCAGGCGCTATTTTTCCTGGACTAATTTTAGTTGGTTTTTATATTTTATATATATTATTTTTATCTACCTTTAGAAAAGATTTAATACCAAAAAAAAAATTACAACTACATTTACGTTTTAAAATAATTCTTCTATCTTTAATAGCTCCCTTATTTTTAATATTAGCTGTTCTTGGCTCAATAATAATGGGTTTAGCTACACCAACAGAGGCGTCTTCTGTTGGAGCTATCGGCGCAATTATATTAGCTGGAACAAATAGAAAATTAAATTTAGATATTTTAAAAGGTGTTTTAGTTCAAGCTTCAAAAATTACTAGTATGATTTTTATTTTATTAATAGGAGCAACAATTTTTTCCCTTGTTTTTAGAGGGCTGGAAGGAGATGTATTTGTTCATGATATATTAACCAGCTTGCCTGGGGGAGTATATTCAAAATTATTTTTCGTTATGATGATAATTTTCTTTCTTGGTTTTATTTTAGATTTTATAGAAATCACATATGTTGTAATTCCTGTTGTTGCACCAATTCTTCTTGCTATGGGAGTTAACCCTATATGGTTAGGTATATTAATAGCAATAAATTTACAAACGTCTTTTTTAACTCCACCGTTTGGCTTTGCAATATTTTATTTAAAGAGTGTTATACCAAAAAATATTAAAACAGTTGATATATATAGAGGAGTAATACCTTTTATTATTATTCAATTAATAACAATTTTAATAATAGTATTAATACCTGAAACAACTACATGGTTACCAAACAAAATTTTTGGTTAATTTTTTCTTTTTAGTTACTTAACTCATCTTGTTTTGTAGTAACTCCACCGTCCCAGCCTTCAGAAACATCTGTATATGCAGTATCTTTTATTCCCAACCTTCAGAAACATCTGTATATGCAGTATCTCTTATAAGCGTATAATTTGTGAAAGTATTTAAAGATACTATAGCAAAAAATACCCCAGCAGCAATATAACTAAGTCTTTTATTTATTCTTTGATCTGTAGCTACTTTAATTTGATATATTACTGAACCTAGTGCTGTGTAAATACATATTGTGAAGAATATAATCACTGGCATATATCTCATACCAAATTCTTGTATCCCATAAAATACAATAAATGTTCCATATGCAGCAACGAGAAAAGCTACATAAAAAAGAGAATCTGAAACTTTTGTATTTTTCACAAATGAATATAAAACATAGAGTCCAAATAATGCATTAACAAATAGCCATATTACTCGAAGCTCTGGAGCTAGATCATAATCAAAATATGCTGGTTCAGCTTTTGCATTTAACATAAAACCAGGGTCTTTTAAAGCTCCACCAACAGCTATTGCATTCATTACACCCAGAGAAAATAAAATTATTTTCCCAATTTTCGCCTTATTAAATTTTAAAGCAAAAAATATAATTTGCCCCGCAGTTATAGCATTTAGTAATAATATTACATTGTAAATCCATTGATTCGATAGTATTTGTAGCATTTTTTTTCCCCAAATATTTCTTTTTTAATTTTATAGTATATTATCTTATTAAACGCCTTTGGTACAGCATTTCTATTTTTAAATATCTAAATAAGCTTTTATTGATATATCGTTCCAATTCTTAGTTTTTTCCTGAAAAGAAGTATATGAATTATAAACTTCTTTTGCAAAATTATTTTTTAAAGACAATTCTTTTACTACTGTTTTTGAAATATTATACAATTCCTCTAAAACTTCCTTTGGATATGGTCTTATTTCAACTTTATGCTTATTTTGTAATATCTGCAAAGCATCATTATTTCTAGAAATATACTCGCATAACATGTCAAGATTAGCAATTTTTGCGGCTCCTTTTACTATTTCTTTTAAATCCTCTGGAAGCTCAGCAAATTTATTTTTATTTATAAAGCATTCTAAAGTTGTGCCTGGTTCATGCCAACCTGGATAGTAATAATATTTAGCTGCTTTATGTAAACCAAATGCAAGATCGTTGTAAGGGTTCACCCATTCAGTAGCATCTATTGTGCCAGTTTTTAAAGCTGTAAATAATTCTCCACCAGGAAGATTTACGGGGGTACCACCCGCTCTTCTTAAAACTTCCCCCCCAAGACCAGGTATTCTCATTTTTAAACCTTTGAGATCGCTCAATGAATTAATTTCCTTATTAAACCAGCCTCCCATTTGCACGCCAGTATTACCTGCGGCCATAGGGACTAAATTAAAATCAAAATAAGCTTGTTCCCAAAGTTTTAGACCGCCACCTTTATATAACCAAGCATTCATTTCATTTGCTGTCATACCAAAAGGTACTGTGGAAAAAAATTGAAAGATATCATTTTTTCCTTTCCAATAATATGCAGAACCGTGTCCAAGTTCAGCGACGCCACTTGATACAGCATCAAATATTTCAAATGCTGGAACTAACTCTCCTGCTCCATAAACTGTTACCTTAATTCTACCGCCAGACAATTTTTGTATTAGTTCAGCTAAATATTCTGCTCCAGTACCCAAACCTGGAAAATTTTTTGGCCATGTTGTTACCATTTTCCAATTATATTCTGGTTTATAATTATTTGCTTTTAATACTACGGGAATAGAACCAAGCAATGCGATACTGCTAAATTTTTTAAAAAAATCTCTTCTCTTCATAATGTGTTCCTATTTCATAAAACTTCTAGATTAGCAATTGCTAAAATTAACCATTTATTTCCTACTTCATCAAAAGATACCTGCACCCTAGTATTTGCATCAGAACCCTCTGTAGAAATAACTACTCCCTCTCCAAATTTTCTATGTGCAACTCTTTTCCCCATAATAGAATTTTGTTTAACAATATGTTGACTACCTAAAGAATTTTCCTTATTAAAAAATCTTTTTGGATTATATCCAATTTCTTCAACCACTTCTTTAGGAATTTCATTCAAAAATCTTGATGGCAAGCAATAATTTTCTGAGCCATATTGTCTTCTCATTTGTGCGTGAGAAATATAAAGCTTCTTACGAGCTCTTGTAATACCAACATAACAAAGTCTTCTTTCTTCCTCTAAGTTTTCTTCCTCTAATGACATTCTACTGGGAAATAAATTTTCTTCCAGCCCCACTAAAAAAACTATAGGAAATTCAAGACCTTTAGATGAATGCAATGTCATTAATTGAACACATTCATCCCAATCATTACCCTGTCCTTCACCTGATTCTAATGAAGTATGAGTTAAAAAAGCCTCTAATATAGTTTCATCAGCATCTATATCCTCATTTAAAAATTCTTGGGCTGCAGAAACTAATTCATCTAAATTTTCTATTTTTGAGCGAGCTTGTTCAGTTTTATTTTTTTCATACATTTCTTTAATTTTTATAATTTTTATAATCTCTTTTATTTGATCAGGCAATTCATCTTTTTGCAAAATACTATTTATTGTATTAATTAAATTATAGAATTCTAATAAAGAATCTTTAGCTTTTTTTGAAAAAATATTTTTTCCACATGCCAGTGGTATAGATTCATATAAAGATAAATTTTCTCTTTTAGAAAAATCTCTTAATAAAGATTTTGTTTTTTCTCCAATGCCTCTTGAGGGCATATTTACTACTCTCTCAAAAGAGTTATCATCTTTGTTACTTACAGAGAGTCTCATATAAGCTAATACATCTTTAATTTCTGCTCTTTCGAAAAATCTAAATCCACCATAAATTTTATAAGGAATACCTTTTGCAATAAGTTTTTCTTCAAAAACCCTAGATTGCGCATTAGATCTATACAATATTGCAATTTCGTTTCTTTTAAAATCTTCTGATATATGATTTTCAATTGTTTCTATAACAAATGTTGCTTCACCAATCTCATTATTTGCTGAAAAAATTTTTATAGGATCGCCACTTTTATCTTCAGTCCATAAATTTTTTCCCATTCTTGACTTGTTATTTAATATCACGCTATTAGCAGCAAGCAATATATTCCCTGTAGATCTATAATTCTGTTCCAGTCTAAAAACTTTTATATCATTAAAATCTTTTTGAAATTTTTTGATATTTTCAACTTTTGCTCCTCTCCAACCATATATTGACTGATCATCATCGCCTACAGCAAACATAGATGTATTTTTACTAGACATAGTTTTTATTAATTCATATTGAATGGTATTTGTATCCTGGAATTCATCTATAAGAATAACCCCAAATAAATTATGGTAGTACAACTGAACTTCTTTATTTTTTTTCAACAACTCTAAAGTTCTTAAAATAATTTCCCCAAAATCAACTAATCCACTGCTATTACAATATTCTTCGTATAGCTTGTAAATTTTATTGTATTGTATGCTTATAAAATCATCATCTTTAATCTTATTACTTCTTATACTTTGGTCCTTCTTTTTATTTATAAACCAAGCAACTTGTTTGGGTAAAATTTGAGAATTATCAATTTCTTGCTCTTTCATTATTCTTTTAATAATTCTTACCTGATCATCTGTATCAATTACTTGAAAACTTTTTGGTAATAAAGCTTTTTGGTAATTAGCCCTTAAAATTCTATAACATACTCCATGAAATGTACCTACCCACATACTTTCAATACTAATATTTAAGCTACTAGATAATCTATTTTTAATTTCCTTAGCTGCTTTATTCGTAAAAGTTACAGCTAATATCGAATAAGGTGAAAAATCATTGTCTTCAATTAACCATAGGATTCTTTGTATTAAAACTTTTGTCTTTCCGCTGCCTGCTCCTGCTATTACTAAACTATTCTGCGATATGTTACAGACAGCATCTCTTTGTGCTTCATTAAGTTCATTAAGATTAGTATTAGAATTCATTTTATTGCGTTATTTCAATTAATATCATTAAAAAAAGAATAATAAACAAAATCATATTTTTTAATTGAGATCTTTTAATCTTAGATTTTAAGCTTTCTAGCTCTTTTTGTTGGGAATCATTATTTAATTTATCTTTAATCATAGATAATGTTTCAGGAAATTCTGTTATCTCATTAATAAATTTTGGGCTACTCTTAGATAATTTTTTAATTAAAGAAGATATACTCCTATTATCTTTAGTCCATTTTTCAAAAAAAGGTTTAGCTGTTACCCATAAATCAAGATCTGGGTATAAGTCTCTTCCGAGACCTTCTACATTCAACAAAGTCTTCTGCAGTAAGACTAATTGGGGTTGAACATTCATATTAAATTGTCTTGCGACAGAAAATAATCTTAGTAATAAATTTCCAAAAGATATTTCTCTTAAAGGCTTCTCAAATATAGGCTCACAAACACTTCTGATTGAATTCTCAAACTCATCTACTCTAGTATCTTTACCAACCCATCCCGAATCAACATGTAATTCTGCAACTCTTTTATAGTCCCTTTGAAAAAAAGCTTGAAAATTTAAAGCTAAATACCTTTGGTCGCTCTCAGACAAAGACCCCATAATCCCAAAATCTACTGCACAATACTTTGGGTCTTCAGGATTTTCGTAAGAAACAAATATATTGCCCGGATGCATATCTGCATGAAAAAAATTATGCTGGAATACCTGTGTAAAAAATATCTCAACCCCTTTTTCAGCTAATCTTTTAATATTTATATTCTGTTTATTTAATTCCGCTATATTGCTAATCTGAATACCAAAAATTCTTTCCATAACTAAAACATTCTGCCTGGTATATTCCCAATATATTTCTGGAACATACAAATATGTTGAATTTGTAAAATTTCTTTTTAAAAGATTTGCATTTGAAGCTTCTCTTATAAGATCTAATTCTGCAAAAATAACTTTTTCGTATTCATTAACAATCTCTAATGGCTTTAGTCTTTTAGACTCTTTCCAGAATTTATTAATTATTTTTGCAATAAAATACATTAAATGAATGTCTTTCTGAATAAGTCTTCTAATTCCAGGTCTTAATACTTTTACAACAACATCTTTACCATCTAACTTTGCTGCATGTACTTGAGCAACTGATGCTGAAGCTAGAGGCGCTAAATCAAATTCATCAAAAACATCATTTACATTATTTCCTATTGCTAATTCGATAGCTTCCTTAGCCTCTTCTCCTGGAAATGGAGTAACATCATCTTGTAATTTAACTAACTCCTTCGCAATATCATTAGGAAGTAAATCTTTTCTTGTTGATATAGCTTGCCCTAATTTTACAAATATAGGGCCTAATTCCTCAAATGTTTTTTTTATCCTTACTCCTCTCTCAAGAGAATTATTTCTTATCCATAAAGCAGGGACAAAAATCCTAAGTATTTTTATAAGCCATAAATACTTAAAATCAAAAAGGTCCTTATCTAATGAATTTCTCATTATAATAATATAAATTTTTATTAATCTAATTATTTGAATCATATTATTTAAGCTTATTTAATTTTACATCCATTACTTCTATTTTGTTTCGCAATAAATCTACATCCTTGACATATTTATTAATTGAATCTTTAGATGGAATAATATCTGTCTCATCATCAATATATTCTTTAAGGTTTCGAAATAAACTATCTTCTACTTCATTTGTTTTATTCTTAAGAAAACTAAAAAATTTTGAGGAATAAAATGCTGCGTCATCATTTATATATTCTGCAATAATTTGCTCCCAATCGATTTCTATTTTAGATAATAGATTAGAAAAACTGTCTGCTAATGATGCATTCCCTGAGATTTTTATTGTATGATTAGTATTAATATTTTTAATATAATTTAAAAATGCAATTGGGCTTCCTTCTAACACTAAATCTGGATCTGATTCAATAATTTTATGTAACTCTATGGTGCTGTTTACTACTTTAATATACAAAATAGTTTGTGTATTTTGTAAATTTATAAAAATATTTTTATCATTTAATTGAGAAAATTCTTTTTTTTCTAAATTACTATTTTCAATAGCTATCTGAATAAATTTATTAATTTTTTTACTAATCATTTATATTCTATAACCTTTATGTATGGACACTACTCCTAATGATAAATTATTATATTGGCAATTTTTGAAATTTGTTTTTTCCATTAATTTTAACAGTTCTTTTTGCGATGGGTGCATTTCAATTGATTCTGCTAAATATTTGTAACTATCTTCATCTTTAGCAACATACTTACCTAAATAAGGAATAAAGTTTTTTAAAAATATATTATATGGTTTTTCAATAATTTTTTCTGCTTTCGAAAACTCAAGTATTTGTATAGAACCACCTGGCTTTAATGTCCTATATATAGATTGTAAAGCCTTTTCAATATTAGCTGTATTTCTTAAACCAAAAGCTATTGTTACATGGTTAAAACTTTCATCTTCAAATGATAATTCTTGCGCATCTGCCTGCACATAAGTAATATTTTTAAATATTCCAGAATTAATAAGATTATCTCTACCTTTATTAAGCATAGAATAATTTATATCACATGATATAACTTCGCCTTCATCTCCAACTGCTTTACTTATAAGTTTAGATATATCTCCAGTACCTGATGCTAGGTCAAGAACTCTGTCACCAGATTTTATATGTGAACATAATAAAAAATAGTGTTTCCAAACTCTGTGTAAACCAAATGACATTAAATCATTCATAAGATCATATTTTTCAGTAACAGACGTAAAGACATTGTTTACCAATGAAGTTTTTTGAGTTTCTGAGACTTTTTTATATCCAAAATTAGAGTTATTTTTATTATTGTTTAACTCGTTCATATCCAGCTTCCTTTAATTTTTTCAAATAATTATTCCATCTTTCTGCATAAGTACTGCTTAGCTCATACAAATAATCCCATGAATAAATACCTGTATCATGGCCATCATCATATATTATTTGTATTGCATAATTTCCAACTGGAACAATATTTTGAATCGAAACATTTTCTTTTCCTACCTGTAATTTTTCTTGTCCTGGAGCATGGCCCATAACTTCAGCAGAAGGCGAATAAACTCTTAAGTATTCAGCTGCTAAATCAAAAGATTTATCAGAATATTTAAGCGTAATATAAGCAGATTGCTGGTGTAGATTTATTTCTACAGGAATATTCTCGGCCATGCATTTAATCCTTGTCTAAAATTTTCTTTGATCTAGGATGTACTTTATCATAAACAGTCATTAGATACTGATTATCCAAATGTGTATATATTTGAGTAGTACTAATATTTTCATGGCCCAAAAACTCTTGTACAGCACGAATATTACCAGAAGATTCAAGCAAATGAGTTGCGACTGTATGCCTTAATTTGTGGGGATACAATTTTTGTTCTACCCCAGAAGCTTTAGCTAATAAAGACATTCTTAATTGAATATTTCTAACGGATAAAAATTTTCCTCTTAAGCCTATAAATAAAAAATCTTCAGAATTATTTAATAAATAAGATTTTCTAATTTTAATCCAAGCATGAATTGCTTCAACTGCTTTAGAGCCAACAGGAACTATTCTAGTTTTATTACCTTTACCCACAACTCTCAACATAGATTCGTTAAAATTAATACTAGAAAGTTTTAAACCAGCGAGTTCACTCAACCTTAGTCCAGAAGAATAAAATAATTCAAATATTGCAATATCGCGAATTAATAAATCTTTATTTTTATAATAACCATCTTTTTTTGTTTTAATATCAGCTAATAAATTTATATCTTCATGTTGTAAAATTTCAGGCAAATGTTTATCTGCTTTTGGCGATCTTATATTTTCAGCAAAATTTGTCCTAATAATTTTGTTTTTTACCATAAAATTAAAAAACCCTCTCAAACTTGATAAAGATCTTTTAATTGATTTTGGGCTTATTCCATTTCTATGTAGTGATGAAATAAAATCCCTTATAATTTTTTCATCAATAAGTGATATATCTTCAATATGAACTTTATTACAATATATAATAAATGAATTTAAATCTCTTTTATAAGAAATTATTGTATTATTTGAATAGTTTAGTACTTTTTCTAATTGGAAAATATATTTATCTAATAAATTTTTTAATTTATTATTACTCATCACTTTTGTATATGCTGCTCCAATGAATATGAGATAGTTTCAGATAATGAATTTAATAAATCAAATTGTAAATCTATACCCATCATTTCGCTTTTATACTTTACTAGGATTATACCTAACGGAAATTCTATTCCGAGTGGACATATCACAGTAGAATCCAAATTTTCTATTTCATCCCTTAAAGAAAACTTACTAATTAAATTTTCAGTAATAAGAATTGGTTTTTTTTCTAAATAAATATAATTAATAAAGTTAATAAAATTTTTATTTTTTGGAAAGTATTTCTCATTAATGCAAACTAAACCATTAAGCTTAACAAACTTTATATCTATATGCATTGAAGAAAATTCTTTTTCTGCAAAATTCTCAATATAATTTATTAATAATTTAATTTCTCTAAATGATATTATTTCATTAGAAAATCTTGTAAGTTTTTCTTGAATACTTTTGTTATTTTTCGCAACTTTAATAATTTCCTTTAGCTTGTTTTCCAATAAATTATTTTCTTTGATTAACGATCTAATTCTTATATCATCAAATGTAATAACATTTCCTTCATTTTTTTTATAAAGAAGCATTTCGTTAAATAATTTAATATTTTTATTTATTAGATTTGGATTTTCTGATAAATACTTCAGTACATTTTCTGCAGTAATTTCTTTATTTTGACTGTCTTGTTTTTTCTCTTTAGCTGTCATATTTATTTAATTTTATATTCACCTTCATAAACGTAATCTCCTGTTCCATATAAATAAACAGATTTACTAGCATTGCCATTCCATTTTATTTCAGCTTTACCGCCTTTCATATATATATAATATTTATTATATTTTTTTGTTTTCTGGGCCATAGCCACGGTAATAGCGCAAGCAGCAGATCCACAAGCTAAAGTTTCTCCAGAGCCTCTTTCAAAGACTCTTGCCTTATATTTATTACCATTTAATTTTTGAACAATACTAACATTAACCCCTTTGTTGAAATAATTTTTTATATTAAATTGTCTTGAAAATTCTAAAAAATCTATTTTATCAATATTTTTAATCAAAAATATTACATGTGGATTACCAATTGATAGCCAACTAAATAAATATTTTTTCTTATTGAAAAGAAAAATATTATTTTTTGGAAATATTTTTTTATTGATTTTTAAATCTGTATCCTTAAAGCTAGGCTTTCCCATATCTACTTCATAAAAATTTCTTTTTATAATTTTTAAGCTCATTTTATTAGTTATTGTTTCAATATTTATTTCTTCCTTACTTCTACCGTATTTATCAAAATAATATTTTGCAACACACTTAGCACCATTTCCGCATTGCCCGGATTCAGAACCATCTTGATTATAAATTTTATATTTAAATTGAATATTTTTTTTATTTGATGTTTCTAATATTAATAATTGATCGCAGCCTATTCCATAATTTCTAGATGCGATTTTTTTAATATTATTTTTATTAATTTTGAAATTATTTTTATTAATTTTGAAAGCATTTTTTATTTGATCAATAATTATAAAATCATTACCAAGGCTCTGCATTTTTGTAAAATTTATTTTTTTCATATTATTTATATAATTATTTCTCTTGAGTATAAGTCACTTATCTCTTCTTTTCTGCTTATAATAACTGCTTGTCCTTTCTTAATAATAATTTCTGCAGGTCTTGGTCTAGAATTATAATTGCTTGACATAGATGATGCATAAGCACCACATGAGCTTATTACCAGTATGTCATTTTGTTGTACTGATAACTTTCTATCTTTTCCTAAAAAATCTGCGCATTCGCACACAGGCCCAACCACATCACACAATATTTCCTCAGCATCTTTATTTACATTAATACAAGATATATTATGCCAAGCATCATATAATGCTGGTCTTATTAAGTTATCCATACCTGCATCTACTATCACATAATTTTTTTCACTATCTTTTTTAATGTATTCAACTTTGGTTAGCAAATAACCAGCATTTCCAACTAAACTTCTCCCAAGCTCTAAAATTATATTGTAATCTTCTAAATTGTTATCCTTTATTGCTTTATTTATTGCTTCTCCATATTCTCTTATAGAAGGTACATTATTATTTTTATAAGTTATTCCTAAGCCGCCTCCCATATCTATTAACTGCAAATCTATCTGATTGCTTTTTAATTGCTTAATTATCTTAGCAACTGATGTTACTGCCTCTATAAAAGGCTCTAAAGTTTCTATCTGAGAACCAATATGATAATCAATTCCAATTAAATTTATAAAATCTTCCGTATGTGCAAAAGAAAAAGCATCCATCATATTGTTTAAATTAATTCCAAATTTTGTAGAATTTAAACCAGTCGCTATATACTCATGAGAACCAGGATCAATATTTGGGTTAACTCTTATTGCTACCGGCGCGTTAATTTTTAACTTTGAAGCAATCATGCTAATACGTTTTAGTTCTTCAATAGACTCAACATTGATGCAATGAATTCCTATTTTGATAGAACGCTCAATATCTTTTTCAGATTTACCAACACCTGAATATACGATCTTTTTTGGATCAGCACCTATTTTTAAGACTCTATCAAGCTCACCCATAGAAACAATGTCAAAACCAGATCCTAAATTTAATAATAATTTTAAAATAGTTAAATTTGAATTTGCTTTAACTGAGTAATATACGTCTCTTTTTTCAGTACAAAATATATCTTTAATCTTTTTAAAGCTTCCAGATATAGCCTCTTCCGAGTATACAAAACAAGGTGTGCCAAAATTATTAGCTATTTCCTTACAAGAAACATTATCAATCATATAAGATTTATTTTTATGCTCTAAATTCATTTTGTTTATTTTCATAGTTAGCATCATCAGGTAAATATAAATCACCTGTTTGCCCACAACCTTTAAGCACTAACAAACTTACAAAGAAACACATTATATATATTAAAAGATTAATTTTTTTCATATTCTTTTATAATATTCTTTGCTACTTTAATTTGTCTTTTTACTTCTTCGCGTGAAGTTCCTCCAATAGTTTTTTTACTATCTACAGAACCTTTAACATTTAAATAATCAAATATATCTTCTTCAATTTTCGAAGATATATCCTGATACTCTTTTAAAGTTAACTCCTCTAAACCTACTTTTTTACTTATTGCATATCCAACGGCTTTACCAACAATTTCATGAGCATCTCTAAATGGAACATTTCTTTTAACTAAGTAATCGGCAAAATCAGTTGCTGTCGAATAACCTTTTTTTGATGAAATTTCTGTAATTTCCTCATTCAGATTCAAATTTTCTAAACATACATTCATAGCATTAAGACACATTAAAACTGTATCAACACTAGTAAACAAAGCTGGTTTATCTTCTTGATTATCTCTGTTATATGCAAATGGTTGAGCTTTCATAATCGTAAGAATATTCATTAATTGACCATAAACACTTCCAGTTTTTCCTCTAATTAACTCTAACACATCAGGATTTTTTTTCTGGGGCATAATTGAAGACCCAGTGCAGACTTTATCCTCTAATTCAACAAAGTTGTACATAGTAGAGCACCAAATTATAATTTCTTCAGAAAATCTTGATAAATGAGACATTAGTAACGAAGAATTACTAATAAACTCAATTATAAAATCTCTGTCACTTACGCTATCTAATGCATTATCAGTTACTGAATCAAACTCTAATAATTTAGCAACATAATTTCTATCAAGCTCATGAGATGAGCCAGATAATGCCCCAGATCCAAGCGGTGATATATTTACTCTTTTATAACTATCAATAAATCTTGATTTATCTCTTTCTAACATAAAAAACCAAGCCATCATTATAAATCCAAATGTTATAGGTTGTGCAATCTGTAAATGAGTAAACCCAGGAATAATGCTGTTTGAATACTTGTCAGCTAACTTAATAAGAGTTTTTTGTAAAAGAACAATGTTATCGAAGACCTCTATAATTTCGTCTCTGACATATAATCTTATATCTGTTGCAACTTGGTCATTTCTAGATCTTCCAGTATGAATTTTTTTTGCTGTATCTCCAATTAATTCAATAAGCTCATGCTCGATATGCATATGAATATCTTCTAATGAATCTTCCCAAACAATTTGGTCTTTTTCTATTTTTTTCTCAACTTTTACTAAAGCTGAAAGGATTTCTTTGAGTTCGCTATCAGATAAGATACCTATGGATTTTAACATCATAGAGTGTGCTACAGTGCCCTGAATATCATACGAATATAGTCTTTTATCGAAATCAATCGATGAAGTGAAGCTTTCTACAAACTTATCAGTTTCTTCAGAAAATCTTCCTTGCCAAGGTTTTTTTGTATTCTTTGTCATTCTGAAATACTATTCAATATAATTATAAGCAAGTATACATTAAGTTGACAATATGAACGAAAGTTTAATGCCTAAAATTATAAGAATTGCCACTAGAAAGAGTCCTTTAGCATTATGGCAAGCCACAAGGGTTAGCGAATTATTAAAAAAAATCGATAATTCTATTAACGTTGAATTAGTTAAAATAACTACTTCTGGAGATAAAATTTTAGAAAAACCTCTTTATAATATTGGTGGCAAATCACTTTTTTTAAAAGAACTTGAGCAATCATTGCTAGATAAAGATTGCCATATTGCAGTTCATTCAATGAAAGATATGCCGGCAGAACTTCATAAAGATTTAATTATAAGCGCTATATTAGAAAGAGAAGATTCTAGAGATGTACTAATATGCAAAAAATTTAATTCACTTTTAGAATTTACTAAGAATTCTACAATCGGAACTTCCAGCATAAGAAGAATTTGTAATTTAAAATATGAATACCCAAATATTCAAATAACGGATATGCGAGGAAATATTGATACAAGAATTAAAAAAATTGATAATAATGAAATAGATGGAATAATACTTGCTGCTGCTGGAGTAAAAAGACTAGGGTTAGAAAAATATATTACCTCATATATGAATAAAGAAGTGTGGATACCTGCAATAGGACAAGGGGCTATCGGCATAGAATCAAGAAAAGATAATTTAATAATAAACAATTTAATAAATAAATTAAATCATAAATTAACAAGCTTATGTGTTAATGCAGAAAGAGAAGTTAGTAAGTTTTTTGAAGCTAGTTGCAGTACGCCTATAGCAGCAAATGCTATTATAAATAATAATAAAATAGTTATATCTTCAATGATTGGGTCAATTGATGGAAATAAAAAAATCTATCATAAAGAAAATGGATTGGTGGAAGATTCGCAAAAAATTGGCCGTGAAGTTGCAATTGGATTAGAAAGAAAGGGAGCTAGAAAATTACTATAAGTATGTATATTTTAATTACAAGACAATTAGAGCAATCAAAAAAATTTTCATCTCTTTTAAAGAAAAAAAATATAAAAAATTTTATATTGCCAGCTATAAATATTAAAAATATTAAGCCAAAGGCTCATGATCTTGAAAATTTACATAAATCTAATTTTATAATTTTTACTAGCCAAAATTCTGTAACATCGTTGATGGAAAATTTAACACCTAAAAATCTACGTAATAAAAAAATAGCTGCTATAGGAAAATCAACAAAACAAATTCTTAATGATATGAAAATTCACGTTGATATATGCCCTAAGTCCGATTTTACAAGTGAATCACTTCTACAAGAAATTAAAGAAAATGCAATTATTAATAAAAAAATTCTTGTTATTAAAGGCCTTGGCGGGAGAACATATTTACATGAAGAATTATTAAAAGAAAACACTGTATATGATGACTTAGTTATATATGAAAGACATTTACCTGAAGGTATTAATAAATTTTCGCCTTCTGTATTAAAAGATATTACTCATATTTGTATTACTAGCATTGATGTGCTTAATAATTTTTTAGTAATATGCAATATTTTAAAAATAAAAATCGAAAAACATGTTATTTTTGTTGCTGGAAACCAAAGAATCGCAAATGAATGTAGAAATTTCTTTTCTTTTAATAAAGTTTTAATTTCATTAAATCCAAGTAATGGAGAAATGCTAAAAACAATTTTAAATTAAAAAAAATTTTAATTTCCTACACTTTCCCAATTTCTATTTCTTCGGTTATCCACCTTTTAGCTAATAATTCAGATGTTTTATCAGAGACCATTTCTGAACACTCTTTAGTATCTTTTAAAAATTTATAATCTCTTGTTATATTGGCTATTTTATAATTAATATCTCCTTTTTGTTTCTTTCCCAGTATTTCTCCAGGACCCCTTATTTCTAGGTCTTCTCTAGCAATATCAAAACCATCACTACATCTTCTTAAAATATCTATTCTATTTTTAGCTATCTCACTTAACCCTGGTTTATAAATCAATATACATGTACTTTTTTTCTTCCCTCTACCCACTCTACCTCTGAGTTGATGTAATTGTGATAACCCCATTCTTTCTGAATTTTCTATAATAATTACTGTTGCATTGGGAACATCTAACCCAACTTCAATTATTGTTGTAGATACTAATAAATTTATTTTTCGATCTCTAAAATTATGCATTGCTTTTTCTTTTTCATTTAATTTCATACTTCCATGAATAAGACCAATATTAATATCTTTAAGCTCCTTACTTAATTCATGGTATGTATTAACTGCGGCTTTGCATTCTAAAATCTCAGACTCATTTATTAATGGGCATACCCAGTAAACTTGATTTCCATCTTTGCACTGAGCAATAATTCTTTCAAAAATCTCCTCTCTTCTATTCTCTGACAAAGCTATTGTAATAATTTCTTCGCGTCCACTAGGCATTTCATCTATTACTGAATAATCTAAATTTCCATACAATGTCATTGCTAAAGTTCTTGGAATTGGGGTTGCTGTTAAAATTAATTGATGTGGATATTTATCAGAATTTTTCCCTTTTGAAGTAAGTGTCATTCTTTGATGCACTCCAAATTTATGCTGCTCATCAATGATAACTAACGCCAAATCAAAAAACTTTATTTGATTTTGTATTAAAGCATGAGTACCTATAATTAAATCTATATTACCCAATTTTATATCTTCTATTATTGTTTCTTTTTCTTTTGCTTTCATTCCCCCATACAATAAAGAGATACTAATATCGAAATCCTCCATCATTTGTCTAATACTTTGAAAATGTTGTTCAGAAAGAATTTCTGTAGGGGCCATAAAAGCAACTTGATAACCATTACTAATAGCATGCAAAGCGGCAAACAAAGCTACAAGAGTTTTCCCAGACCCAACATCACCTTGAACAAGCCTCATCATAGGAGTTTTATTTTGCATATCCTTAATAATTTCTTCCATTACTTTAATTTGTGAGTTTGTCGGCTCAAATGGTAATTTACTAATAAGTTTTTTAATAGGCTTATCATCGTTATTTAATTGAAATGATAAAAGAGTTTTGTTATATGATCTAATTCTTTTAAATATTAATTGATGAGCAAGCAATTCTTCAAAAACAAGCCTCTTTTTATTTTCATTATTAGAGCTGACTAAATCATCATATATAATGTTTTTATCAGGCTTATGAATATTTAATAATGCAGAATTAATGTCCACAAGATTATATTTGTTTAAAATATTTTTTGATAATATCTCTGGAAACGAAATTTTATTCGATTTTAATAGACATAAAGATTGTTTAATAAAATTTCTAATACTAAATTGATGCAAACCATCAGTTATTGGGTATATTGGAGTTAAATACTTATCTAATTCAGGAATACTATCTGGAGAAAAAAATTGACACTCAGGGTGTACCATTTCTTTAATTTTATTAGAAAATCTCAATTCCCCAAAACATCTAATTAATCTTCCTTCAGAAAAATTAGCCATTTGACTTTTATTAAAATAAAAAAATCTTAGTTGTATAAAACCAGTATCATCAGAAACTCTAACTACAAACATTCTTTTTTTATAAAATATTATGTTTGCTTTTTCAACAACCCCTTCAATTAAATATTTTTTACCTTCGACTAAAGAAGATATTTTTGTTATTTTTGTTTTATCTTGATATCGAATTGGCAAATGAAATAATAAATCCTCAACAGATTTTATACCTATCTTATTTAACTTGATTAACGATTTCTTTCCTATTCCTTTAAGATCCAAAAGGCTAGTGGTCATCAGAATTATTTTACAGACGCTATAGCATCTATTTCTATTAGAGCACCTTTAGGTAAACCTTTTACTTCTATTGCTGCTCTGGCTGGATATGGTTTTTTAAAAATTTTTTCCATGTGTTCATTTACTTTCCCAAAGTGTTCTAAATTTGTTAAATAAACATTAAGTTTTAATATTTTTTCTAAGGAAGAGTCAGATGCTTCTAAAACATAATTTAAATTTATAAAAACTTGATTAATTTGTTCGCTAACATCTTCAGAAACTAACTTCATAGTTTCTGGATTTAAGGGTATCTGCCCTGACAAAAAAACTAAATCTCCTGATTTCACTGCTTGTGAGTATGCTCCTATTGCTGAGGGCGCTTTTTCTGTATGTATATATTCTTTGCTCATTATCCAACAGTCCTCATTACTTTATTTACATTTTTTAATTTTTTAAGATCTTTAATCACATCTGCTAAATGTTTCCTGCTTGTAACGCCAATAGTAAATACAAAAGATGCATATGGGTTCTGTACTTCATCAAATTTAACATTTTCTATATTACATGATAAACGTGAAATTACGTTAGCTACATTTGCTAAAACGCCTCTTTGTTTTTCAGAATATACTCTAATTTGTGTTTGATATTCTCCTGAAACTTCATCGGACCACTCTATATTAATTTTTTTAGCCGATGTTTTCTTTATATTACGGCAAACTGATCGATGAACAACAAAGCCATTTCCAGATGATGTTAAACCTATGATGTCATCACCTGGTATAGGACGGCAGCATTTTGCATAATTTAAAACCAGACCCTCTGTTCCTTTAATCGCAATTATTTCTTGTCTTTTTGTTCCTAAAACTTTTAAAAGCCAATCATGGTATTTTTGTTTTACATAGCTTTTTTTAATTGCAATATTTTGAGCTGCTAGATGTGGAACTATATTTCCTAAACCAATTCCTATAAATAGTTCTTTCTCATCTTTTAAATTATATTCTTTTAATAATCTCTTTATTGATGCGTAAGGAATTTCTGTAAAACTTGTTCCATAATCATGCAATGATTTGTCTAAAATTCTTAACCCTAAATCTAATGCTTGCTCAGATTTAATACTTTTTAAATAATTTTTTATATTAGTTCTAGCTTTAGCTGTAACAACAAATTCCAACCACGATGCGTTTGGTCTTCCTAGCTGTGTAGTTATTATTTCAATTGTTTGGCCAGAAGATAACATTGTGCTAAGCGGGACATCTATTCCATTAATTTTAGCAGCTGTACATTTGTTGCCGACATCTGAATGTATTGAATATGCATAGTCTATTACACTACTTCGATATGGTAATTCTTTTATATCGCCTTTTGGAGTAAAAACATATATTTCATCAGGAAATAAATCAACTTTAATATTTTCAAGAAAATCAAGGGAGTTTGACGTATTTCGCTTCATTTCAATGATTTTTTTCAACCAGTCTCGAGCGTAAGCTTGAGCAGATGAATGCCCTCCTGCCTTATATTGCCAATGTGAAGCAATACCAGATTCAGCAAAGTGATCCATTTGCGTTGTTCTAATTTGGACTTCTATTGGAATAGCATTTGGGCCAAATAAAACTGTATGAAGAGCTTGGTATCCATTTGATTTCGGTATCGCAATATAATCTTTAAATTTTCCAGGGACTGGTTTAAAAAGGTTATGAGTTGCCCCAAATATTCTATAACAATTATCAATTTTACTTGTAACTACTCTTAGTCCATAAATATCAAAAACAGCATTAAAGCTTAGATTCTTATTTTTCATTTTTTTGTAAATGCTATATGAATTTTTTTCCCTACTATATATTTTTGCCTTTATTCCAAGCTCATTCAATCTAACACTTATTTTTTCTTTAATTTCATCTAATAATTTTAATTTATTTCCTTTATGATTTTGCACTGATTTGACAATAATTTTATAACGAAGTGGATTTATAGTTTTAAAAGATATTTCTTCCAGTTCAAGTCTAAGTTTATTCATACCAAGCCTTAAAGCTATGGGAACATAAATTTCTAATGTTTCTTTCGCAATTCTGGTCTTTTTCTTCTTAGATAAACAATCTAATGTTCTCATATTATGTAATCTATCAGCTAACTTTACTAATATAACTCTTAGATCATCTGACATTGCCAGCATCATTTTGCTAAAATTTTCAGCTTGAGCTTCATCTTGAGATAAAAATTTTATATTATCAATTTTAGTTAAACCATCAACCAGTCTAGCAATTTCATCGCCAAATCTTTTCTCTATATCATCTTTACCGGTTTTAGTGTCTTCAACAACATCATGGAGAATAGCTGCAATAATACTAGCTGAATCCATCTTCATATCGGCTAATATTGAAGCTACTGACAAAGGATGGTTAATATAAGGTTCTCCACTTTTTCTAAGTTGCCCATAATGACTAGCATTGCTAAAAGTGTATGCATCTTTAATTAATTCAATCTGCTTATCATCTAAATATATTTTAGATTTTTTTAAAAGATTATTTAGTGCGGGGTTAGACGAACTCTGCTGACTCAAATTAGTTTTTTTTAAATTTGAAGTTTCAGCCATATCATATAGTAATTTATAGTTATATTATTTTGTTCGTTTCGGAATTTTCCTGTTCTTCAGATTTAACTTCTTCAACAACAGTGTCTTCAACTTCATTGGTAATAGCTTGATCATCTTCAGAAACTTCACTAGCTTTTATTACAATTTCTTCTTCTGGCATTACGCTATCATTAACAACACTATTTTCAGTGTCTGATAATATGCCAGTCTCTTCATTAATTTCGTTTTGAGTAAAAATATCTTTTTCTTCAGTAATAACAGGTTTTTCATCTAGCATTTCTTCAGTAATATTACCCGCAGCAATTTCTCTTAAAGCAACAACTGTAGCCTTATCATTATCCCATTCAATAGTTGGCTCTTTCCCATTCATTAGTTGTCTTGCACGCTTACTCGCTACTCTAACCAAATGAAATCTATTATCAACTCTCTCTAAGCAGTCTTCTACTGTTATTCTAGCCATTTTTTAATACCTTATATTGTTAAATTATTATATGTTAATAATACTTTAAAAGTCACTATCTATCAAAGGTTCTTTGCGTATATTACTATCTACAAGCATGTCTATATCAAGCAAATAAGATAATAATTGATTCTCAGCGGTCTCAAAATTATTATTTACTACAATATAATCATAATCCTTAGCATGATTAATTTCTATTATTGCATTTTTTAATCTTTCTAAGATAACATCCTCTTTATCTGTTCCTCTCCCTCTTAATCTATTTTCTAGTTCTTTTATAGAAGGAGGAAGAATAAAAATATTTCTTGATAATGGTAATTTTCTTTTAATGATCTGAGCGCCTTGATAGTCAATTTCAAGAATCAAGGTCATATTCTTTTCTAAGAGCTCTACTACAGAATCAATTAATGTCCCATAATAATTCCCATGCACCTTAGCATATTCCAAATAACTTTCATTTTTAATTTTTAATTTAAAATCATTTTGATTTGTAAAAAAATAATCAATGCCATGTTGTTCACCTACCCTAGGATTTCTTGTGGTATGAGAGATACAAACCGATATATTACTATTTTGTAAACATATTTTTTTAATCAAACTTGTTTTACCTGTGCCAGAAGGAGCAGATATAACGCATAATTTTTTAAATATATCTTTATTAAAATTATTCATTTTTTTATTATATCTATATCAAATTACTATGTCTTAGAAATATAAATAATTAAAAAATAAGAAAACTCACCACTTCTAGCAGAGCAATGGGCTTTATAAAATCATTAGGAGTTAATGATTAAAAAGCATATTGCGCTCTAAGTTGGAAGCTATCCTTGTCACAATTGTCTGCTGTAGGATTCGCTTAGTTATCAAGCCCAACTGTCACATAGTTAGCCATAAATTTTACTTTTTTGTTTAGATTTTATGACAAATGTTTTTTTATTAAAATTTTGTAATAAATGATTTTTTTAATAATTCTGTAATATAATTATGAGATATTCATGTTTCTTTATAACTAACAAAATAACTGGAGATATCAAGAAATGCTAAAAAACATACTGCGTTTTATTCTGTTGATTACGACTATTTCTCCATCTACGCAGGCTAGGGATCAAATAAATATTGTTGGTTCTTCAACAGTTTATCCATTTGCGATAGTTGTAGCTGAGAAATTTGGAAAAACAACTGAATTTAAAACACCTAAAATTGAATCAACTGGTTCAGGTGGCGGTTTAAAACTTTTTTGTGCTGGTGTTGGAACACGGCATCCTGATTTCACAAATTCATCAAGAGCAATTAAAGAAAATGAAATTAAAAAATGTAGAAAAAATAGTGTTGGCGATATAACAGAAGTTAAAGTTGGTTATGACGGCGTTGTAATAGCGAATGCTAAATCGTCTAAAATATTTAAAATGACTAGAATGGATTTATATTTAGCTTTAGCAGCTGAAATCCCTAATCCAGATGGTTCTGAGACTTTCATTAAAAACCCACACAAAACATGGAAAGATGTAAATCCTGAACTACCTACAATTAAAATTGAAGTATTAGGACCTCCCCCTACATCAGGAACAAGAGATGCTTTTGTTGAATTAGCAATGGAGAAAGGTGGTTGTAAAAAAATTAAATGGATTAAAGCATTGAAGAAAAATAATAAACAAGAATACAAAGCTAAATGTCATACAATTAGAGAAGATGGACCATATATTGAAGCTGGTGAAAATGATAATCTAATGATTCAAAAATTAATTTCAAATCCAAAAGCATTAGCTATATTTGGTTTTAGTTTTTTAGACCAAAATACTGACAAAGTTCAGGGCGCAATTATAAATGGTATAAAGCCAACATTTGAAAATATTTCTTCAGGAAAATATCCTGTATCAAGACCTTTATTCTTCTATGTTAAAAATGCTCATTTAGAAACTATTCCAGGTATGAAAGAATATGTTGATATATTTTTAAGTGACGCAGCATCTGGCAATGATGGGTACTTAACCGAGAAAGGCTTAATTCCTATGCCCAAAAAAGAACGTGCAGAACTTAATCCAAAAGTATTAAACTACACATTAATTGTTGGCGATAAATCTCCATCAATAGTAAAGGAAAAGTAGCTAATTAAAATGCTCAACCCAAAGAATCGAAGTGATTACTCGCTTAGTTTTTTTGGTATTTTTGCTATCACTTATTTTCTAGCATTTAAACTTGCTATTCCTTATAATATAGCAGCTCCAGCGGCACTTATAGAACAAAACATTATTTTAAGGAAATATAGATGGAAATAATTAAAAAAACAGATAATTACACTATCTACAAGAAAAAATCAGGTAGGTATGCTGTTAAAAATAAAGAAGAAAAATATTTAACAGACAAAGAAAAAATAGAAATTTTATTAGAAGAAAAACTTATAAAATTATCACCAAGAAAAAAACCTGTTGAGGAACCAGCTCCACCTGCTAAAGCAGTTAAAACTGAAGAAACTCCTATTGAAGAAGTTAAAACTGAAGAAACTCCTACTAAAGAAGTTAAAACTAAAGAAGTTAAAGCTAAAGCAGTTAAAACTGAAGAAACTCCTACTAAAATTAAATAATTAGTATATTTCTTAAGATTATCTTTTTCTATGTACTGAAAAATCAGCAAGATAATTTAGCAAAGAAGCTACTTCTCTATCTTCAACAACTTTTAAATTATTTTTCGCAAGGTTAACAAACTCTTGTGCTTTATCACCTGATAGTTTTACTGAATCAGTTTCGAAAATTATATCTTTTAAAATTATAAAATCTTTTATTTTTCTTTTTTGAATTATATCTTTAAGGGTTATCTTTTGTTTTTCGTTGCAGTTATTAAAAGCATATATAAATGGTAGAGTTATTTTTCCACCGCTTAAATCATCACCAATGTTTTTCCCAATTTGATTATTTGTATCAGCAGTGTAATCTAAAATATCATCAGCGATTTGAAAAGCTATGCCAATATTTCTTCCATACATGGCAAGATTTTTTCTATCTTCATCATTACAATTTGCTAAAACTGCTGAGCACTCGCATAAAGCCTCAAAAAGTGTAGCAGTTTTATATTGAATGACTTTAATATATTGGTCTACATTAGTATCAACCTTATCTACACACTCTAGTTGTAAAACCTCGCCTTTTGCTATTGTGTTCGTTGCATGAGACAAAATTCTCATGATTTCCATATTATCTAATTCAACCATGATCTCAAAAGCTCTTGAATACAAAAAATCTCCAACTAAAACACTAGCTTCGTTTCCCCATACCTTATTAACTGTATCCTTACCTCTTCGTTTTCCTGATAAATCAACAACATCATCATGTAAAAGGGTTGCTGTATGAATAAACTCAATAATCACAGCTAATTTATAAGATTTTTCTTTTTTTAAATTTAAACAATTCCCAATTATTGCGACCAATAAAGGTCGAATTTTTTTTGATGGAGCACTTATAATGTAATTAGATACTTTTTCAATTAGTTCTATATCAGACTCTAAATAACTTAAAATAAGAGCTTTTATAGCTTCTATTTCAGTCTTCATACTATTACTTATAGTATTATAATCCATGGATAGACCTTTACTTTATAATGATTTCTTTGAATTCTACTAATTATAACAAAATATCACTATATTCTTAACTATACATTGACCTCTATTTTGCATAAATGTAGAATACACAGCCTGATATGAAAATTATAAAGAGAATATTATGTATGCTGTTATAAGTACTGGTGGTAAACAATATAGAGTTTCAAAAGGCGACACCATTCAAATTGAAAAATTAGATAAAAAAGAAGGCGATACTATACTTTTTGACAAAATACTTTTAATTTCAAATAATGGAAAAGTGAGTATTGGTAAGCCATTTCTAAAAAAAAGTAAAATAGAAGGCGTTATTGAAGCTCAGGGAAGGGATAAGAAAATTAGTATAATAAAATTTCATAGAAGAAAACACTACAAAAAACAAGCTGGGCATAGACAAAGTTTTACTCAAGTCAAAATAACAAATATCGCTGAGGATTAAAAATGGCTCATAAAAAAGCAGGTGGGAGTACAAGAAACGGAAGAGATTCTGAGTCAAAAAGACTAGGTGTAAAAAAATACGGAGGCGAACTAGTTAAAGCTGGGAATATTATTATAAGACAGCGTGGAACTAAAATTCATCCAGGAGAAAATGTTGGTTGCGGCAAAGACCATACACTTTTTGCCAAAACAGCCGGTCATGTTAAATTTTCAATTAAAGGTCAGAAAAATAAAAAATTTGTTAGTATAATTTCTGCATAAAAATTTAATTTTCCCCAAATAATCTTTTATATTAAAAATCTTATTTTATACGATTAAAGTATAATTAATTCTATAATTAATTTTGAGAAATATCATGAAATTCGTTGATGAAGTCGAAATAGAAGTAAAAGCTGGTAAAGGAGGCAATGGTATTGCTAGCTTCAGAAGAGAGAAATATATTGAATTTGGAGGCCCTGACGGAGGTGATGGAGGTGATGGCGGTAACATCTACTTAAAAGGAACAAAAAATTTAAATACACTTGCTGATTTTAGAACTAAAAAAAAATTTGATGCTCAAAACGGTGAAAACGGTATGAGTAAAAATAAAACAGGTAAAAAAGGAGATGATTTAGATATATTAGTTCCACTAGGAACTATTGTATGTAATGCAGAAAATGGTGTTGTAATAAGTGAAATAATTGTAGACAAAGAAAAGTTGCTTGTAGCAAAATCCGGTAAGCATGGATTTGGGAATCTAAGATTTAAATCGTCAACAAATAGGGCTCCAAGAAAGTTTACAAAAGGTGATCCTGGTGAAGAACTTAACTTAAAACTAGAGCTAAAATTATTAGCAGACGCTGGATTTTTAGGAAAACCAAATGCAGGGAAATCATCCCTTCTTAGAGCAATGACAAGGGCTAAGCCAAAGGTAGCAAATTATCCATTTACAACATTAAACCCTTCTTTAGGTGTTGTAGAGATTGGTTATGGTGAAAGCTATGTAATCGCAGATATACCAGGATTAATAGAAGGTGCAGCTGAAGGAATTGGATTAGGAATCCAATTTTTAAAACATTTAAGCAGGACTAATATTCTTCTTCATGTGGTAGATATACAAAATATAATAGAAAATAAAGTTATCAAAGAATTAGATGAAATAAACCTGGAACTAGAGAAATTTGATGAAAAATTAAGAGAAAAAAAACAATATATTATATTGAATAAAATTGATTTAATTTCAGAGGAAGATTTAAAAAAAATTAAAGAGGATATATATAAAATATATAAAGAGGATATTGTGTTCTTTACATCCTCAGTAAATAACAAAGGCATAGAGGATTTAAAAAAATATATATCAAACCAATTAATTAAAAATAAAAGCTAAAAGAGAATTTTTTTATTATTTGTATTAATATAAGACAAAATAGGTTACACAAAATATGAACTATCGTAATAAAAATAGCCAAGAAATTGAAAACTCTATATATGCCTTAGAAAAGAAAGCTTCTAATATTAATGTAAAAATCAAAGAACTTAATTTCTTGAAGAGTAAAAAAAGTAAATCCAAAACACCACATTTTTACGTGGACCTAAAAAATAGCAAAGCTCTAAAAAAAAATAAAAAAGAATTATTAGAAAAAGACCTGAAAATTGAGTTTGAAAAATTAACAAAAAAATATAAAATATTAGTTTTTATACTGTATATAATAATACTGATTTCTTTAATTTTATTAGCAATTACTTTTGAAATAAATTTAATAAATAAACTGTGAGAAAGTTCATATGAAAGAAACTTGGGTTATAAAAGTTGGCAGCTCATTAGTTACCAAAAAATCTGTCGGTCTTAATAATAAAAATATTAAAAATTGGGCTTTCCAGATTAATGAAATAATTAATAGCAACATTAATGTAATTATAGTTTCATCTGGTGCTATTGCTGAAGGCATGAATAGACTTGCACTTACCAGAAGACCAACAACTTCAAGTAAATTACAAGCCTTAGCTTCTGTTGGTCAAATGGGTTTAATTCAAGCTTATGAAGTTGCATTTAAAAAATATAATCTACTAACAGCTCAAATGTTATTAACCCATGAAGACTTAAGTAATAGAGAAAGATATCTTAATGCAAGAAATACTTTATCTAATTTACTTAAATACAATGTTATTCCAATAATTAATGAAAATGATACTGTATCAACGGAAGAAATAAAATTTGGAGATAATGATACTTTAGCAGCTTTAGTCGCCAATCTGAGTAGTGCAAAATCCTTAATCATATTAACTGATCAAGATGGTTTATATACAAGCGATCCAAAGAAAAACACATCTGCAAAACTAGTTGATAATATTTCAATACTAGATAAAAATTTAAATAACTATGCTGGGCCAAGTAATAGTAACTTAGGTAGAGGTGGGATGATTACTAAAATTACTGCCGCAAAAAAAGCAGCGAAATCCAATACCCAAACAATCATCGCTAATGGTACTAAAAAAGATATTTTAACTAAAATATTAAATAAGGAAAATAATGTTGGTACAATTATTTTTAATAAAGGTTCTGCTATAAAATCAAAAAAACAATGGATTGCTAATTCTTTAAAAATAAAAGGAAAAATACTAATTGACGCAGGAGCTAAAAAAGTAATCAGTAAATCAGGTAAAAGTTTACTACCTATAGGTATTACCTCTATAGCTGGAAATTTTCATAGAGGAGATTTAGTCGCTTGTTTTGATAAAAATAATAAGGAAGTTGCTAGGGGTCTTGTGAATTATAATTCACAAGAATTAAAAAATATCATAGGAAAATCAACTACTGTTATTAAAAAAGAATTTGGAATATTTGAGAGTGAAGTAGTAATTCACAGAGATAATATGATCTTAGCTTAGCTCTAGAATTTGTTTATTGAGTCTACTTTTGTATCTCGCCGCTTTATTTTTATGGATAATTCCTTTTGATACACTAGAATCTATTATAGGAATAGCTACTTTATAATTTTTACCAGCCAATGCTTTATCACCTGAATCTATAGCTTTAACAACATTTTTTACAAATGTTCTAAGCTTAGACTTCAAAGCCACATTTCTTTCCCTTCTAACTACAGATTGTCTAACTCTTTTTCTTGCTTGCGCTGTATTAGCCATTAATAACTCACCTTTAACGATAAAAGACGACAATATGAGGTTTTATTAGTAATTTGTCAATAAGAAACTAAAAATTAGTAAAAAATTATATATAATTGCTTAATGGCGCTATCCACAAAAAGAAAGTTCTTTCAAAATACAGCAATAGTATCAATATTTACTATGGTTTCTAGAATATTTGGATATATAAGAGACGCCGCTATATTTATTTTTATAAGCAATTCATATGGGGCTCTCGATGCTTTTTTTGTTGCATTTAGAATACCAAATTTTTTCAGAAGAATATTTGGTGAAGGAGCTCTATCTACAGCCTACATTCCTATATTAAGTGATTATAAAAATAAAAAAAGCAAAGAAGAAACAAAAGATTTTATCGACAGTTCAATTACTACACTAACTTCATTACTCATCATAATTTCAATTATAGGAGTTTTGATAGCCCCAATATTAATTTATATAATAGCTCCAGGTTTTGTTAATTCTGAATTTGGCCAAGATGAACTGTCTTCAGATTTACTTAGAATAACTTTCCCATATATGTTGTTTATTTGCTTAACAGCAGTTGCAGGTAGCATACTTAATACATACGAAAATTTTTCTATTCCAGCTTTGACACCAGTTTTATTAAATATAATTCTTATAATCAGCGTAATATTTATTTCTCCATATTTTCAAGAACCTGTTTTTGTATTAGCGTGGGGACTGTTATTTGGTGGCCTAGTTCAATTGCTGTTTCAGTTATACCCTCTAATTAAAATGGGCTTATTTCCAAAATTTAAATTAAATAAAAATCACCCAGGCATATTAAAAATAAAAGTACTTATGTTGCCTGTAATTTTTGGATCTTCTGTAACTCAAATAAATCTTGTATTCGATACAATCATCGCTTCTTTTTTAATCACTGGTAGCATAAGTTGGCTATACATGTCTGACAGATTTATTGAACTTCCATTAGCGCTATTTGGAATATCTATTGCTACAGTTTTATTGCCAAAATTGTCTGAGTATTACGGAAAATCAGATTCTGACTCATATAATAGTACTTTAAATTGGGGTTTAAAACTTGGAATTTTGATTTCTATACCAACAACCATAGGATTAATATTATTAGCAAAACCAATACTTATAACGCTTTTACAATATAAAGAATTTACTCCACATGATGTCAATATGACTGCTCTTAGCCTCGTTACTTTTGCAGGTGGATTGCCTGCAATGATTGGCTCGAAAATCTTAATATCTGGTTATTATGCTCGAAAAGATACTCGTTACCCAGTTAAGGCAGCATTAATAGCTGTAATATTTAATTTTGTACTAAATATATTATTTGTAGTTTATTTAACTCATATCAAATTTGATGGTGTTCACGTAGGTTTAGCTATAGCAACCTCTATATCAGCATATATAAACTTTTTTCTGCTATTAAAAACCGCACTAAAAACTAAAATATTTATACTTGACCACAGTATTAAACAAGTATTTTATAAATCTACCATAGCATCAATTATTATGACTGTATTAATTCTTAGTTTTGATTTAAATTCAATTACATGGTTAAACTGGACCTTATTAGAAAGAATAATTACTTTATTTTCAATTATTTTGATTGCAACCATTCAATATTTTATATTTTTGTTTATATTTAAAATTACTCCTAAAAATATCAATAATTAACTCATGAACATAATAAAAGATATAAGTAAAAAATCATTAAATAATTCTATAACAGCAAGTATTGGAGCCTTTGATGGAATACATATTGGGCATCAAAAAATTTTAGAAAACATTGTAAAAGAATCTTTACAAAATAACACAAAAAGTGCATTAATAACTTTTAATCCTATTCCAAAAATATATTTTTCAAAAAAAAATTTTGAAATTTTAACCATTAATAAAAAAATAAGTTTATTAAAAGACTATAATTTAGACTACCTAATATTATTAAGATTTAATAAAAAATTAATATCTATGTCTTCTAAGGAATTTATTGAGGATTTGTTAATAAATAAAATAAACATAAAATCTTTAACTGTTGGTGATGACTTTAAATTTGGATTTAACCAATCTGGGAACATTAATAATTTAAGGGAATATTCTTCAAGAGGGATTTTTTCTCTAAAGGTTGAAGAGAAACATCTACTTGAGGGCTCAAGAATTAGCAGTTCTTTAATAAGAGATGCTATTATTAAAAATAATTTTTCGTTGGCTTCAAAAATGCTTGGTAGGCCATACTCAATATCTGGTAAGATAATGCATGGTGACAAAAGGGGTTCAAAAATAGGTTTCCCAACTGCTAACATTAAGTTAAAACCCAATATTTTGCTAGATGGCGTTTATGCTGTATCAACTTATATTAATAATAAAGTATATTATGGGGTAGCTAATATAGGTTATAAACCAACATTTAACGGTAATAAATACCTTTTTGAAGCACATATTTTAGATTTTTCTAAAAATATATATGGGAAAAGACTAGAGTTTAATATTTTTTCTAAAATTAGAGATACAATAAAATTTAATGGTATTGATGAACTTAAAAAATATATAAACAATGACATTGATTCAGTAAAAATAATATTTAATATAAAATGAGCGATTATAAAGATACTTTAAATTTACCTAAAACAGAATTTCCCATGAAAGGTAATTTGCCATTTAAAGAACCATTGATGCAAAAAAAATGGGATGATGATAATTTATATTATAACTTGCTAGAACTAAACAAGAATTCAAAAAAATTTATACTGCATGATGGTCCTCCATATGCGAATGGCGATATACATATTGGTCACGCTGTTAATAAAATTCTTAAAGATATAATTTTAAAATCTAAAATACTTTCTGGTTATAGTACTCCATTTATTCCTGGTTGGGATTGCCATGGTTTACCAATTGAGTTAGAGGTTGAAAAAAGAATCAATAAGAAAGAAAAAATTTCAGATAAAGATTTTAGAAAATTATGCAGAGAATATGCTCTTGAACAAGTCGAAAGACAAAAAAAGGACTTTAAAAGACTAGGAGTGTTTGGTGATTGGGAAAACCCATATTTAACTTCTGATAAACAATTTGAAGCATCGACATTAAAAGCTCTTGAGAAAATATATAATAATGGTCATTTAGAAAAAGGGTTTAAGCCAGTACATTGGTGTGTTAAATGCCAATCTGCTTTGGCTGAGGCTGAAGTTGAATATGATGAAAAAGAATCTATAGCAATTGATGTTAAATTTCATTTTATGACAACTAATGAATTATCTAATATATTTAAGATTGGTGATATTAATAAAAAAACTTTTTTAGTAATTTGGACAACAACACCATGGACTCTTCCTTCTAATAGATCTGTTGCTGTAAATAGCAATTTTAATTATATTTTAATTTCTGACGGAATTGAAAACTTTATTATTGCAGAAGATTTATTTGAAAAATTTAATGAAAGAATAGGTAAAGAATTTAATGTAATCGCAACGTGTTCAGGGTTAGATCTTATTAATCAAAAAATAAAACATCCTTTTTTAGATTACATTATCAGTATAATTGATAGTGACCATGTTACTACTAATTCAGGTACTGGTTGTGTTCATATCGCCCCAGCTCATGGTTCTGATGATTTTATTTTAGCTAAAAAACATAAATTAGAAATTTTAAACCCAATCCTAAGTAATGGAATTTTTTCTGGGGAACCAAAAAAACTTGATGGAACACATGTTTACAAACTTGATGAGCCTGTTATACAAATATTGCTAGATAATAATTGTTTATTAAATAAAAATAAATTTAGACATTCTTATCCTCATTGCTGGAGACATAAAACACCTCTAATTTACAGAGCTACACCTCAATGGTTTATATCTATGAATAAAAATAATTTATTAAAAAATGCTATTAAAAAGACCTCTGAAGTTCAATGGATACCATCATGGGGTAAGGCTAGAATCCAAGGAATGCTTGCGGATAGGCCAGATTGGTGTATTTCTAGACAAAGAAAATGGGGAGTACCTATAACTTTATTAATAAATAAAAAAACTGGTGAGCCGCATTCAAATACATCAATAATTTTTTCAAGGATTTGTATGCTAGTTGAAAAACATGGTATTGAAAAATGGTTTGATATAGATATATCAGAACTTATAGACAACCCTGAGGAATACGAAAAAGTTCAAGATACATTAGATGTTTGGTTTGATTCAGGATCAACACATGCTGCCGTTTTAGAATCTTCGAATTCCCTAACTTTTCCTGCCGATTTATATTTAGAAGGGTCTGATCAACATAGAGGATGGTTCCAGTCATCTTTATTAACATCAATAGCAATTAGTAAATCTGTGCCTTATAAATCTGCAATGACACATGGATTTACAGTAGATGCTAAAGGTAACAAAATGTCAAAATCTAAAGGGAATGTAATTGCACCTCAAAAAATTATAGATAGATTAGGTTCTGACATTCTTAGATTATGGGTTGCATCTACTGATTCATCGTCAGAAATGAATGTATCAGATGAAATTTTAAATCGAACATCAGATAAATATAGAAAAATAAGAAATACAATAAAATTTCTATTATCAAACATTAATGATTATGATCCAGAAAGTTTTTCCCAAAATGAGATTACTATAGAATTAGATAAATGGATTTTAAAAAGAGCTATTACTGTTCAAGACGAAATAAAAGAACTCTATAAAACTTATAATTTCCATGTATTAACACAATCTATTCACAGTTTTTGCGTAAATGACTTGGGTGCTTTTTATTTAGATATTATTAAAGATAGGCAGTATACGTGTAAAGAAAAATCCCAAGAAAGATTATCAGCTCAACACGCAATGTATTGTATTATAAAAATGCTATTACTATGGATTGCCCCAATTTGTCCACATACATCAGAAGAAGCTTGGGGATTTATCCCTAAAAATAAAGATAAATCTATCTTTTATAACAATTGGCTTAATCTTAAAGAAGACCAAATTAATAAATGCGAAATTAGCGACGCTAGCTGGAATGAAATTTTAGAGATAAGAAAAATTGTATCTAAATCTTTAGAAGAAAAAAGAGAGGAAAATTTAATAGGATCTTCATTAGATGCTGAAACTATTATTCATTGTTCTGAAGATTTATTTAATATATTAAATGCAGTTGATAAAGAATTAAAATTTATTTTTATTACTTCTAATGTAACAATTAACAAAATTGATTTAAACAAAATATCTGATTCTATTACTGTAAATGGTCATAAAGTTAAAGTAATAATAAATAATTCAAAATTTAAAAAATGCGCAAGATGCTGGCATAAATGTGAAACTGTTAGTACTCATAAAAAATATAAAGATATTTGCACTAGGTGTATTTCTAATGTTTACGGCTCAGGTGAAAAAAGAACTTATGCTTAAAAAATATATAACTATATTTCTAATAATTCTTTCTTTTTTATTATTAGACATCGTTACAAAAGAATATGCTACAAGTAATTTAATATTAAGTTATCCAGTGCATATTAATGATTTTATGAATTTTTCCCTAGCATTTAACTATGGCGCAGCTTTTAGCTTTTTAAGCGAAGCTGGAGGATGGCAAAGATGGTTTTTTATTATATTTAGTATTTTTATAATATTAATTATTGGTTACTTAATCCTGTTTGATAAGAATTCTGGCTATATAGCATTTAGTCTTATTTTATCAGGAGCGATAGGAAATCTTTACGACAGAATAACTCTTGGATACGTCATTGATTTTATAGAATTACATTATAAAAACTTTTATTGGCCTATATTTAATGTTGCTGATATTGCAATTACTATAGGTGTTATATTATTATTATATTCAGCAACATTAAAAAATAATAAAATTATATGAATATAATTCTAGCAAACCCAAGAGGATTTTGTGCAGGTGTGGATAGAGCTATAGAAATTACTAATAAAGCACTAGATATGTTTGGCGCGCCTATTTATGTAAAACATGAAATTGTTCATAATAAATATGTAGTAGATGAATTAAAAGAAAAAGGTGTAATTTTTATAGAAGACGTAAAAAAAGTACCTAGTCACTCAATTCTAATCTACAGCGCACATGGTGTTTCAGAAGAAGTAATAAAGCTCTCGAAAGAAAATAATTTAAAAGTTTTTAATGCAACGTGCCCATTAGTAACAAAAGTTCATATGGAAGTTTATAAATTAGCCGCTAAAAATATTAATACTATTTTAATAGGTCATAAGGGGCATCCTGAAGTGGAAGGAACTTTAGGTAGATATAATTCTAATTCAGGATCAAAAATAACCTTAATTGAAAACACAAAAGATTTAGACAGATTAAATTTTGATGAAGATGAAGAAATAGCATATGTTACTCAAACAACACTATCAATAGATGATACTAAAAATATTATAGAGACTATCAAAGCTAAATATAAAAATGTTATAGAGCCAGTAAAAGGTGATATTTGTTACGCTACTCAAAATAGACAAAATGCTGTGAAAGAATTAACTAAAACATGCGATATAATTTTTGTTGTAGGATCAGAAAATAGCTCAAACTCTAATAGGCTAAAAGAAATATCTACTCGAGCAGGCGTCCCTTCGTATTTAATTGATGGAGCAGATGATTTAGATATTGTATGGGTATCAAATAAAAAGAATATCGGATTAACTGCAGGGGCTTCCGCCCCTGAAATTCTTATTCAAACAATAATTAATAAACTTAAAAGTTTTGGGGCTTTAAAAGTTATAGAGTCTGATGGTGTAAAAGAAGATATAATATTTAAAATACCTAAAGAATTAAATTAAACTCATTGAACAGCAAAGTAAACTGTTAAAACACAAACTATAATTCCTATAGCTAAAGCTGTAATTCTAAATAAGTCCATAATGATCTCCGTTTTTTTAAACTATTTTGCCATAAAAAAGGTTTTTTTAAAATAAATTTTAAACCTGTGGCTAGAATTGAACTTATAACCTCTTCATTATACGTGAATTGCCCTACCAAATGAGTTATATAGGATAAAAAATTATTTACTTTATTATATCTTTTACAATTTTAGCTGATGCTATAGCTGTGAGAATACCATATCGAAAATGGCCAAAATTAAAAATAATCCTTTTATTATCAGGATGCTCCTCAATATAAGGTTGGTCTAAATATGAATACGGTCTAAATCCAAAAGTTTGCTTACTCTCCTTTAATTCCACCTCTGAAGAAAATATTTCTGATATAGCTTTTTGTAAATAATGTTTAGCGTTAATAGTAATTTCATCATTAAAACCAACATCTTCTAATGTAGATCCTACAACTAAATTATTATTACTTCTAGGAATAATATAATAATTGTTATAAATTAATACATTATCTATAGTTTTTTTCTTAGCTTTATAATGTAATAATTGTCCCTTAATCGGCTTAATATTAATATTTTTATTTAGATTCAAAATTTCTTTACTCCAAACCCCTGCAGTAACAATAATATAATCAAATTTATTATTATCGCCCTCAAAATAAGACATTAAATCAACAACTGTTTCCTTTTTAAATATTACTCCTGAGTTCAATAATCTCGTTTTATAAAATTTAACTAAAGAATTTGGATTAATAATGTTTATATCTTTTATAAGTAAATAATTTTTATGAGTATTTTTAATATTTTTTTCAATAAAATACAATTTTTTTTCACAATAATTAGATTTTATATTTTTATTTTTCGCATACCATTTTTTAGCTAATGATAGTTTATCACCAAATATTATTAAGTTTTTTTTAGAATAATTAATTTCAAGTTTCTCACTATCTGTTAGTTTTTTAAAAAAATTATTGTATTCATTATGTCCAGAAAGACATAATTCTTGCATATATTTTGAATTTTCCCACGGGCTTAGTGGAAATAATATTCCTCCTGCAGATTTTGTCGCTTGACCGGGTTTTTCATCATCAATAATTGTTATGTCAAAACCATTTTTTTTTAATTCATAGGCTGTTGATAAGCCTACTATCCCGGAACCAATTATTAAACATCTAGCCATTTTTTTTAAACAATGTTCCTATTCCTTCATTTGTAAAAATCTCTAATAGAACAGAATGCTGGATCCTTCCGTCTACAATATGTGCCATATTAACGTTATTTTTTATGGCATTTAAGCATGCTAATGTCTTGGGTAGCATGCCTCCTGTTATTACTTCATCATCAATTAGTTTTTTAATCTCACTAAAATTTAATGTAGATATTAATTCTTCTTTTTTATTTAAAACACCTGCTTGATCTGTTAAAAATATTAATTTCTCAGCTGATAATTGTGAAGCTATATTACTTGCAGCATTATCAGCATTAATGTTATATATATTTAAATCATTATCAAAGCCAATAGGAGCTATTACTGGTATATAATTTGAATTCATTAATTCATAAATATAATTAGTATCAATATCAGTTATTTCTCCTACATAGCCATACTCAGCTTTCTTAGAAATATATTTTTTAACTCTTATAACATTGTTATTTTCTTTAGCAACACCAATTGCATTTGCTCCATTTTTGTTTATTAAATCTACAATTTCATTATTTACTATATTTGTTAGTGTATCTGAAACAATTTCTATAGTTTTTTTATCTGTGACTCTAATCCCATCTACAAAATTTCTCTTAATACCAACTTTTTTAAGTTCCTCGTCAATTTGTGGGCCACCCCCATGCACAACAATTACATTAATCCCAACTTGTTTCATTAATGCTATGTCTCTAGCAAAACTATACTTTAAATTTTTTTCAATCATTGCTGATCCACCATATTTTACAACACAAATCTTTTTTGAAAATTTCTGTATAAATGGCAGTGCTTCTGTTAAAATTTTTATTACTTGTTCAGCTTTATTCTTTTCCATTTGGTATCTCTAAGGTTGAATCTATTTTGGATATTTCTTCTCTAAATTTTTCTTGTATTCTATATAGCTCTGTTTCCGTTTTTGCTTCAAATCTCATAACAAGACAGGGCATTGTATTAGAAGCTCTAATTAAACCCCAGCCATTTTCATAATCTACTCTTAAACCATCTATTTTAGACATTGTAGCATTAGAGAATTTTGCATTATTAACAAATTTTTTCATAAAATCATGTTGAGCTCCATCTTTATTAACAAAAATATTTAATTCATGAGTAGAGCAAAGAGAAGGTAAACTACTAAATAGCTCGCTACTTGAAAGATTCTGGTTTGAAATTATCTCTAGCATTCTTGCACCAGTATATATTCCGTCATCAAAACCATACCATCTCTCTTTAAAAAATATATGACCTGACATTTCACCTCCAAGTATAGCGTCTATTTCCTTCATCTTCTTTTTTATAAATGAATGACCTGTTCTACACATTACAGGGATACCATTATTTTTCTTAATATAATCTGGTAAAAGTTTAGTAGATTTAACATCAAAAACAATTTTAGAATTTTTATTTCTTGATAGAACATCAGATGAATAAAGCATCATTTGTCTATCTGGCCACAATATATTTCCTAAATTATCAATTATTATGCACCTATCTCCATCTCCGTCAAATGCAATACCTAAATCACATTTATTGGATATAACGATCTCAATTAAATCATTTAAATTTTTAGGATCATTTGGATTAGGGGGGTGATTTGGAAAGTTACCATCAATATCGCAATATAAATTTATTACATCACAACCCAAATTTTTATAAACATTAAGAGCTTGAGGCCCTGCTACACCATTGCCAGCGTCAATAGCAATTTTTAATTTTTTTTTAATTTTTATATCACCACATATTCTTTCTATATATTTATCATTAATTTTTAAATTTTCTAAAGTTCCTAGATTTTTACTTTTTAAAAACTTATTAGAAACTATATGTTTATATATATTTTGTATTTCTTCTCCAGCAAGGGAATGGCCATCCATAATAATTTTTAAACCATTATAATTTTTTGGATTATGACTACCAGTAACTATAATTCCAGAAGTTAATTTAAAAAAATTAACAGCAAAGTACATTATCGGTGTTGGAACTACACCTATATCTATAACATCTTTTCCAGATTTTAAAAAACCATTTATTAAAGACTTTGATAATGCTAAGCTTGATAATCTTCCGTCTCTTCCTACTATTATTTTTTTATTATTTTTATTATATATTTTACAAAGTGCCTCAGCTATTAAGTGCACAGAATCAAGAGTTAATTGACTGTCATAAATTCCTCTTACATCGTAAGCTTTAAAAATATCTTTAGAAATATTCATTATTAATTTTTTCCGCTATGACCAAAACCACCGGAAGATCTTTCTGTTATTTCAAAATCGTCTACAAAATTATATTCAATGTTTATTACAGGTATTAATAAGAATTGAGCAATCCTATCACCAGGGTTAATTAAAAATTTATTTTCACTATTGTTAAACAATGAAACCATAAGCTCACCTTGATAATCTGAATCTATTAGGCCAACAGAATTTCCTAAAATTATTCCATGCTTGTGGCCTAATCCTGACCTTGGCAAAATTATGCCAGCATAGTCATTATCCTCTATATAAAAAGCTATACCTGTAGGAATTAAGGTAGTATTTCTAGGTAACAATTCTATACTATTATCTATACACGCTCTTATATCCATAGCTGCAGAGCCATCTGTAGCGTACGTTGGCATAGGTATGTCCAATCCAATTTTTGAATTTAATATTTTTACTTGTACTTTCTTTGCCATACTTCACGCCTCAGTTTAATTATAAATCTTTGAAATCTCTTCAACAAATTCTAATGCTAGGTCCTTCTTGTTTTTTAATTCTAGTGTTTTTTCTAAACCTTCTCCCCAATACAATGTAATTGAATTATTTTCATTATCAATGCCTTCGGATAAACTTACTTTGTTAGCTGCTATTATTGAAATACCTTTATTTTTTAATTTTTTTATAGCATTTGATTTTAAATCATTAGTTTCAGCTGCAAAACCTATTGTAAATACTTTGTAATTTTTTGCTATTGTCTTCAAAATGTCTACATTTTTTTTTAATTCTAATGTTAATTTATCATTACTTTTTATTTTTTTATCAGCTCTATCTCTTGCAGTAAAATCAGAAACTGCTGCAACAGAAACAAATATATCGCAACCCTTTATGTTATTCTCTACTGCATTTAACATTTCCTCCCCGCTTTTTATATTTATGCAAAAAATATTTTCATTTTGCATATATTTACATGGTCCCTTTACAAGCACAACATTAGCTCCTTGGTCATAAAATGCATTTGCAATTTCACACCCCATCATTCCTGAACTTCTATTTGATAAATATCTTACTGGGTCTATAAGTTCTATTGTCGGCCCTGCTGTAATTATTATTTTTTTATTTTTAAAAAATTTTTTAGGCTTATGCATTAGCTTTTCTAGATCATTAAATATATCTTCGGGCTCCTTCATCCTTCCTGATCCTACGTCTCCACAAGCTTGGCTACCATATTCTGGTCCTAAAAATATTATTCCTCTTTTTTTTAATATTTTATAATTATCTTGTGTAGCTTTATTCGCCCACATATTTTTATTCATACTTGGGGCTAAAGCAATTTTTTTATTAAATGCAAGACATACTGTAGACAGCATATCGTCAGCTCTACCATGCAATATTTTTGACATAAATTCTGCTGTAGTTGGAGCAACTAAAATAATGTCAGCCCATTTTGCTATATCAATATGTAACATTGGTTTATTTTTATCTACAGAGTTATATAAAAATACTTTTTCATTTGTTAAGGCTTCAAATGTTAAGGGCGTAATAAAGTCCTCTGCTGTTCTGGTCATAATTACTTTTACCAAATAATCACTTTTTACAAGTAATCTAGCTATTTCAGCAGATTTATATGCAGCAATCCCGCCCGTTATACCAAGCAATACTTTAGTTTTTTTATTCATTTTAAGATTGTACAAGATTTCTTGTATATCGTATCTAGAATATTTAACAAATAATCAATATCTGATTCCTCATGATCAACAGTTAATGAAATTCTTAATCTAGCTTTACCTTCTTCAACAGTGGGGGGCCTAATAGCTGGTAAATATATGCCATGCTTTAATAATTTCTCACTTACATATAAAGCCTTTTTAGTATCGCAGATTAAAATAATCTGAATTTGTGAATCGCTATTTAAAACCTGATAATCCATAGATCTTATATTTTTTCTAAAATATTTAATTAAAGAAAATAATTTTTCTCTCCTCCATGTCTCATTCTTAATAATTTTTAAAGACCTTCTGGTTGCCTCAACAGCATTTGCAGGAAGCGAAGTAGAATATATATAGCTTCTTGATTTCTGCATAACATACTCAACATAATCAGATCTTCCTGAAAAAAAAGCTCCAAACGTACCAAATGATTTGCCAAATGTTCCTGTTATAAAAATATTTTTTTTATTATTTAATTTTAGATTATTAACAATCCCTCTTCCATCTTTACCATGAACTCCTAAAGCATGAGCTTCATCAATTAATAATAATGCTTTGTATTTGTTAGCTTTGGTATTTATTTTTTTTATTTCAGCAATATCACCGTCCATACTAAACAAAGAATCGCTTATTATTAATTTTTTTTTATTTTTATCTAATGAGGACAATACATGTTCTAAATCATTAATATCACTATGTTTATAGCGTTTAAAAATTGCTCTAGATAAAATAGAGCCATCTATTAGGGAAGCATGGTTAAGTTGATCTGAAATGATATTATCACTCCTACTAACCAGTGATTTAATTACTCCTAAATTAGCTTGATAACCAGTAGAAAATAGTAAAGTTTTTTCTTGCCCTAGAAAATCTGAAAGTTCTTCCTCTAGTTTATAATGTGCCTTTGTAAAACCGGATATAAGCGCTGATGAACTTGTGCTATAACCATATTTTTCTAGTGCCTTCTTTGCACTATTTATGACTCTTTTATCATTTGATAAGGAAAGATAATCATTGCTAGCAAATGAAAGATATTCTTTTTTTTTGTAGATAAAAATGTGTGAATTTCCAGAATCTCTAGGCCTTCTGACTCTATAATTATTAGATAACTTAAGGTCTTTAAGTTTATTTTTTATAAATTTATCCAAATTTTATAACCAGTGATTGATTAATTTATTAACTTTAAATTATAAGTATTTTGTTTTTTATCTAAATCTAGCGCTTTTTCTTTATTTAATTTGTTTATTTGTTTAGTTTCGCCTTCTATTTTCATACCCAAATTATTAAATAATTTTCTATCTTCCTCTACCTCTACATTTGGTGCAGTTAAAAGCTCTTCCCCATAAAAAACTGAATTTCCTCCTGCATAAAAACATAATGCTTGCATTGAATCTGTCATTGATTCTCTGCCAGCTGACAATCTTACATAAGTATTTGGCATCATTATCCTAGTAATCGCTATAGTTCTTATGAATTCCAGCTCATCAATTTTTTCATTGTCATAAAGTCTTGTGCCTTCCATTTGAACCAACATATTTATTGGAACAGACTCAGGGTGCTGATCAAGATTTGCTAATTCAATCAAAAGCTCAGCTCTATCCTTTCTTGATTCTCCGAGGCCAAGAATTCCGCCTGAGCAAACTTTGATCCCTGCTTCTCTTACATATTTTAAAGTATTTAATCTATCCTGATAATTTCTTGTGCTAATAACTTTTGCATAATAGTCACGAGATGTATCAAGATTATGATTATAATAATTTAATCCTGATTTTGACAATCTTATAGCTTGGTCCTCAGAAAGCATTCCAAGAGTTACGCAACTTTCCATGCCTAGATCATGTACTATTTCTACCATCTTTATAACACGGTCTATATTTTGATTGCTCGGTCTTCTCCATGCGGCACCCATACAAAATCTGGTTGATCCTTGATCTCTAGCTTGTTTAACGTGTTTTTTAACTTCCTCTAATGACATTAATGGAGTGGCCTCAATTGGGTCCTCACTATGTATACTTTGTGAACAATAACCACAATCTTCAGGGCATCCACCTGTTTTTATTGATAATAAAGTACATACTTGCACCATGTCTTTCTTATGATTAGCGATATGAATTTCATGAGCATCAAATAATAATTCATTAAATGACTTATCAAATAAATTTAATACTTCCTGTAGTTTCCAATTATTTCGCAAATTACTCATAATATATATTCTCCATATATGCCTAAGAAAATTAAAAAACCTATATATTGATTATTTTTAAACGCAATCAAACATAATTTTGATTTTCTACTTTTTATTATAATTTGATTATACACACCTATTACAATAGCTAGAATAAGAAAAAAATAAAATATATATCCGTATTCTTTTAATAAACCAATATAAAAAAAAGTTATAAAAAAAATGCATTGTAAGATAAATATAATAATTTTATCATTATCACCAAATAAAATAGCAGTAGAGTTGATACCTATTTTTAAGTCATCACTTTTATCTGACATAGCATATATAGTATCAAACATTGTAACCCATATTAATGTTGCAAAAAAGAAAAGCCAAGCTATATGGTCTGGATATGTATTTGTAACTGCGGAATGAGACATTAGAGCAGAAATACCAAATGTTATCCCTAAAAAAATTTGTGGGGCAACAAAAAATCTTTTGGTAAGCGGGTATAAAATAATAAATATAATAGCTACACAACCTATATATATAGTTTTTAAGTTAAGAAAAAATAATAAAGTAAGGTTTATAGCTGCCAATATAAAAAAAATAAGAAATACTTCTTTTTTGTTAACTAAATTTGCTGCGTAGGGCCTATTGCTTGTTCTAGAAACATTTTTATCAAAATTTTTATCAAAAAAATCATTAATCACACACCCAATGGTTCGTGTGGTTACTACTCCAATAAGAAAAATTAGAGCTATTAAATCATAAATATTTCCATTATTTAATGAAACTATTACCCAAAATGGCGGCCATATCAATAATAAAATTCCGATAGGGCTATCCAGCCTCATTAGTTTAATATATAAAGAAAATTTATTTTTAAACATTAAAGAAATAATTTAATATGATTATTATAGAAACTATAATACAACAAAAAAATGACAATAAGAAAATTTAAAGGTATTTACCCCAATATAGATAAAACAGCTTATATTGATGAAAATTGCACAATTATAGGTGACGTCAATATTGGAGAATACTCTTCTATATGGCCACAAACTGTTATTAGAGGAGATGTTCATAAAGTAAAAATAGGGAAACGTACAAATATCCAAGATGGTGCAATTTTACATGTTACAAGTGATAATATTTTTACGCCTGGAGGGTTTCCATTAATTATTGGCGATAATGTTACCGTTGGCCATGGCGCAATTCTTCATGCCTGCACAATAGAAAATAACTGCCTGATAGGAATAGGAAGTATTATTTTAGATGGGGCAATAATTAAAAGTGGCGCTATGATAGCAGCAGGAAGTCTTATAGGCCCTAATAAGGTTATAGAATCTGGAATGTTGTACAAAGGTTCTCCTGCAAAACCTTCTCGTGAATTAACAAAAAAAGAAATTGAATACATTGAGTTTTCATCTAATCACTATGTTAAAACTATGCAAGAGCATATTAAAAAATAATGAAAATAATACTGAACGGAGAAGAAATATTAATAAATAATAACATTAGTTTATTAGATCTTTTAGAATTAAAAAATATTAGTCAAAAAAATATTGCTATTGAAAAAAACAGAAAAATAATAACAAAAAATTCATGGAGAAAAGAAAAATTAAATGAAAATGATATAATTGAGGTTATTACAGCAGTTGGCGGCGGGTAAGTATAATGATTGACAAAGATCTTTTTTTAAATAATAAATCTTATATATCAAGACTAATTATTGGAAGTGGAAAATATAAAAATTTTGATGAAACAAAAAAAGCTCTTGAAATAAGTGGTGCTGAAATGATTACCGTAGCTATAAAAAGAACTAATATTGGCCAAAGCTACAATGATAAAAATTTATTAGATTATATTGACCCATTAAAATATAAAATATTACCAAATACTGCTGGTTGTTTTAATTCTGAAGAAGCTATAAGGGTATCTCTTCTTGCTAAAGAATTATTAAATGATAATTTAATTAAACTAGAAGTGCTTCAGGACAAAGAAACTTTACTGCCCAATGAGGATGAAACTTTAATGGCTGCTAGAGAACTTGTAAATTTAGGTTTTTCTATTATGGTTTATACGACTGATAATGTATCACTAGCATCAGATTTAGAAAAAATTGGGTGCATAGCAATAATGCCGCTAGCATCACCAATAGGAACAGGACAAGGAATTATAAATCCTAATAATTTAAAAAAAATAATTCATAATTCCAGTGTGCCAGTAATAGTTGATGCAGGGATTGGAACCGCGAGTGATGCAACTATAGCTATGGAGCTAGGATGTGATGGAGTTTTACTAAACTCTGCAATTGCAATGGCGGAAGACCCAATAAATATGGCAGAAGCTATGAAACACGCTGTAATTGCAGGCAGAAAAGCATTTATAGCTAAAAGAATGAAAACTAGCAAAATTGCTAGGGCATCAACTAATAAAAAAAATTCTATATCATGAAATTTGTATCCCACATAAAAAGCTATGTTAAAAGAAATGGAAGAATAACAACTTCACAAAAAAAATTTTTAAAAAAGAAAGAATATGACAATAATTTTTTTATAATTTCCAAAAAAAATTTAAATTACAAAGAATTATTCAATAACTCAAATCCATGTGTTTTAGATATTGGATTTGGAGATGGAAAATTATTAATTAGCATTGCAAAAAAATTTCCTGAAATAAATTTTATTGGCCTTGAAGTTTACGAATCGGGAATTGGAAATATATTATGTCAAATAGACGAAAATAAAATTAATAATATAAAAATTTCTAATCTTGATGCTGTGGAAGCTTTAAATAATCATATTAATGATAAAAGTCTATTTGGCATATCTTTATTTTTCCCTGATCCTTGGCCAAAGAAAAAACATCATAAAAGAAGAATTATAAATGATCAATTTATAAAGCTAATTTCTACCAAAGTTAAAAAAAATGGTTTTATTAAAATTACTACTGACTGGTCTAATTACGCTGACATTATTATTAAATTATTTGACCATAATAATAATTTTAAAAAAGCTCATGAAATATATTTGTATAAGAACAGAGATATTACCAAATTTGAAAAAAGAGGAATATTGCTTGGAAATAAAATTACTGAATTAAGTTACTTTTTAAATTAAATCTATTTATCTTTCATATCTTTAATACTTGCTTCATAGATTGACGATAATCCGGCAGTCTCTCTATTCATTGGGCAAGAATCACTTATGCAGAATGGTGGCGAAACATTAGTACATCCTAAGCTTATCCATGAATATTCTATAGCTTCGTTTATTGTCCTATGAAAATGGTTTTTCCATTCTCCTTTAGAAAATCCTGTATCGGAAAAAATTTTCATAATTGGCTTATGAACTCTAGCAAAAAATAAACTAATATTTTGTTCATATAATCTTGATGATAAACTATGAAGCATATCTTGCCCTGTCGCATCTATCTCATTTATTGCTATAGCATCAATTATAAAAAATCTTAATTCTGGTTTAGTAGCAACTCTTTCTATTACTTCATTTTCGAAATGACCAGCATTTGTAAATATTAAAGGTCCATCAAATCTCATAACTGATATACAACAGCATTTTGGAATATTATTAGTATCGGAGTTTCTAAATACTCCTTGTGCATTTTTTGATAAACAGATTATGCGAGGTCTCATTGATCTATAACAATAACTTGCTAAAGATAATGCGATGCCAACAATTATCCCAAGTTCTAATTCTGGAGCAAGAAATAAAGTTACTAAAAAAGTAATTACTGAGATTACAGCGTCATGTTTTTGTACTCTCCACGCATACTTTATTGGTTTAAATTTTATTAAGTTTATAACAGCCGTTATAATTACAGCAGCTAAAGTTGCTTGTGGCAGATGATATAATAATGGCGTTAAAAATAATAAAGTAATTCCAACAACTATACCTGTAATAACTGATGAAAATCCTGTAATAGCCCCAGCAGATATATTTACAGCAGATCGAGAAAAAGAACCAGAAACTGGATATCCTTGAAAAAAGCTTGAAACAATATTACTTAGTCCTTGTCCTACTAGTTCTTGATCAGCATCTAATCTTTGCTTTGTTTGAGTAGCCATTGTTTTTGCAATTGATATAGCTTCCATAAAACCGATAAGACTTATAGCAATAGCAACTGTACCTAAATTTATTAATTGAGATAAATCTATTACTGGTAATTGAAAAGTTGGCAAACCATCAGGTATTACTCCAATTACTTTTCCACCAAACTTTGACTCAAAATTAATAAACCAAGAAATAAAAGTTGTAATTACAACAGAAATTAATATTGCTGGATATTTAATAGATATTTTTCTTGTTAAAATAATAATAATTAATGCTAAAAGACCCATTAACAAAGTTGGATTATGTGTATTAGTAAATGATTCAGATAAAACATTTATGATGGTTTGATAATGATGTTCTTGAGTTACAACAGTAACTCCAAAAAACTTAGAAAATTGTGATGTGGCTATTATTATAGCGGCAGCATTTGTAAATCCAGTAACAACTGGATGAGATAAGAAATCAACAAGTACTCCTAATCTTAAAAGACCTAATGATAACTGAAATACGCCTACTAAAAATGCCAACATAATAGCATATGCAACATAACCGGTTGGATCACTGCTAGCAATTGGCTCTAAAGCAGCTGCAGTTAAAAGACTAACAACTGCAACAGGACCAGTTGCAAGTTGTCTGGAGGAACCAAAAATAGCTGCTATAGCAACAGGCAAAAAAGATGCATATAAGCCATAATATGGCGGTAATCCTGCTAATTGAGCATAAGCCATTGACTGAGGTACTAAAACTAATGCAACTGTAAGACCTGCAATAATATCTGCTCGTAATATTTTTGGGTCGCGCAAATCATTAATCCATTCTTGAAAAGGGAAAAATCTTTTGAAAATGAATTTTTGTAAAAAATTTACTATTACCATATTTTATTTAGTGACCTATTATTGCGATATTAGCTAAATTATTATAATAATTATTAATTAACTCTAATAAAGATAATCTGTTTAACTTAATATCTTTCTCTTCTGCGTTAATCATAACCTCATCAAAAAAACTTTTTATACTAAAATTAAGAGTATTCAATTTTTTTAAATATTCCGCATAGTTTTTATCCTTTAGAAATGTCTGCAAATCATCTTTTATGTCATTAATAGCATTATATAATATCTTTTCGCTAAGTTCTCTTAGTAAATTTTCATTGATATCTGATGATAAATGAAGATCTGATTTCTTTAATATGTTTGCAACTCTTTTAGCGTTTGCAATTAATTCCAGATAATCACTGTCATCTACTATATTATTTATAGCTTCAATTTTTTTTAACATACTCCAAGGCATAATACTTTTATTGTGATCATTGTTTACAACAGAAAGAATTATATTTTCTTTAAAAGTAAAATTTTCTTTAAAAATTGATATTAATTTCTCATTAAAATAAGAATAGCAATCGACAAGGCTTTGTTGCTTGTGATGAAGACCATGAATTTCACAAGATATATTGAGAAGTTGCGTTAAATTTATATCATAACCCTTTTCTAAAATGATCCTTAAAATACCATTAGTAGCTCTTCTAATTCCTAGTGGGTCTCTGGTCCCAGTAGGTTTTTCATTAACTAAAAACATACCAACAACAGTATCAACCTTATCTGCTATTGAAACAATTGCAGCATTCCCTCCATTTGGAATGTTATCTTCTGAATGCCTTGGTGCATAATGATCTTTTATTCCTAAAGCTATTTCCTCAAGTATATTTTTCTTTCTAGCATAATAACAACCCATATAACCTTGTAATTTTGGAATCTCAATTACCATATTAGATAATAAATCTAATTTACTAAAGTCAACTATTTGAGCCAATACTTTTTCATTAACATTATCAAGTTCTAATAAAATACCTAAATCGTTTTCACAATTTTGTTGTTTTAAATTAAGAGAAAGTTTTTTAATTCTTTGGACTTTATCATACATACTACCAAGTTTTTTATGAAAGATAACTTTTTTAAGAAGATCTTGTTTTTCAAAAATATTACTAGTTAAATCTTTAGATATAAAAAATTGAGCATCATCTAATCTTGGGTTTATTACTCTTTCATTGCCTATGATAATATTTTCATTAATTTTAACATTAGAGATTCCTATAAAAAAATTGACTAACTTTCTATTTTTATAAATTAAAAAATATTTTTGTGTATCCTGTATTACATATTTCAAAACTTCCGAAGGAAGATTTAAATATTGTTCAGGAAATTTTCCCATAAAGACATATGGATACTCAACCATACTAGCGACTTCATCAACTAAATCATCATCAATTATTTGATCAAATTTATAATCCAAAAGAATCGTGTTTATTTGTTTCTTAATTAATGCCTTTCTTTTTTCTTGATCAATTTCAATATTTTCTTTTTCTAGAAATTTTTTATAATCTTCTATTTTACCTATTTTTATTTTTTTATTAGAAATAGACTTATTTCCAAATGTATATTCGTTACATTTAACTCCCATAATTCTTGCGGGGACATGCTTATCTCCCAACAATAAAGTCATCCAACGTATTGGCCTAATAAAAGTGACAGATGAATCGCCCCATCTCATCTTTTTCTGATCTTCAATATTATCAATAGAATCTTCTAAAATTTTTGCAATTATATCTTTTATCTTTATTTTTCTTTCAGATTTTTCGTATACTAGATATTCTTTTCCCTCTATATTTTTCTTTTCTAATTCTGTTATTTTTACTCCGTATTTTTTTGCAAAACCAAGACCTGTATTTGTAGCTTTATTGTTTTTATCATAACATCTTTCCATTGGCGGACCTTTTATGAATTTCTTACCTATAATTATTTCTTCATCTATATCATTGATATAAAAAATTAATCTAATATTAGTATAATAATTTTTTATAGAACTAAAACTAATTCCACTTTTAATTAGATTATCTTCTATATTTTTTAAAAGTTTTTTAGAAAAAATATCTAATTTTTTAGCTGGTAAATCTTCTGTCCCAATTTCGAAAAATAAATTTTTTTTCGTCATGATTAATTATTTTTTTCCATTAATGGAAAATTTAATTTTTCTCTTGTTTCCAAATATTTTTTCGCAATTAAAGATGATAGTTTTCTTAATCTCAAAATATATGCCTGCCTTTCTGTTGATGAAATTGCTTGCTTAGAATCTAGCAAATTTAATGCATGTGAATTCTGCAGCAAAATATCATATGCTGGAATTGGTAAGTTTTTTTCTACTAAATTTGCGCATTCTTTTTCTAAATCATCAAATAACTTAATAAATATTTTGGAGTTTACTAGTTCAAAATTATATTTTGAATTTTCTTCTTCATTTTGTAGATATATCTCTCCATAAGTAATTTTATTATTCCATTTAATATCATATAAATTGTCCGTAGACTGCAAATGCATAGCTATTCTTTCTAAACCATATGTTAGCTCTCCTGATACTGGATTACACTCTATACCTCCGACTTGTTGAAAATATGTAAACTGACTTATTTCCATACCATTTAACCAAACTTCCCACCCTACTCCTACAGCACCTAATGATGGAGACTCCCAATTATCATCAACAAATTTAATATCATTGTCTTTTCGTTTTATACCAAGATTTTCAAGTGATTCTATGTAAAGATCCTGGATATCATCCGGGGAAGGTTTAAGCAAAGCTTGTAATTGGTAATAATGTTGTAATCTATTGGGATTTTCACCATATCTACCATCTGTAGGCCTTCTGCATGGCTGTGCATAAACTGCTTTCCATGGTTCTGGGCCTAATGCTCTCAAAAAGGTGGAAGGGTGAAATGTTGCTGCTCCTACTGGATAATCATACGGCTCAAGGGATACACAACCTTTATTGGCCCAAAATGACTTTAATGTAAATATAATTTCCTGAAATGTCATAATTTAAAAATACCTAGATAAATAAAGATATATTACAAAACAAACTTTAAAATTTGAATTATTAATATACTACTATATAAATCTCATATATTATTGAATCGTATTAATAATTTAACACAATTCCAGTCATATTTTTATGCCTAGAGTTAATTGGCATAAAATATGCATAATTTATTAAGAAACAACTAACATGTAATATATAGGAGCGAATAATGTCAGATATAATGAAAACAATAAACGAGAACGATGTCAAATTTGTTGATTTGAGATTCACGGATACGAAAGGTAAAGAACAACATGTAACACTTCCCGCATCTGCAGTTGACGAGTCTATATTTGAAAATGGCAAAATGTTTGATGGCTCTTCTATTGCTGGATGGAAAGCAATTAATGAATCGGACATGATCTTAATGCCTGATGTAGATACAGCAGTTATGGATCCTTTTTTTAGCGATTCAACTTTAACAATTAGGTGCAATATATTAGAGCCTAGTACTGGAGAAGGATATAGTCGCGACCCTAGATCTATAGCAACTAGAGCCGAAAAATATCTAATTGACTCAGGAATTGCCGATACAGCTTACTTCGGCCCAGAACCAGAATTTTTTATATTTGATTCAGTAACTTTCGGAAATGAGATCGGTGAGTCATTTTATAGAGTTGAGTCAGAAGAAGGCTGCTTTAGTTCTGGAGAATTTTATGAAGATGGAAATACTGGGCATAGACCTAGTATTAAAGGAGGTTATTTTCCAGTTCCCCCAGTAGATTCTTTGCAAGATATTCGCTCTGCTATGTGCAATGTTCTTGAAGAAATGGGTGTAGAGGTTGAAGTACACCATCATGAAGTTGCAACTGCTGGGCAATGTGAAATTGGCACCAAGTTTAATACTATGGTTAAAAGAGCTGACCATAATCAAATAATGAAATACGTTATACATAATGTAGCTCATAATTATGGGAAGACAGCAACATTCATGCCTAAACCAATAATCAATGATAACGGAAATGGTATGCATGTTCACCAATCTCTATTTTTAAATGGAGAAAATTTATTCTTAGGTGATGAATATGGTGGTTTATCACAAACAGCCTTATATTATATTGGTGGAATTATTAAACATGCAAAAGCTATTAATGCTTTTTCTAATGCAGCTACAAACAGCTATAAAAGGCTTGTCCCAGGATTTGAAGCCCCAACTATTTTGACCTATGCAGCTAAAAATAGATCTGCAAGCATCAGAATTCCATTTGATGCAAATCCAAAAGCCAGAAGAATTGAAGTAAGATTCCCTGATGCATGCGGAAATCCTTATCTAACTTTCACAGCATTAATGATGGCAGGCTTAGATGGAATAAAAAACCAAATACATCCAGGGGGACCTACGGAAATTGATCTATTTGAAGATTTAAGCCCGGAAGAAGAGGCAAAAATACCACATGTATGTTCTTCTCTTGATGAAGCTCTTAAGGCGCTTGATGCTGATAGAGACTTTCTAAAAGCTGGCGATGTTTTTAATGATGATACTATTGATGCATATATAGCTCTTAAGATGGAAGAAGTGCAAGCTTTTCAAGCAAACACTCATCCATTAGAGTTTGAAATGTATTATAGCTTGTAATTAAAAATGGCCATAAATTCGAAGGTAACTACCAATGATTTGCCTGAAGAATTATTAAATAAAAAAATTAATATTAACGCAAATAATGATTGGGGGAAAATTTTAGAATCATGGATATTAGAAAAATATAATACTAATTCAAAAAATATTTCTAAAGATATTGATAGTATTTATGAATCAATATTAATAAAATCAGCAATGGAATTAGCTAATGGTAAAAAAACAGATGCGGCTAAAATATTAGGCTGGGGAAGAAATACAATCACAAATAAAATGAAAAATTACTAATTTAAATTCCCAATTAAATCTTTAATATTTTTAATTTCATTAAACTCTATATATTTTACTAATTCATCATTAATTTTTGGGCAAATTAATGGGTCGTAAAACATTGCTGTCCCCAAACCAACAAGTGAAGCTCCAGCTAAAATAAATTCTATTGCATCTTTATAATTTATTATCCCCCCTTGCCCAATTATAGGAATATTATATTTCTTAGATATTTGATATGCTTCAAAAACTTTTAAGAGAGCTATTGGTTTTATAGCTGGGCCAGATAGACCTCCATTTATGTTATCTAAAACTGGTTTTCTTGATTTAATATCTATAGACATTGCTGAAATAGTATTTATTACAGATAATCCATCCGCGCCAGCATCTATGCATTTTTGAGCACTCATTCCAATATTAGACTGATTTGGAGATAATTTTATTATTAATGGTTTTTTTGTATTTTTTCTACATTCAGAAACAATTTTTGAGGTCATTTCATAATCATTCCCAAAATGTACTCCACCTTCTTTTACATTCGGGCAAGAAATATTTATTTCTAATGCATTTATATTTGAATTATCAAATTTTTTTACAATGGCCACATACTCGTCAACTGAGGCACCAGATATATTTGCAATAAAATTTGTTTCATTAAAATTTAAACTAGGAAGTATATTATCAATAACATAATCTGCCCCAGGATTTTGAAGCCCAATAGCATTAATCATGCCATCACTAGTTTCATATATTCTTTGAGCATTATTACCGAGTCTTTCATCTAGAGTAGTCCCTTTAAGACATATTCCGCCAACGTCGCTATTACTATAACCATCAACCCTTGTATATTCATCCCCAAAGCCAACACAACCAGAAAGTAAAATAATTGGCGAATTAAAAGTTAATCCAAAATAATTTGATCTAATTTTATTACTAGGCTTTTCGTCTTTGACCATATTTATATTAAATTTCTGATTTTTTATTTCTACTTAACAATTCATTTGCAGCCGTCTCTGGAGTTACTTTACCGTGTACTACATTATAAACCTGATTGCATATTGGTAAAACAATATTATGTTTTTCACATAATTTAATTATACCATCTACTGCATATACACCTTCTACAGTTTCTTTAATCTTTTCTTGAATTTTTATTACTGAATTATTTTTAGTTAACTCAAGCCCAAACTGGAAATTTCTAGATTGCTTATCATGACATGTTAGAGAAAGATCTCCTAAACCACTTAAACCATACAATGTTTTTAAATTACAGCCAAGCGTATCTCCTAAAAGTGTAATTTCAGCCATACCTCTTGTTATTATAGCTGACTTAGCATTTGGACCTAATGACAAGCCATCAGAAATTCCTGCCGCTATTGCTAATATATTTTTCATAGCACCGCCTAATTGAACCCCAATTAAATCATCAGATTCATAAACTCTAAAAGTTTCACTATGAAATAGTTTTATAAAATAATCTGATACATCTTTATTAGTAGATGCGATTGTTACTGCTGTTGGCTTATTTAAAAACACTTCATTTGCAAAAGATGGGCCTGATAAAACTGCTAAATTTTCATTAGAACAAAATTGTGAAAAAATTTCTGTAGGAAATTCAGATTTTTTAGAATCTATGCCCTTGCACGCTAATAAAATTTTTCTTTTGGAATTCGATGATTTATAAATTTGACCAATATTTTCAAGAGAAGCAACTGGTGTTGCAACTATAATGGAACCATCTCCACTTATAATTTCCTCAAGATTAAAAGAATAATTAAAATCTTTATTTTTAAATTTTGAATTTATGCTTTCTAGAGATCTTGCCCAGATAATTGTTTGATAATTATTATTTAATAAAGACTTACTTAAAGCATGACCCCAGGGTCCAGCTCCAAGTATTATTATTTCTCTAGAATTCATATTTATTCAGTTTTATTATTAAGATTTCCATCCATATCAAATTCTACTAAATCATCGTAGCCGCCAATATGCTGTTCATCTATAAAAATTTGAGGAACTGATTGCCTTCCGCTTGATAGTCTTAGCATTTCTTCAAATTTCTGACTATCTTGGTCGATCTTATATTCGATATAATTTATATTTCTTTTTTCAAGCAACATTTTTGCTCTTACACAATACGGACATATAGCTGTTGAATAAATTACTGCATTCATTATTAACTCTTAACTATTGGAAGATTATCTGAAACCCATGCTTCAAACCCACCTTTCATAGAGTATACTTCATTAAAATTATTTTTCGTCAATATATTTGATACAGATGAAGACCTAACTCCTGATTTGCAATATACAATTGTCGGCTTATTACTATATTCTTTTATTGTATCAATATTTGATTGGATTGAAGAAAAATTTATATGTTTTGAATTCTTAATAATTCCTTGGCTTAATTCTGAATCATTTCTAACATCGAGTAAAAAAGCATCCTTATTGATTAAAAAAACTGCCTCTTGTGGAGTTATACTTTTATATTTCTGTGTAAAATTATTAAATTCACTAATAATTAAAAAAATTAATATTAGAAAAAATAGAAAAAATAAAACTGGATTATTTGAAATAAAATTAAAATAAACTTCCATAGTGAATTCTTTTATTTATTTTACGAAGAACAAAAAACTTCTCGCATCATCTCTAAAAGCTTCAAAGTTCGTTCATCGGTAACCCTATAAAATACTTTATTAGCTTCTTTTCGGGTAGTTAATACGCCTTTATCTTTCAGTATTCCTAAATGCTGAGATATGTTACTTTGAGAAGTGCCAACAGTGTCAACGATATCTTGCACACTAAACTCTGAATCACCTAAAATACAAAGTATCTTTAATCTAAGTGGATGTGACATTGCTTTAATAGATCGGGATGCTTTCTCTATATCTTCTTGACTGACATTACTGTGGTCTATTCTCTCTTCTGCAGTCTCTGACATAAAGCTAACCTCTTATTATTATTATACTATTAGTTTAATGTTAACAATCTATATTAGAAATGTCTAATAAATTAATTATCAAAATTTATTTGACTTTTAAGTAGAAAATTACATTAAATAAAGAATAAATCCATGCTTAAAAGATAAAAAATTTAGTTTGGCTGAATGATAAAATTCTAATACTATAGTGGAATGAAAATTTTTAAAAAAACAAACTTCTCTTACATATTTCTTATTATATTTGCATTTGGATTAATAGTTAATTACCAAAGTGAAAATCAGGCTCAAGCAGCAAAAACGAGTCTTCCTTTAAATCAATTACAAATTTTTTCAGAGGTATATTCAAAAATAAAACATAATTATGTTCAAGATATAGATGATAAAGAACTTTTTGATAACGCAATAAAAGGTATGCTTGAAGGACTTGATCCTCATTCGACATTCCTAGATGAAAAAGATTATAAAGATTTAAAAATTGGCACAAGAGGGGAATTTGGTGGTTTAGGAATAGAAGTAACTATGGAGGATGGTTTTGTTAAGGTAATAACACCGATTGATGATACTCCCGCATTCAATGCTGGAGTTAAGGCTGGCGATCTAGTTATAAAAATAGACGACAAATCGGTTCAAGGGTTATCTCTTAGCCAAGCTGTTGATCTTATGAGAGGAAAAATTGGCACTGCTATACTACTCACTATTGCTAGAGACGGCGAAGGTGAGCCACTAGAAATAAAAATAATTAGAGATACGATTAAGGTTAAAAGCGTTAAATATGAAATTATAGATGATTATTATGCATATATTAGAATTTCAAGTTTTCAAAATAAAACAGGAAACAGTCTTATTAAGGCTATTTCTGATTTAAACAAAAAATCGAAAGGCAATATTAAAGGATACGTTATTGATATGAGAAACAATCCAGGAGGAGTCTTGGGCGCAGCTGTTGATGTTAGTGACGCATTTATAAAAGGGAAAAAGAAACTTGTTTTTACAAAAGGGAAAACACAAGATGCTATGCATGAATTTATATCTAATAATTCTGATTTAGCCGATGGTAAGCCTATGGTCGTATTAATTAATGGTGGTTCTGCTTCTGCTTCTGAAATAGTAGCTGGAGCATTGCAAGATCATAAAAGAGCAATAATTATGGGCACACAATCTTTTGGAAAGGGGTCTGTGCAAACCATATTACCAATTACATCAAGGACCGCAGTAAAACTTACAACTGCTAGATACTACACACCTAACGGAAGATCAATACAAGCAAAAGGAATAACTCCTGATATTATTGTTAAAAACTTAGAGTTAAAAGCACAAAAAGATAGCAAAATGATAAAAGAATCTGATTTAAAAGGGCATTTAAAAAATAATGATAAAAAAACAGACAACAAAATACTAGTGAATAAGAATAGAAAACTTAGTGAGGATTATCAATTATCTGAGGCAATTAATTTGCTAAAAGGCTTAAATATAATTTCTTTCAATAAAAACTAAATAGAATCAATAATTTACAAGATAAAAATAGGTCTTGAGAGTTACGAAATGCAATGTATAATAACGCGCTCGCATATTATTATATAAATTATAAGGAATAGTAAATACATGAAATATACAGAATCAAAAATAAAAAAAGCTTCGGCTAATAGGTATATGAATCAAGATCAACTAGATTTCTTTAGAGAACGCCTTATTATTATGAAGGACGAATTACGAATTCATTTAGAAAATGAAAGAACACAGCTTGGGCAGCAATCTAGAGAATGCGATGACTTGGACAGAGCGCAAATCGAAGAAGAAATTCATTTAAGATTAAGAATATTAGATAGAGAATCAAAACTATTACCAAAAATAGATGAGGCTATAAAAAGAATAGACGATGGAAGCTATGGTTATTGCCGAAATACTGGTGAAGCAATTGGAATAGAAAGACTTCTAGTTAGGCCTACTGCTTTATTTTCTGCTGAAGAAAAAAACAGGCAAGAAAAAATTGAAAAGGCTTATAGAGATTCATAGTTAGACTATAAATCTCTAAAACGATAGTACTTATTTTACATTTTCCTTAAAAAGATCTGAAATCCTTGTTTTTACGTTTGGCATCATTACTGTGTCTTCAAATTTTTGAATTGCAGCTATTATCTCTTGGCTATTATTCGCATCAGCTACTTGAATGATACCAGCCATAGCCATCATTGCATGAGGAGCACATTTATATAAGTACAATCCCTTTACATCAAATGTAACCTTTGTGGATGGCTCATACCTTGTATCAAAAGGTTTGCTTCCAGATGGAGCTGCTACAGTAACAGCATTATGGCCTGCGTCAGCCATTTCAAATAAAACACTATCACCCAAATTAATCTTTAAAAAAGATGGCTCAAAAACCATAGCTCCTAATGTACCCATATTTTTCATTTGAACAACATGAGTCTTATGGTCGCCGTGGCTAGATGCAAAGATAGCTTGGCTTGCTATTATTACAGATAAAATTAATGAGAGTTTTACAAATTTATTCATCTTTATATCCTTATTGTTAAGTTTATAAACGTAATATACTATACTTTATTAAACCATAAAATACCCATATAGTTTCATGAACAAAATTTTAATAGAAAAAAATAAAAAAAATGCTAAAAAAGCTATTAAAGAAGCTAAAGAGCGCAAAAGAAAAGAAATTATCGTACTAAGAACAAAAGAGAAAAATGGCCCTAAGGGACTTGAACCAACCAGATATGGAGACTGGGAAAGAAAAGGAATAACGTACGATTTTTAGTCTAAACAGCTAAATACTCCCACAAATACCAGCAAACTACTGATCTATAAGGCTTCCATCTTTCAGCAATAGAATTTATTTTCCCCAAGTCTTCTCTATCAACTTTATAGAGCTCAGAAACCGCTCTTCTAAGTGCTACATCACCTACTGAAAATATATCTAATCTTTTATAAGCAAACATTAAAAACATTTCAGCTGTCCAGGGGCCTACACCTTTAAGCGAAATTAAATAATTAATTGCATTTTTATCACTTAAACTATTAATATTTTTTAAAGATAATTTTCCACTTACAATATCTTTAGCAATTGACTTTATGTATTGATGTTTTCTGCCTGAAAGTCCTTGTTCTCTAGCCCATTTTAGACTAGATTTCGATATATAAATTAAAAATAATTTTTTTGTTTTTGCCACTGATATTACTCTTTTCCAAATAGTGTCGGCGGCCTTAGCAGAAATTTGCTGCCCTGCAATTGACTGAGCTAATTCAAAAAATAAAATATCTTCCTTTATTATAGGTTTTTTTATAAAAGGACATTCTATTGATAGGTCAAGAATATGAATAAGATTTTTGTCTTTAAGAATTAATTTTTCAAATATTTTTTTTCTGCTTTGCAAAAGCTATTACACTTTGGAAGACAAGCCTGTAACATCATAAACTTCTTTTAGAACTTCAGAAGCAATTATTCTAGCTCTTTGTGATCCTGAATCTAATATTTCTTGTAAATAATTGCTGTCATCTGTTAATTTTGACATCTCTTCTCTAATTGGTGAAATAGTTTTTATTAAAACTTCTGTTAAATCTGATTTTAGATCAGAAAAATTTTTTCCCTGATACTTTTTAAAAGCTATGCTTAATTCTTGATCTTCACAAGCAGCATATATAGACAATAAATTACTAGCTTCTGGCATACCATCTAATTCTTTTATTTTATTTGGAATAGGCATTGCGTCTGTCTTTGCCTTTTTTATTTTTTTTGCAATAATGTCATTTGTATCGGTAAGCATAATTCTTGAATATTCTGATACGTCGGATTTACTCATTTTTTTTAAACCATCTCTTAAACTCATTACTCTGGCTGCTCCTTTTAATATAATTGGTTCTGGCAGAGGAAATATTTCTTTTTGAAAATCATTATTAAATTTTAAAACAATATCTCTACAAAGTTCTAAATGCTGCTTTTGATCATCTCCAACAGGCACATGTGTAGCTTTGTATATCATAATATCTGAGGCCATCAGAATGGGGTAAGCAAATAATCCAACGCTAACATTCTCTTTATTTTTACCAGCTTTATCTTTAAATTGCGTCATTCTATTCAGCCAACCCATGCGGGCTACACAATTTAATATCCAGGCTAATTGAGAATGTTCTGGAACTTGAGATTGATTAAATATTAAACTTTTTTTTGGATCTATTCCTGAAGCTATAAATGCTGCAGCAACTTCACATTTTTTTGAAATTAATTCAGCTGGCTCTTGCCACACTGTTATTGCGTGCAAGTCAACAACGCAAAATAATGATTCGTACTTTTCTTGTAAAGGCACAAAATTTTTTATTGCCCCCAAATAATTACCTAAATGAAGGCCACCAGTAGGCTGGACCCCAGATAAAACTCTATTAACAAAGTTATTTTTATTACTCATAATCTTTTAGCATTTTTTCAACAGTAAGGCTGTGTATCTCTTCATTTTTTATCATTTCTTTCGCGTATTCCTCTAAATATATACTTTTACCTTCAACTTCACCTAATAAATCTTTATATAAGGAAACAGCTTTTCTCTCATGATGTAAACTCTCAGTCAATAAAGCACTAATTGAATGTTGATTAGACTCTTCAATAATTGAAATATCTTGAGTAGGGTGGCCACCCAGACTTGTTAATAATTCTCCAGCACTTTGAGCATGTAAAAGAGATTCTGATGATTGTCCTTTAAAATAATTTATTAAGCTTTCTCTATAAGGGCCAACAACCATTAAAGATGAATGTGTGTATCTAACAACACCAGATAACTCATATTTCATGATTTCATTAAGTATATTTATGACTTGGCTTCTATCTACATTCTCCATAAATTCACCTCAATTAATGATTAATTTGAATTGTAAAACAATTTATTGTACCAAATTTATTTAATCAAATTTACTATTTTATTTATTTTTAAAAATAATTCTTACTCTTTGTACCGTTTTTTTTTGCATGGCCATAAAATAAGAAGACTGGCCAAATAAAGTTCCGAATAAGACTAACAATATCTGATAGAGTGGCAATAGGACTAAAATTCTACCAACCCAGTAAAAAAAGGAATTATAATTATTCTGATTGATCAAAAAAATATCTAAAATATAATCTGCGAAATACAAAGAAGTTGCACCCGTTATCGCAAAAACAATGTTTACTATAAGTAATTGATAATTTGATTCTACTTTAAAAAAATTTCTAATTTTTTTCATTTTAATTATTTTAGATAATTTCGTAATGTCCTAGTTTAACAAGTCTTGACTTAAAACGGTCTTTTATTTCATCAGATAAATATGACATTTTTAAAGCTTTTTTCATAGCACTAACATTATTAAGATCTTTGAAAGCTAACTGTGATATTTCATAAACAGTCATTGAATTATCTTCTCTATAAATTAATTTTAAATTATCTCCTTTTTTTATCTCACCACTATTTAATACTTTCATATACATACCAACGTGACTGTAATCTATAAAATATTTTACAAATTCCTTATTGCCCATCTTTATGCCCAACTTAAAACATGGAATTCTTGGTTGTGTAATTTTTACTATTAAATTAGATATCTCAAACTCATCTCCAATAAAATATTCCTTTTCACTAAAATCATCTATTGTTAAATTTTCACCAATTAAACCAAAATCATTGATAAAATCTTTATTTAATAACTTACCCCAATAATTGTAATGCGCATATGAATAAGCATATATAGATTTATTAATCCCACCATGTGCATTTAAATCAGCTTGGCCATCTCCTTCTATGCCCATTTTATTAACTTTTACATGGTTATTAACAGGCTCTTTATAAATGCTCGTCAATAATTCTTTGTTATTAAAAATTATTTTTCTTGGTAAGGAAATATTAATTGATAATATTTTCATCTAAATAATTTATTTTTTGTATTGATTAATTTCAGTTCTACATATTGAACAAAATTATTAAAATATACTTTTGTTTTCATTACTTTATTTTAATCGATTTATTATTCATCTTTCCATCCAACTTTACTTAGAAAATCCTCGTATGTTCCTTCAAATACTGACACTTTATCATCGTCAAAAATTATTAGTTTATTTGCTATTTCTTTTAAGAAATATTCATCATGTGTAACCATCATTACAGCACCATCAAACGCTTTTATTGCCTCTAATAGAGACTCGCACGAATCTAGATCTAAGTGATTTGTTGGCTCATCTAACATTAGCAAATTTGCTGGTTTTAGCAATATTTTACCTAACATCACTCTGCTTTTTTCTCCACCTGAAAGAACTTTTATATGTTTACTCGACAGCCTACTTGAGAACATCATGTTGCCGCATACCTGCCTAACTTTTGTTTCTTCCATTTCCGGAACGTAACTTTGTATTTCCTGGTAAACGCTATTATTTGGGTCTAGTCTATCAATATTCATTTGACCAAAATAACCAAACTGTGTTTTTTGATGTAAATTCACATCGCCAGATTTTGGTAATAAATCTTTTGTTACTAGCTTTAGTAAGGTTGATTTACCTGTACCGTTTTTTCCAATCACGCATATTTTATCTGTTTTCTTAATACTATAAGAAACATCTTTTATAAGATAATTTTCTTCGTTGTAGTAAAAATTAAGCTTTTTAATATTTAAAAGGTTTTCTTTACTTGTATATGGTAGATAGTTAAATTTAAAATCTAGGTTAACAATGGCTGCTAATTTTTCTTTTTTACCATTTTTTTCTAACATTTTAACTTTTGACTGAGCTCTACTAGCCATACTTGCTTTTGAACCGAATCTTTTTATCCACTCTTCAGTTTTTTCTCTTTTTTTACTCTCATTCAGTACTGTTTTGTTATATATCTCCTCTTCTTCTAAAATTTTTTCCATTACATTTTCAGTATTGCCTGATGTTTTTTTAAAAATTCCTCGATGTATATTTAGTGTATGGCTAATAACACTATTCATAAAATTTCTATCATGAGTTATTAGTATTAATTCTTGACGCCAGTCATTTAAAAATTTTTTTAGCCACCTTATAGAATGTATATCTAAATAGTTGGTGGGCTCATCTAGTAGGAGCATATTTGGTTCATCGAGTAATAATTTAGCTAGATTTATTTTTACTTGATACCCACCAGAAAAATCCTTTGGGTCCTTCATCATCTCATCATACGAGAAACCAAGTCCTGTTAGTATGGACTCGCCTTTCCATCCTTCATATTCTCTATCGCCAGTTAGTATGCTTGTTACTTCATCAAGCACAGTATCATGTGTAAACTTTATGTGTTGCTCAAGATGCCCTATCTTATAGCCTTTTGGAATTATTATTTCTCCACTATCTGGTTCAAGCTGACCTAATATTAATTTTAAAAATGTACTTTTACCGGAACCATTTCTTCCAATAAACCCAACTTTTTCTTTCTTATTAATTACAACATCAACATCTTTAAAAATATGCTGGCCGGTAAATGATATTTCTAAACCTTGTGTTTTGATCATAAAGTTTTATTCTATAGATTTTTTGAATTTGTCATTCTAATTCAATATGATATAAAATCAAATTATAATTTCTTAAATTATATTAAAGATTGGAAATATTTTAGATTGTTCTTTAAATAAGACTAGATTTTTCTTTCAAAGAATAAAATGAATTTATCTTTTGTTACCATTAATTAGGAAGAATAATGCTAAAGCAAATAAAAATATTTGCTCGCTCTTAAATAATTTTGCATTTATAAACCAATCAGAGTGTGCAAAATAAAATGCACCTATCATAATTATTGTTATGCCTAATGCAGACACTCTTGTAATTATATTCCCTATATTGCCTTTTAATATGCCGCCTAGTAATATGCCTGCTCCTGCTCCTATCTCGCCTAATGCCACTAAATTTGCCATTAATTCAGGTGCAACCATACCTATTCTTTCAAACAATGCCATGAGTTTAGTTGGAGGTAATGGCAATTTGCCCCACCCATGTAAGAAGAAAGATACCCCAAGAGTAAATCTTACAATCCATAATGAGAATGGTGCTAATGGGCTAAAAACTGTTTCAAATAATTTATTAATACTATTCATTATAATTTTTTATTTAAATATTGTAAATATGATATCAGAGTATCGTTATTTTTTGTATTTACTAAATAAAAAAAGGCCGAGATATAACACTCTCGGCCTAGATTTACTTTCGAAATAAATAAATTTCTAGTTTAGCTTGCAGCTGCTGCAACTTTACCAGATATCATTCCAAATATTGCTCCGATTACTAATGATAACGATACTGTTACTACAGGGTTTTGCATAAGCGCCATAGATGAAACCATTGGAGCTGCAGATGCATGTATAACATAACCTGCGCACGCAGCGTAACCAGTAACCGCAGTTGGTGCACATGCAAAGCAACTTACTTGTGTTCCCATCATTAAACCAAAAACTGTTATTGCGATCCATATAGGGCCACTTAATGCTCCGCCTATTGGCATTGCACTGCTAAGTGCAAAGAAAAGACCAGCTACTACAGCACCATAGATACCTGCTGTGCAAGTCATTTTTAAAGAATCGTTATCTCCACCATTTTTAAAGAACATTGCCCATCCTATAAACCCTACCCAGAGACTATAGCCTAAAGGAGCAAGCACATTTCCAGCTAAAAACACTGATATTCCGCCAAGAACACCAACGCTTAAAGATAATGTCATATGTTGTTTATTCATAATTTTCCTCGATTTTCTTTATTAATAAAGTTAGTTAACATCTACATTGTATATATATCGTTCTTGTCATAAACTAAGAAATTTTTATGGAGGATATAAATTAATATAATAAGTTATCGTTATATTGCTACAAACAAGCCGTATTGCGAATGCTTCTTACTCTATAATTAATATTAGTTTTTATTTAAGATAATACTAATTTGCATGGTAGAAGCAAAAGCTTTAGCCAGTATTTCTTAATCCTGCCGCAATTGCGTGAATAGTTCTTAGAAGCGGGTCAAATATTTCCTCGTCATGCGAAATAGATGGATTTCTATGTTTTCTTAACAACATAACCTGAATATAGTTAAGTGGATCCATATAAGGTTTTCTTCTGTATAGTGATAAGGCTAATTTTTTATTATCAGATAATAATCTTTTTGAATCTATTATTTCCAGCATTAAATCTTCTGTTAACTTATATTCATTTTCTATTTTTTTAATTATTTTATCAGCACTTTTTTGATCGTTAGCTAAAGAAGCATAATTTTTAGCTATAGATAAATCTGCTTTGGCAATTGCCATGCCAATATTATCTATTAGCATATGAAAAAATGGCCAATTCTTATACATATTTTGAAGAATTTCAATGCCACTTTCATCATGAATTTTCTTCATAGCTGTTCCCAAACCATACCAAGCAGGTAATGTGTGACGCGATAATGACCACCCAAAAACCCAAGGAATAGCTCTAATAGAGTATTTTGACCTTTCTCCCTTTAATCTATGCGTAGGTCTAGAACCAATATTTAGTTCACCTAATTCCTGCACTGGGGTTGCTTCATAAAAATAATCTAATAAACCAGGAGTTTTATCAGTTAACTCTCTATATTTATCTTCTCCTTTTAAAGTTATTATCTTCATAATTTTTTCATACGGTATTAATTCTGATTTTTGATCTACAACAATATGCTGGCTAGCTTTTATTAAACCACCAATTGCCATTTCTAATTCATAGCAAGCTGTTTCATACTGAGCATATTTGTAGGATAAAACTTCTCCTTGCTCTGTAATCTTAATTTTTCCATTTACGGTTTTAGGTGGTTGAGCAAGAATCGCGTTATGAGTTGGCCCACCGCCACGCCCCACTGTGCCGCCTCTGCCATGAAATATCTTGCACTCAATTTTGTATTTATTAGATATATCAATTATTTCTTTTTGCGCTATATACAAACCATAAGATGAAGCCAAAATCCCTCCATCCTTGCAAGAATCAGAATACCCTAACATCACCTCTTGTAAATTATCTTGATGGCATTGTAAAAATTTTATATAAACTGAATTTGAAAAAAGAGATTCTAAAATATTTTTTATTCTAGCTAAATCATCAATTGTTTCAAATAAAGGCGTTATTAATATGTTGCAAAATAATTCACCATTATCCTTTTTCCCAACAAGACCAACCATTTTTGCTATTAACATTACTTCAAGAACATGGCTTGCATCGTGGGTCATAGAAATTATGTAGTGCCCAAATGCTTCTGGACTAATCTGCTCTCTCAATAAAATCATAGTCTTAAATACATCAACTGTTTGTTTTAATTCATCGGGAAGAGAATCATAGTTATTAGAAAAATTGTCTTTCCCAGAAAGCATGCTTGTTAATAAAGAAACTCTTTCTGGCTCTCTTAATTCATCATAATTCTTATTTTTTATTATTTTTACTAACTGGCTAACTACTTTAGTATGTCTCGTAGATTCTTCTCTTATGTCCAAATTAACCAAGTAAAATCCAAATGTTTCAACTAGCCTAATAAAATCATCTAATCCAAATTCTAATAAAATACTGTCTCCGTCTTGGTTTAAAGAATCTCTTATTACATACAAATCATTTAAAAGTTCTTTTTCACATAAATATATGTTTTGTCTTTTGCTATTTATTTGCCCGTCTTGGAGTTCATCTATTCTCTGTAAAGATTCATTTAGGCGATAACTAATAATTTTAAATTTACGACGATATGGTTCTTTTGAAAATTGATTGCTTTTCTTATAAAAAGCTTCTTCAAGAAATTTATTATCCCCTTCCAAAGACTGTAAAAATTCATTTGAAGGATTTGTCAGTTGATCTGAATGCGTCATGAATAAAGATAGTTTTTGAGCTCTTTTTATATATTCTTTAAAAGCTGTTTTTGCATGCATATAAACCGCTTTCTGAGTAATTTCAGGAGTAACAAAAGGATTCCCATCTCTATCACCCCCGATCCATGAACCAAATTTAAGGAAACTAGGAACTTTTATCGAATGTATGCTTAGAGAATCACAGTAAATTCTTTTTGTAGCATTTTCTAAATCCCTATACATTTGTGGGACTGCTTTAAAAAGTGATGTATTAAAATAATACAGACCATTTCTTACTTCATCTTCTACAGTTGGTTTTTTCATGCGAACTTCATCTGTTTTCCAAAGTATTAAAATTTGCGCCTCAAGTTTTTTTATTATTTCTTCCCTTCGAATCGATTGCCCATGATATGTATGAAGCTCTAAAATAGTAGCAAAAATTCTGCGTGTTGCTTCCATTTTACTTCTTCGCATAGCTTCTGTTGGATGAGCTGTGAATACTGGAATATATTGAAGACTATTAAAGAGTTTTTGCAAATCATTTGTAGTAATGCCATGTAATTTACAATCTTTTAAAATGTGATCAAATGAACCTTCCCACAATGTGGAGCCTGCTTTCCCAGATTTTATTAGACCTTCTCGGTAAATATGTTGATAAGCTTCCTCTGCGACATTTACCAATGCAAAATATTTGGAAAAAGATCTAACTACATTTTTTAGAGTTACCGGGTCTAATTTTTCAATATTCTTAATTAAGTGATCATGTTTTTTCTGATCTGGGTTTTCTTGAAGATTTATAAATCCCTTTCTAAGTTTTTCAACAACAACATAAACTTCCTTGCTTGCGTGAGATTTAATAGTATTGCCAAGAAGCTTACCTAAAAGCTTCACGCAAGACCTTAATTGCGTATCAGTGATCGCATCGTAATTTTTTAGATAATCGCTCATGAATTTTTCTTTGATTTACTTCGTTTTATATATACCAAATAATATCATATTTAAAAGTATTCATCAGTATTTGATTTATATAATTTTCTAAGTAATTGATATTTATATAAAAAAATAGAAGTCCATAAGTTTTTCTTTTTACTAAAATAAATAAATTATATATCTTTAATTTTTACATAAGTTCTTAATAATTTTATTAAATAGTGAATATATTTGATATTTTTATATTTTGGCCGATACTAAAGTTATATATAGTTAGTGGGGGTTAATTTGTCTAATATAAATATAAATATAAATGGCCAAGCAATAAAAACTAACGAACAGGGATTTTTATTGCATTTAGATGACTGGTCAGAGGAATATGCTGAGGAAATTGCTCGTATTGACAACATATATCTGTTTACAGACCATTGGGAATTGATTTATTACTTCAGGGAGTATTATAAACAGAATTTAGAGTGCCCTACAATGCATCAAATGCTCAAGGAGCTTACTCCAAATATCAAAAAATTTCATAATAAAAAAGTTTACGAGCATCATATATATAATTTATTCGACACTGATCCTATCCATGAAATTTGTAAATTATCTGGGCTACCAATGCCGCAGCCTGATACATAATATTTACAGGCAGTTACTTAATGAGTCAATCTTCCATTATTTTTAGCACTATTTTCTTCCCACTCTTTGCATATTTTATTTTTTTAAATGTAAGACACAATTATTTAAGCAAAGGAGAAGCATTTGAGATAAAAGCTACGCCAATTTACTATATCCTTATTATAGTTTCTTGCATCTGGTTCACATATGTTCTGCTTGTTGGCTTAGATCCACATTTTTAAACTTTTTGATAATTTTTTTGTACACTCTGTATTGCTTTTATTGCCTTAAATTTACTCAGTTGAACTCGCCAAGCAATAATTAGGAAAATTACCATTAAAAATATATTGGTATTGCCTACTAAAAAATTGTAAGTGCTGTGTAGTAGAGCAGGGTACAAGAAACACAAAAACAAATTATGATTACTTTTTTCAATAAAACTATAATTTATAAATAATAATCCCATAGTTAAACCAAATAATGCGTGCGCTGGCACAGCTGTAAAACCGCGCATTAATGCAATGAACATGGCTTCTGAAGGTAAAGAATGAACATAAACATACGAAAGATTCTCAAGCGTTGCAAAACCTAAAGAAATACAAACTGCATAAACTATTGCATCCATAGGCTCATCATATTCTCCGTTAACACAAACAAATTTATAAAATACTAAAAATTTTAAACCCTCTTCAACAATTGGGACGACAGTAAATGCCGCAATGTTCCAACCTAAAATACTAGCTACAAATTGATTACCATAAACTGCAGGGAAACAAATTAAAACGCCGTAAAAAGTAATTTTTAAAACTGTTCCAATCGGCTCTCTATATTTATCAGAAGTAAAAAAATAATATATTAATAATATTGAAGGGGCTACGGTAGTAAGAAATAAATAAGACATAAATAAACCTTTTTTTTATGTGCTCTAAGTATCGACACATTTAAAAAAATAGCAATATTATTAATATATAATAAAATTATAAATTAATTATTATCATCATCTTTTATAAACGCCTTTGTTTTGCCATCACTTAAACTTTGCAAGAATTGTATTGCTTCTTCACCTGTCATATATTTGAATTCATCATAATTTTTTGGTGTTTTAACAATCTGAATTTTTAATTCCTCAAAAGAGTCTCTAATATACTGTTGATCTACAGAACTAAATTCTTTAGTTATTTCATCAAACTCTGAAATTAGCACATAACCATTTTCCTTGCCTTTTCTAACGAGGGTTTTGATCTCAATTTTCTTCTCTGTTTTTATTTCACTCATCCATCTTTCCTAACATATTTTTGTTTTGCGGGAATAACTCCTCTTACGCCACCTTTTGGATTTTCTACATCACCCTCGCGTCTTGGTATTAAATGTATATGCAAGTGATGAATTGACTGACCTGCATCCTTACCATCATTAATACCAATATTAAATGCTGTAACTGCAGAGTCTAACTTTATTATTTCACTTCTTTGTTGATTTAATATTGTATTAATGTCTTTTATTTCATCAGTATTCATTTCAAAATATGACGGTATGTGTCTTTTTGAAATAATCAATGTATGTAATTTTGTTACTGGGTAACTATCTCTCGTAGCATAAAAAAATTTACTTTCATGCACGACTTCTTTTTCATATTCTTTTTTTAGAACTTTGCAAAACAAACAATCAGTCACAATAATACTCCTTTTTAAATATTACCTGTTTTTTTACTTATTAATAAAAAAATTCTCACAACATGAGAAGTATAATAAATAAAATAATTGTAATAATAATTTCTTTTTTCATAATGACGTTAATTATTTATTTTTATAGGACAAATCAGGTTTAACAGTTTTATTTTTAGAATTGATCCAAGATAACATTCCATTTGTCGCATCATAAACATTTGAATAATTTGCTTCTTGGTCCAGCAAGTTTGCAACCACGCGACTTCTTCCACCACTTCTACAAATTATAATCACTCCATCACTTGTATTAGCAACCTTCTTTAACTCAGACATCCATTTTTCAATATCATGATTACCTTGTTTATCAAAGAATGTTAACAACTCACTTTGTTTAATTATACCGGTATCATGCCACTCGTCTGCTCTTCTAATATCAATTATAGGAATACCACTTTGCATTAAAGCAATAATTTCGTCATTATCAACCTCTTTAACTTCTGCAAACACCTGCGAGGTAATAAAGAGAAAACAGATTGTGAGTAGTTTAGTTTTCATTTTTATCAGTTAACTATTTTAAATCATCGTATCTTGAATATACCAAACATAATTTTACACGTCTCCTTCTTTTACAAATATACCATCAATCATTTTACCTTTACGATCTTTAATGTCGTCATAAGCAACTGATAAGCATTCTTCCATTGTTAAATTATTTCTTACCATAATGTTTATTAAAACTACCATCATGTCACCAATATCATCTCGAATATCTTTGCCTTTGCATAAACTATCCGATAATTCACCCGCCTCTTGGATTAGCTTCATATATTGATCTTTATCAGTACTGCCGTCTATAAGATTTCGATCTTTGTGCCATTGGCCTATTGCTTCTTCATAGTTTATCTCTGTCATATTATCTCTCTTATCGTCTTTAGTTTATAGATTGCTTAAATTTATCTTTAATACCAGTAAAATACAGAAGTGCTATTACTAACCCAGATAATATAGCTGACGCATAATTTAAAAAATAATAGTCAAATTTTGTAACATTATATAAAGGAGAAATAGTTCCTAACATAATACCGATAGTAATTAGAGGTATATATAAGTATTTACCTATAGGTTTAAATTTATACAAAAGGTAAAGGTTAATAGCATAAACGACGAGATATAGAAGAGACCACATCGCTACAGTCATCTCTGTTGTCCATTTTATAATTTCTTTGTTCTTTAATATGTCTAATTGATTATGTTCCGCTAAAAAAAACATATATATAATTGTTATTAATAATACAAAAAATTCTAACTGTATAAGATTTTTAAAAATTTTTTCTAAGGTATTCATGTTCTTCTCCCAACCATTTGTGCTTGAAATTATAGTATCAGAATAAAAATACATTACAAAATGGATAAATACACTAAAAACGCATTAACTATAATTGCTGTTGCTCTAGTATCAATCAGATGATCATCTACTTTAACATTATTATTATTTAATTAAATTATTAAGAACTAATAATATTTTATAAATAAAATTAATAAATATAATCAAAATAATTGAAAAAAATAATTTTTTAAATCATTTATAATTAAAGATATATCGGAGAAAAATATGCTAATTAAAAAGAAAGATAATACAAATAATTTTAACAGTATTAAAAGACAGAGACTTCAAAGAAAAATATCTCAGAAAATAAATATTATAGAAAATAAAATAAATCTAAATAATTTTAGTGAAGATAATTTAATTTTACTAAATAAAGTTAAAAAATTAAAAAAAACTTTAAAACTTATTTCAATGACACCAAAAGAAAAAAATAGATACAAAGAAGTAAAAAGAATTGATTTAAGGATCAAGGAGTACAAGAGAGAACTTGAACTTTTTGATAACCATATAAATTTTGAAAACATAAAAATTTTAAAAATAAAGTCTAAAATTAGTAAACTTTCTAAAAGGCAAAATATTTTAGAAAATCATGCTTATTTAAAAAAAAATACAAGAAGAATCCCAGCTTTAATAAGATTTAATTTAAGAAAGACCAGAATAACAGATGATATTATTGTGTAATTTATTATTCTCTATCTTAATAGTTTAGATATAGAAAATTTTTATGATACGAGAGATAGTTACCCGGTAACAGAATTACATACATTGATTATTAACAATTTACCAAATACCAAACCATGTTCCAATACCGTGGAATATTGCGATTGGAAACATTATTGCCCCAGCAATTAAAAATCCCCATCTGTCATCAGTAAAACAGACATATAGGTGTGTAAACCAAGCAGATACAGAGATAACAATAAGTATGATAGCTATGGGCATTCAATCCTCCTTCGAGTTATATTTTTTTAAATAATAATTTAATAGCATTATAAATCCAATCGGTGGAAAAATTATTGCAATAATAGGAATTTTTCCAAATAATTTATTTTTTTTGTTTGTTACTTTTTTTTTATTTGACTTTACTTTCATAAAATGAACATATCAAAAAATCAATGTATTGCAAAATTATTGTATTAGACTACTCCACCGTAACTGATTTGGCTAAATTCCTTGGCATGTCAACATTTGTGCCTTTAATGATTGCGCAATGATAAGCGAGAAGTTGAAGGGGGATGGTAAATAAAATTGGCGCAACAGGATTCATTGGTGCGTCTATTTCAAATACTTGCGAGATGTCATCATTTTTAAAGCCAGCTTTCTTATCTGCAAATATATAAAGTTTTCCACCTCTTGCTTTAACTTCTTCTAAATTTGATTTTAATTTTTCTAGCACTACATTGTTTGGAGCTACTGCAACCACCGGCATATTTTCATCTACAATGGCAAGCGGGCCATGTTTTAATTCGCCGGCTGGGTAAGCTTCTGCATGAATATAGGAAACCTCCTTTAATTTTAATGCGCCTTCTCTTGCTATTGGGAAATGTGAACCTCTTCCTAAAAATAATGCGTGCTCTTTGTCAGAAAATACTTTAGCTAGCTCAGCTATTTCAGCATCTAAAGCCAAAGTACTTTTAATCTTTTCTGGCAACCCTTGCAGTTGCTTACATAAAGACTTTTCTAAATCCTTAGTAATTTCAAAATTTTTACCCAGTACAATTACAAGCAACATTATTGCTGTTAGTTGTGTAGTAAATGCTTTAGTCGAAGCAACACCTATTTCTGGGCCGGCGTGCGTAATCAGTGTTGAATCACATTCTCTTGCTAACGAGCTTTCAGGAACATTACAAATTGCAATCGTGCCTACATAATGATCCTCATTTTTAACTTTTCTCAGCGCAGATAAAGTATCAGCTGTTTCCCCAGATTGAGATATACAAATTAATAAAGTATTTTTTTGTACGGCGTGACTTCGGTATCGAAATTCACTAGCAATTTCTGCGTGGCAGGGGATCCCTGCTAATCTTTCTAACCAATGTTTTGCAACTAGAGCGGCATGATAACTAGTTCCGCATGCAATAATTTGAACAACCTTAAACTTTGAAAAATATTTTTCTACGTTAGGACCAAGAATTTCTTTTGGAACAGCATTATTTATAATTCTATCTTGAATAGTTGCTTTTACAGCTTCTGGCTGCTCGAATATTTCTTTTATCATAAAATGTTCATAGCCTTCTTTTGAACTGCTTTTTAAACTTAAATTACTTTTTTTAATTTCACGAGAAATTTTATTTTTATTTTTATCAAATATATTTACATTTTCAAATGTAATAGTGGCCAAGTCTCCATCTTCTAAATATATAAATTTGTTTGTATGTTCTATTAATGCGTGCGCGTCTGATGCAATATAATTCGTTTGATCGCCAATACCAATAAGTAATGGGCTTCCATTTCTTGCAACAATTATTTGACCAGGGTTTTTTTTATTAATCACTGCAAGCGCATATGAGCCTTTGATTTCTTGCAGCGATAAATGCACTGAATCTAAAGTATTATTTTTGTGCGCAAAGTGATTGATTAAGTGAGCTAATATTTCAGAATCAGTTTCTGATGTAAAAGTTGTATTCTTAAAAAATTTATTTTTTATTTCAATATGATTTTCAATAATGCCATTATGCACAATAGCAATATTTTCTTCTGCGACATGAGGATGGGCATTTTCTTCTGATGGCTTGCCGTGAGTGGCCCACCGAGTATGTGCTATGCCTATTGTCGCATTTATATTATCTGTTAATGACGATGTTAATTCTACGACCTTGCCTTCTTTTCTATATCTATTTATTTTCTGATCTTGAATTACTGCAATCCCAGCAGAGTCATAACCTCTGTATTCTAGATGCTTTAAGCCATCAGACAATATATTAATAACATTAAATTTAGACGCTGCTGCTACAATTCCACACATTTAATTTATCTTTTCCAATTTTTCTTTTCTTGTTGTCGCGATCTCGCTATTAACAAACTATCTTTTTCAGAATTATCTGTGATTGTTGATCCTGCTGCTATTGTTACACCTTCTTCAACTACTATTGGAGCTATTAATTGAGAATCAGAACCTATAAAAACATTATTCTTAATAATAGTTTTATGTTTATCGACTCCATCGTAATTACAAGTGATAACGCCAGCTCCAATATTTACATCTGAGCCGATTTCAGAATCACCTAAATATGTTAAATGATTTGCTTTTGTATTTTTCTTTATTGTTGTTGCTTTTACTTCTACAAAATTTCCGATTCCTACGTTTTCTTCCAAATTACAATTTGGTCTAATTCTAGCAAAAGGACCGATTTTACAATTACTTCCGATTACAGAATCCTCAACAATAGAGTAAGGTTTTATTTCCGTACTATTGTTAATTGTAGAGTCTTTAATAATTGTATGGGATCTAATTTTAACATTATCGCCCAGTATTACGTTACCCTCAAAAATTATATTCGCGTCAATCTCAACATCTGTTCCAATTTTTACATCTCCTTTAAATATTACTGAGCTTGAATCAAGCATTGTTACTCCTTGCTCTAAAAAATTTTTTCTTTTAGAATTTTGAAATATTTGTTCCGTCTTTTCTAACTGTAATTTATCATTAACTCCTAAAACTAAATCAGCTTCTTTCGCTAACAAAGGCACAACTAATAAATTCTTTTTATTCGCGATACTTACGATATCAGTTAAATAATATTCTTTTCTTGAATTATTATTTTGAACTTCCCCAATTAAAATCTCCAAAGCTGTTGTGTCACTAAATATTATTCCAGTATTACATTCTGTGACTTTTTTTTGCTTTTCGTCTGCTTCTGATTCTTCAACAATCATGCGGACAATTTCATCCTCTGATTCTTCCCTTATTATTCTTCCATAACCAAATGGCGTTTCTAATTCAGCTGTTAATACTTTCACAGTACTTTGAGGCATATAGTTCATAAATTTTTCTAAGAGTAAAAAATTTATTAACGGAGTATCTGCATACAATATCAATACTTTTTCATCTTTTGGTAGCTTTGGAAGCACAGTTTTAACAGCATCTGCTGTTCCATTTTGCTCAGCTTGAATGTGCCAATCAATATTGAATTTTAAAAATGATTTTTTTATATCTTCTATACTAGAATTTATTACAACATTAATTGTTTTTGGTTTTAATTTTTTTGCACAAATTAAAACATGCTCAAGCATAGTCTTGCCACCAACTTTATGCATGACTTTTGGTATTGCGCTATGCATTCTTTTCCCATTTCCTGCCGCAAGAATAATAATATTTAAATTCATTTTGTTTTAGATGTTGTTTTTATAGCATTATTCTACTATGACTAAACAAAATATGCACAAAAACCTGTGCTTAGTAGATTTATTTGATGTTTTTTCTTAAGCTTTCTATCATTTTTAACTGTGCGGCAGCTTGAGCAAGTTCCGCTAATGCTTTTGCAGCATCAATATTATCACTTTTATCAGCAAGCGCTTCTTCGGCTCTTTTCTTTGATTCTGCTGCTTTTGCCTCATCTAAATCTTCACCCCTAATTGCTGTATCAGCCAATATAGTTACGATATTTGGCTGAACTTCAAGAACTCCGCCTGAAACAAAATATAATTGTTCTTCATCTTCTTCCGTAATTATTTTTATTTCACCTGGTTTTAATGGAGTTATCATTGGCGTATGTTTTGGGTATATCCCAACTTCGCCCATTATGGCTGCTGCTACAATATTTTTAACATTACCAGAAAAAATTTCTTCTTCAGCGCTTACTATATCTAGATGCATTATTGACATAAATTATTAAAGAGTCTTAGCTCTTTCCTCGGCTTCTTCTATACTTCCTATCATGTAAAAAGCTTGTTCTGGCAAATGATCATGCTCACCATCTATGATGCTTTTAAAACCTTTAATAGTATCTTTTAGAGAAACATATTTTCCAGGGCTTCCTGTAAATACTTCTGCCACAAAGAATGGTTGCGATAAGAATCTTTGAATTTTCCTTGCTCTGGCTACCACCAACTTATCTTCTTCTGAAAGTTCGTCCATACCCAAAATAGCAATGATATCTTTTAATTCTTTATACTTTTGTAGTGTGTTTTGCACTTGTCTGGCAACATCATAATGATCATTACCAACAACTAACGGGTCTAGCTGTCTGCTTGTAGAATCTAATGGATCTACAGCAGGATAAATACCAAGCTCGGCTACTTGCCTTGACAATACAACTGTTGCATCTAAATGAGCAAAGGTTGTGGCTGGCGATGGGTCTGTTAAATCATCAGCTGGAACATACACAGCTTGAATAGATGTAATAGATCCAGATTGTGTAGACGTGATCCTTTCTTGTAATGCGCCCATTTCCTCAGCTAATGTTGGTTGATATCCAACCGCAGATGGCATCCTTCCTAAAAGAGCAGAAACTTCAGTCCCTGCTAAAGTATATCTGTAAATATTATCGATAAACATTAATACGTCTTTGCCTTCATCACGAAACTCTTCAGCCATTGTTAATCCAGTTAATCCGACTCTTAGTCTATTTCCTGGGGGCTCATTCATTTGTCCATAAACTAAAGAAACTTTATCAAGAACTTGCGACTCTTTCATTTCGTGGTAGAAATCATTTCCTTCTCTTGTTCTTTCTCCTACTCCAGCAAAAACTGAATACCCACTATGTTCTGTCGCAATGTTTCTAATTAATTCCATCATGTTTACTGTTTTACCAACACCAGCACCACCAAATAAACCAACTTTCCCACCTTTTGCAAACGGGCATAATAAATCAATAACTTTAATACCAGTCTCTAATAATTCGTTACCGCCAGCTTGTTCTTTGTATGCTGGTGGCTTTCTGTGAATTGGCATAACTTTTTTGCTCTTTATAGGCCCAGCTTCATCAATGGGCTCACCTAACACATTCATAATTCGACCAAGTGTTTTTTCCCCAACTGGAACTGATATTGGAGCACCTGTATTTTTTACATCAAAACCTCTTTTAATTCCATCAGAAGTACCCATTGCAATTGTTCTAACAATTCCATCGCCAAGTTGTTGTTGAACTTCTAGAGTTAAGCCAACCTCGTCTACTTTTAATGCGTCGTAAATTTGTGGGATAGAATCTTTTGCAAATTCTACGTCAACTACTGCCCCGATTACCTGTACTATTTTTCCTGTGCTCATTATCTTTAGTCTCCGTTAATAACTAAACTGCAGCTGCTCCAGCCACAATTTCTGAAAGTTCTTGCGTTATAGATGCCTGTCTTGCTTTGTTATAAATTAATTGTAATTCGTCTATCAAATCACTAGCGTTCTCTGATGCGCTTTTCATTGCAACCATTCTAGCGGCCATTTCACAAGCAACATTTTCTACAATGCCTTGATAAACTAATGATTCAATATATCTAATCAACAGATTGTCAATAACGCTTTTTGAATCAGGCTCATATATATAATCCCAATGATGAGAAAGCTCTTCTTCTTTATTTGCCTTGGTTGGCAATAATTGAATTGTTCCTGGTTCTTGCAACATTGTATTTATAAATTTATTTTCCGCCAAATAAAGCTCATCAATATTTCCATCGACGAAGTTATCTAACATAATTTTAATTGAACCAATTACATCATTAATTTCTGGGCTATCTCCTAGATGTGAAACTTGCGCAACTAAATTTACATCTAATCTTTTAAAAAATTTTTCTGCTTTAGAACCAATCGCACAAACATCTACTTCAACTGAATCTTTATTCCATTCATTAATTTTTTTAAGTGATTGTTTAAATAAATTTGTATTCAAGCCCCCGCATAAGCCTCTATCTGTACTTATTATAATCAAACCGGCTCTTTTAACATTTTCTCGTTCTATTAAGAATGGATGCTTGTACTCAGGATGAGCGCTTGCTAAATGACTAACTACATTTTTAATCATCTTCGCATAGGGTCTTGCTGCAGACATGCGCCCTTGTGCTTTCTTCATTTTACTTGCAGCTACCATTTGCATAGCTTTTGTAATTTTCTGAGTATTTTTAATACTAGAAATTTTCCCTTTTATTTCTTTTCCGCCTGACATTTAATTTACCATGTTTGTGTTGATACAAATTTTTCTAACAACTCTTTTAAGGTAGCCCCAATATCATCATTGTAGTCACCGGACTTTTCTATACCGTTCATAAAGTCAGAGTATTCAGATGTTGCAAAACCTAACAAAGCTTTTTCAAAATCTTTTATTTTATTAACTTCAACATTATCTAAATAACCTTCATTAACAGCATAAAGAACTAATCCCATAGATGAAATATTTAATGGAGAGTACTGAGTTTGTTTCATTAACTCCATAACTCTTTCACCGCGTTCTAATTGTTTTCTAGTTTGCTCATCAAGGTCAGATGCAAATTGTGAGAATGCTGCAAGCTCTCTATATTGTGCTAATGCCAACCTAACACCACCACCAAGTTTTTTAATAAGTTTAGTTTGTGCAGCACCACCAACCCTTGAAACAGATAACCCAGCATCAATTGCAGGGCGTAACCCAGAATTAAATAAATTAGTTTCTAAAAAAATTTGGCCATCAGTAATAGAAATAACATTGGTAGGAACAAACGCAGATACATCTCCTGCTTGTGTTTCAATTATTGGCATTGCTGTTAATGAGCCAGTCTTGCCTTTAACTTTTCCGCCTGTTATTTTTTCAATATGCTCTGCATTTACTCTAGATGCTCGCTCTAATAATCTTGAATGTAAGTAAAATACGTCACCAGGATAGGCTTCTCTACCTGGAGGTCTTCTTAACAAAAGTGACACTTGTCTATAAGCAACAGCTTGCTTGCTTAGATCATCATAAATAATTAAAGCATCTTCGCCTTTATCTCTAAAATATTCTCCCATAGAACACCCAGCATAAGGCGCTATATATTGCATTGCTGCAGATTCTGCTGCTGTAGAAGCTACAACAATTGTGTGACCCATCGCTCCGTGTTCTTCTAATTTTTTTACAACATTAGAAACCGAAGAAGCTTTTTGACCAATAGCTACATAAATGCATTTAACCCCTGTGCCTTTTTGATTTATTATTGTATCTATCGCAATAGCAGTTTTGCCAGTTTGCCTATCACCAATAATTAATTCTCTTTGGCCTCTCCCAATAGGGACCATTGAGTCAATTGATTTTAGTCCTGTCTGCACAGGCTGATCAACTGACTGTCTTTGAATAACCCCAGGAGCAATTTTTTCTATAGGCGAAAATTCTTTAGTGTTAATTTCACCTTTACCATCAATGGGTGTGCCAAGTGAATTTACAACTCTTCCAATTAAAGATTCCCCAACTGGGACCTCTAAAATTTTACCTGTACATTTTGCTATATCACCTTCTGACAAATGCTGATAATCGCCTAAAATAACTGCGCCAACAGAATCTCTTTCAAGGTTAAGAGCTAAACCATATGTATTATTTGGGAACTCTATCATTTCGCCGGCCATAACATCAGACAAACCATGAATTCTAACAATTCCGTCTGTCACTGCTACGATAGTACCTTCTGTCTTTGCTTCAGCAGAAAGATCAAACCCCTCAATTCTTTTTTTAATTAAATCACTAATTTCTGTTGGACTAAGTTGCATTATTCTTCCCTCTATTGTTTCAAATTAATTGAGATTCTAGTTTTCTCAACTGCTCTCTAAGTGAACCATCTATTACTAAATCATCTATTCTTACAACCGCTCCTGCCAGGAGGCTTGCGTCTAAATTTTGCTCTAATTCAATTTTTTTATTAAATCTTTTTTCTAGCGCCACCTTTATTGCTTCAAGTTGATCGCGATTTAATTCGTAAGCTGTATCTATTTTTGCCGTTTTTAAACTTTTTTCTTCTTGCAAATATCCGTTATATAAATCACAAATTTCAGTTATTACAGATAGTCTATTATTTTCTGATAGCAAACTTATAAATCTTAAAAAATTTTCATTTGTATTTTCTTTTAATACTTCAGATAAAAAATTAACTTTATATTTACTATCGAATGAATCATTTGATAATATTTTTTGTGCATTGTTGTTGTTAATAACCATATTTAAATTTTTTAACATATCAAAATTTTGATCTATCATATTCTGCTCTTTAGCGCTTTTAAAAAGAGCTTTTGCGTATGGTCTAGCTGTTGTTAGTAATTCTGACATAATTTTTTATATTTTGGTTACCAAGTCTTGAATTGCTTTGTCATGAGCCCCTTTATCAATTTCTTTTTTCAAAATTATTTCTGCTCCTTCTACGACTAATTTAGATAAATCTTTTTTAAGAGACTCTTTTAATCTCATTGATAGTTGCTCTATTTCTTGTTCTGCTAATTTTATTTTTTTTGAGGTTTCTTCCAATGCTTTTGCACTAGCCTCATCTAAAATATCTCCTTGCCGTTTTTCAGCCATCACTATTATGTTTTTTGCTTCAACCTTCGCCTCAGAAAGTTTTAACTCTACATCTACCTTAGCTTTTTCTAAAGACTGCTGCCCAAGTTCAGCTGCGGACAAACCATCAGAAATTGTTTTTCTTCTTTGTTCTAAAGCTGATGTTAATGGTGGCCATATAAATTTCATGCAGAACCAAACAAAAATAGCGAAAGATATTGCTTGCCCTATCAAAGTTAAATTAATACTCAATTTTTGCTCCTATAACTAGTTAGTAATTAAGCGACCGCAAATAATAAATAAAACGCTATACCCACAGATATCATTGGCACGGCATCCACCAGACCAAGAACGATAAACATTTGTGTTCTTAGCATTGGTATTAATTCTGGCTGTCTTGCTATACCTTCCATGTATTTACCGCCCAAATTACCAATTCCTATTGCAGCACCTAAAGCACCTAAACCCATCATTAATGCTCCTGCTATATATATTAATCCTGTTGTTTCCATAATTTCCCTCTACTTATAAATTGTCATTAAAAAAAAATACCTAATGATCCCCAGCATCATGAGCCATATTCATGTATACAACCATCAATACCATAAATATAAATGCCTGAAGAACGATTACTAAAATGTGAAAAATTGCCCATGGAACTGATAAAGTCCATTGCGCATAAAGTGGCAATAATGCAATTAAAATAAAAATCATTTCACCTGCATATAAATTACCAAATAACCTTAAACCATGAGAAATTGGTCTTGCTAATAAAGACACGCCCTCTAAAAATAAATTAATTGGAATTAAAATAATTTTGATTAATAGGTTTTTAGATGAAAAAGGGTGAAGTGTTAGCTCTCCAACAAATCCACCAATGCCTTTATTCTTAATACTAAAAAATAAAGCAAGAAAGAAAACAGACAAAGACATTCCCATGGTAACGTTCGGGTCTGTTGTGGGCACAATTTTCATATAATGGACACCGCCTAGATCAAATAATTTTGGAATCCAGTCAACTGGGACTAAATCCATTAAATTCATTAATAATACCCACACAAATGCTGTTAAGGCCATTGGAGCAATTAATTTATTTGTGTGAGAAAAAGTATCTTTTACGTTTGAGTCTATGAACTCTATGATCATTTCAATTCCATTTTGCAACCCGCTTGGAACACCGGTGCTTGCTTTTCTTGCAACCATACTAAATAAAAATATAAAAATAAAACCTAATGTTATTGACCAACCCATAGAATCTATATGTATTGCATAAAAACCCATTTCCTGGGCTTCTTGAGCCGTCTCTGCTATTTTCCAAACACCCTCACTATCTCTGCCAAATGTTAAATTTGTCAAATGATGCTTTATATATTCTGATCCTGTTTGTGCGCCAGCCGCCATAATTATCTAGTATTACTATGTTTTATAAAAAAAATTGTTAGCAAATTTGCAAATATAAATGCCGCAAAAAATATTAAAGGTTTTGCCTCATCTAAATTTAAAAAAATTAGAGCAAACATTACTAAAGATATGCTCCATTTCCCAAATTCTGCTATATAAAAACGCTTCACTTCTTCTTTTATCGACTTTGCTCTATATATGAGCATCACATATAGCGAATATGCGTTCGATAAAAAACTAACGCTTACGCCATATAAAAAAGAAGATGCCACTCTAATATCAAAGAAATACCATAAAATTGAAGCAATTGTTGCGTAAATACAGAGTTCAATTAACAGTTTTCTAAGAAACATAATCCCTTCGGGTATGCAGTATATTAAGAGTATATAAATTTATCAATATATTTAATACCGATATTCATATTTTTAATGCTAATACAATCATTTTAGCTGATTTCCCAGCTAAATTCAGAAAAAAGCTATTTTTTATATCCAAGTTTTTTTAAAAGCCCATCTAAAACATCTAAATTACTATATTTAAGAATAATCTTTCCGTTTTTTTTACCTTGTGAATGACTAATTTCTACTACAATTCCAAGCTTCTCTCTTAATTGATTTTCAATCTCGCTTATCTGCTTATCTTTTTTAGACTTAGATGGTTTATGTTTAGTTATATCGCCTTTATCAGTGACTAATTTTTCTATTTCTCTTACTGAAAGTTTTTGAGAAACAATCCTGTCCGCAAATAATTTTTGAGACGCGGGGCCTAAAGATAATAATGCTCTTGCGTGACCCATATCAATTTTCCGGTCAGACAAAAGACCTATCACATATTTATCTAATGATAATAACCTAATTAAATTTGCAATATGAGATCTCGATTTCCCAGTTTTCTGCGCTAACTTTTCTTGCGTAAATTTAAATTTTTTAATAAGCTTTTCTAAGCCCATAGCTTCTTCAATTGGGTTTAAATCTTCTCTTTGTATATTTTCTAATAAAGCGTATATTGCAGCCGATTCATCCGATATTGATTTAATAATAGCCGGGATTTTTTCATAACCTAAAACTTTTACAGCCCTGAGTCTTCTTTCCCCAGCGATTAATTCATAAGAATTTTTATTAGTTTTTCTTATAAGAATGGGCTGAATTACCCCTTGTTCTTTAATAGAGCTAATTAACGATTTGAGACTATCGTCATTAAAAGTACTTCTTGGCTGATAAGGGCTAACATTTATTAAAGAAACGTCAATGTCTAAGGATGATTGCTCAGAAGAAGGTTTCGTATTTCTTGAGGTGCTTAAAAGAACTTCTACCCCCCTGTTTCCTAAGCCACTTTTTCTTTTTGCCATCTCTATAATTCCTATTTTGATATTTTTACTATTTCACCTGCAAGCGCCAAATACGACAATGAGCCTTTGCACCCTCTATCATAACTTATTATAGATGCGCCATGACTGGGCGCTTCCGCCAAACTTATATTTCTTGGAATTATAGTATCTAACACGTCTTTACCAAAATAACTTTCTAATTCTGAGGAAACATCTTGTGCTAAATTATTCCTAGGATCATACATTGTACGCAAAATCCCCCCAACCTTTAAGCTTTCGTTCACAGATATTTTAATCTTCTCAATTGTTTCTAACAATGCAGCCAAACCTTCAAGAGCGTAATACTCGCACTGTGTTGGGATTATAACGGAGTCTGAAATTGCCAAAGCATTTACAGTTAATATATTTAATGAAGGAGGGCAATCTATAATTATAAAATCATAATTTCCCAGAATGCTTTTTATAGAATTTTTTAAAGCCATTTCTCTCTCATCAGACTCTAAAAGTTTAACTTCTGCAAAAGTAAGGGCTTGGTTTGATGGGAGCAAATCATACCCTTCATTTGCTTTACAAATTATTTCATTTACATTCTTATTTTCCCCTAAAAGAAGATCTGCTAAAGAATAGTCAAGTGTATGTTTGTCGAGCCCTGACCCCATTGTCGCATTTCCCTGTGGGTCCATATCTATTAACAAAACTTTTTTTTCATTTAGAGCTAGCGAAGCAGACAAGTTTACACTAGTCGTTGTTTTACCTACGCCGCCTTTCTGATTGCAGATGGAAAAAATTTTACTCAAAATAACACCCTTATTTTTTATACATAATTATTGCGTGTCTTTCTGCGCCAAGCCCAGGAACATTAAGCTTATGTGTCTTATGCTCAACATCTTTATCAAGTTCTTTTAACTCTTGGCCAGGATATTTTCCTTTCATCGCAACAACAATGCCATTTTTTTTTAAATGTTTTTCAGCATTTGCAAAGATCTTTCTTAATGATGCAAAAGATCTGCAAATTACAGTATCGAAAACGCTATCATGGCTAAGGTCTTCGACCCTTTTATGCAATAAATTAACGTTTTCTATATCCAGACTTATCTTAACATGGTTTAAAAAAGTTATTTTTTTGTTATTAGAATCTATAAGTAAAAAAAATTTTCTTGGAGTTGTTATTGCTAAAGGAATTCCTGGTAATCCAGCTCCTGAACCTATATCTAATATGTCTCTACCTTTTAAAAATTCTTTAATAGATAAGCTGTCCAAGATATGTTTTATAAGCATATCATTTATATTTGTTATGGAAGTTAAATTGTAAATCCTATTAGCTTTTTTTATATGTTCACAGAATTGTATTAATTTTTCCCCGACTATCTTAGGGTCATCTGTATGTTGAGCTAGCTCTTCTAGAAAAAAAGATTCATTGTTTTGATTTACATGCATTTTAAGCCATTTTTTTTTGATTATTTTTTAAGGCTTTAATTTGTACTTTTAAAATAGAAATAGCTGCAGGTGTTACACCTGGGACCCTTGATGCTTGTCTTAAATTTTGAGGTCTCGCCAAAGAAAGATTTTCTCTTGCTTCGGTTGATAGCGCTTTTATTGAATTATAATTAATTTTTGTGGGGAGTGTCATTCCTTCATCTTTTTTATTTCTTTTTACCTCAAGATTTTGTTTTGCAATATATCCTTCGTACTTAAGTTCTATGGCGCAACTTTCTCCTGTTTTAAAATCAGCAAATTTGTAATTTGAAATTAAGGGAAACAAAGATTCATAGCTAGCATTTGGTCTTCTTAATAAATCGCTTGCTAAAACAGATTTCTTATTCTCAAAAACTTTTGTATTCTTTAGCCGCGACAATTCTTTTTTTATTAAATCTTGTTTTTTGTTATAAATATCAAATCTTTTCTTAGTTACTGACCCTAATTTCCAGCCTATAGCTGTCAATCTTTGGTCGGCATTATCTTCTCTTAGAAAAAGTCTATGCTCAGCTCTGCTTGTAAACATGCGATACGGTTCTGGCGTTCCTTGTGTAATCAAATCGTCAACCATAACTCCAATATAAGAATCTTGCCTGGACGGAGCCCACATTTCTTTGCCTTGAGATTTTAATGCAGCATTAATTCCAGCCACTATCCCTTGGGATGCAGCCTCTTCATATCCTGTTGTTCCATTTATTTGCCCAGCCATAAAAAGCCCACTAAGCTTTTTATTTTCTAAATACGTAGTTAGCCCTCTTGGATCAAAAAAATCATATTCTATAGCATAACCATATTTTTTTATTTCTACATTTTCAAGACCATGAATTGTTCTAATAAATATTTCTTGATCCGTCTCTGACAAGCTAGTTGAAATGCCATTTGGATAAACCAAATTTGTATTAAGTCCCTCGGGCTCTAAAAATATTTGATGCGACAGCTTTTCTGAAAATCTTGTAACCTTGTCTTCAATTGATGGGCAATATCTTGGGCCTTTCCCGGTTATAACTCCATTAAATAATGGCGAGTTCGATAAAGCTTTTTTTATATAATCATGTGTGATCTCATTTGTTCTGGCAATATAACATTTAATTTGATCGGGTTGATCTTTTGAATTACCAATAAAAGAAAAAACTGGTCTTGGGTTGTCTCCAGGTTGCTCAATTAAATCTTTGTAATTTATTGTATCGCCGTTTAATCTTGGAGGGGTGCCAGTTTTTAAACGACCCATCATTAAGTTAAGATCTTTCATTTTATTTGCTAACTTATTAGATGCTTTTTCATCTATTCTGCCAGCAGAAAAAGACTTATTCCCAATATGGATCATTCCTGATAAAAACGTACCAGCTGTTAAAATTACATTTTTTGATTTAATTCTTTCGCCGCCATCAAGCTCTATTTCATGCACAGAATTGTTTTTGACCAAAATATCTATAACTTCCCCTTCAAAAACTTTTAAATTTTGTTGTTCCGTAACTTGTTTTTGAATAAAAGCTTTATATAGATCTCTGTCTGCTTGAGATCTTGTTGCCCATACAGCAGGCCCTTTCTTTTTGTTTAAAGTTCTAAAGTGAATCCCAGCCGCGTCTGCCGCTCTTGCCATTACTCCCCCAAGAGCATCAACCTCTTTTGTGAGGTGGCCTTTCCCTATCCCCCCTATAGAAGGATTGCAACTCATTTGCCCAATTGTATTAAATTTCTGCGTGACCAAAAGAGTATTACTACCGCATCTAGCGCTAGCTAAGCATGCTTCTGTCCCAGCATGCCCCCCACCCACAACTACAACGTCATAAACATTATTCATAAGATTATTATATTACTTTCCAATACAAAAATTTGAAAATATTCCACTAAGGACTCTATCATCATCGTTATTATTTAAAATATTAGCAATATTCTCTTGTGTGCTCTTAAGCTTTTCTGCAATTATTTCTAATTCTGCAAGACCAACTTTAATTTTGCTTATTTCATCATAAGCATTTTTTAAAAGAGAAATGTGTTGAATTTGTATTACGCCTGGAGAACTATTATTTATTGAAAAATTTAGACTTTGAATAATTTTATTTTTTAAATCACCCACGCCAATATCATTTTTAATTGACACAAAACATTCCTCTTTGTTTTGTTCTTTTAGTTTTTTTAATTCTACGTTTGTAGCAAGATCAATTTTGTTAGCCACAATTAATATACAAATATTTTTTTCTTTTAAGAAATTTAATATTTCCAAGTCATCTTTATTTATCCCAAGACTTACATCATATAAATATAAAACGACGTGCGCCCTTGTTGCTATCTCTAAAGCTTTTTCCTTGCCTTCTTTTTCTATTAAATCGCTTGTTTCTCTTATGCCGGCAGTATCAAATATTGTTATAGGCATACCGCCTAAATTAAACATTTTTGTAACAATGTCTCTTGTTGTGCCAGCAGCCTTATTTACAATAGAAACCGCATCATTTGTTAAAAGATTTATTAACGATGATTTGCCAGAATTTGGTTTGCCGATAATAGCAATTTTACTGGTTTCAAATAAGAGTCTATTTTTTTCTAAGCGCTCAACAAGAATATGAATTTTTTTCTTACAATCGTTTATATGTTTTTCTATAGTTAATAAACCATCTGTCTCTATATCTTCTTCTGAAAAATCTAACAAAGCTTCTACCTGGATTCTTGTTTTTAATAATGCATTATCTATTATTAATAAATCTTGTGATAATTTTCCAGATAATGACTCTCTTGCTGCGAGTGCAGCCTCTTCAGTTTTAGCGTTTATTAGTGCGCATGTAGCTTCTGCCTCAAATAGGCTCATCTTATTATTTAAAAAAGCTCTTTCGCTAAACTCGCCTGCTTTTGCTAGACGACAACCATCCATTTTTAAAATTTCTTTTATTAAAAGTTGATAAATAACTGGGCCACCATGACACATAATTTCTATCATATTTTCTCCTGTATATGATCTTGGCCCCTCATAAAAAATTACCACGACATCATCAATTACTACATTATTTTTATTTTTAAATTTTGCATAATGAGCATATCTTGGCTCAAGCTTTTTATCTAAAAAAATTTTAGAAATTTCTAAAACATTTTCTCCAGAACATCGAATTACCGAAATTGCTCCAGTGCCCATCGGTGTTGCTAGGTTTACAATTATATCTTCACAGTTCATTATAACTTTAGGTAGATGATATTGATTTTGTTATTTTCCATTGCTGAGCAATAGATAGCAAATTATTAACAACCCAGTAGAGAACTAGGCCCGAAGGAAAAAAAGCAAAAAATGCGGTAAAAATTATTGGCAACATTTGCATTACTTTTGCCTGCACAGGGTCTGGCGGCGCAGGATTAAGTTTTTGTTGAAAGAACATCGAGGCGCCCATAATTAACGGAAGAACGAAATATGGGTCTTTTGCTGACAGATCATTTATCCAAAAAATAAAATCAGCATGTCTTAACTCGACACTTTCTAATAAAACCCAGTATAAAGCTATAAAAACAGGAATTTGAATTAATATTGGCCAGCACCCGCCGAGTGGATTTATTTTTTCTTCGCGATACATTGCCATCATCGCCTGATTCATTTTTTGCCTATCGTCCCCAAACCTTTCTTTTATTGATTGTATTTTTGGAGAAAACTTCTTCATTTTGGCCATAGATCTATAGCTTGTTTCTGAAAGCTTATAGAAGACAAGTTTTATTATGAGCGTAAGTAAAATAATTGACCATCCCCAATTACCTACAATTGTATGTATCTTATTAAGCAACCAAAAAAGCGGCTTAGAAAGAAAAGTTAAAACACCATAATCAATAGTTAATTCTAAGCCTGGTGCTATTTTTTCTAATTCTATTTGTAACTTGGGACCAACATAAAGCTTTGAGCTTAGCTCTCCCTTTTCATTTGGCTGAATCAACACTGGCTCTGACCGAGCTCCTATTATGTAATCATTTCTAACATCATCAACCAAAATTTCTTTTGTATAAAATAAATTTGTTTTATTCCCAGAAAATACCCAAGAAGAAACAAAATAGTGCTCCATCATTGCAACCCAACCATTTATAACATTAAATTTTGGTTTTTCCTCTGAAATTTCTTCATATGAAATTTTGTTATAAGCCTCGTCATAATAAGCTCCTCCAGTAAAAGTTGGAGCAACCCAAGACCTTCCTTCCCCATTACTCTGCCTTCTAATTTGCCTATATTGTCTGCCTATCCAGGCTCTGTTAGAATTATTTATAACAGTATTTTTTACATGCACTATATAACCAGATTTATCTAAATATATTTTTTTCAAGACCTTAATTTTTGCGCCTTTATTTTCCCACTCTAAAACCAAGCTCTGATTATTTTTACTTTTTACAGAAAATAACTCATGGTGATTTGGCGCCAAGCTTTTTAATTCTTTGTTTGTAGATTTTTTATCGTGCAACAAACCAGATTGAGCAACATAATATTCATCTGTAAAATCTAAGAGCTTTATATTTTCGCTATTCTCAGAAATGGTTTTAAAATAATTTAATAACTCTGTTCTTTTGATTGACCCGCCCAAAAGACCAACCGTAATTTTTATATCTTCATTATACAAAACAATATTTTCATCTATGTTTTTAACTTGGGCTGGCTTAGTTTTTTCTATGCTTTTCGGCTCAGCAATAAAGGCCGCTTCTTCAGGAAGATCTTCGATTATCCTCTCGTCTTTTTGCCCTGCTGATGTGATTTCTGTTGGGGGGATCTGCTCAACCTTCCATTGCTGCCAAATCATAAAAAGCACCAACGAAAAAGCTGCGTATAATAATAAACGGTTATTCATTTATTTTTGGGACCTCATCTATTCCGCCATTTGCCCAGGGGTGGCAACGACACAACCTTCTAGTTATGAGTAAAGTTCCGTTGATTGGGCCATGGATCTCTATTGCTTTTAAAGCATAATTAGAACAACTTGGAGTAAACCTACAGTGCTGGCCAATAAATTGACTTAAAACTAATTGGTAAGTTTTTATTGTTTTTATTAATAAATATTTCATTTTTTCTTTAAATCGTTAAAAACCTCATTAACCAATAAGAAACAATTATTTGGGTCATAATTATTTTCATTTTTTAATATTAAAACCACATCTAAGTTCTTTAAGCGAGCTCTTCTAAAAGCCTCTCGCGCCGCTCTTTTTATTTTATTTCGATCTACAGCATTCTTTATCTTTTTTTTAGCTACGTTAACACCTAGTCTTGCGCAAAGGCCTCCATTGTCAATATAGTGGAGAACAAAAACATCGTTTTTAATTCTTTCGCCTTTTAAAAAGCATCTTTTGAAGTCTTGCGGGCTGTTAAGTCGCATTGTTTTGGCATGAAACCCATTAGTGTTCGCAGACATTAAGCTGAAAGACGCTTTCTTCCCTTTGCTCTTCTTGAATTAATAACCGCTCTTCCGCCCACAGTGCTCATTCTAGACCTAAATCCGTGAGTTCTTTTTCTTTTAATTTTACTTGGCTGATATGTTCTTTTCATTATTAAGTCCTTTGTCTTCTGCCCGCGACATTACGTTCCTCGGGCATATTTGTCAATAAATACTTTATCATAAATTTTTACATAACTTATCCACAATTTTTACACAGATTTGTTGATTTATTTCTTCTGTGGATAAGTATAATATAAATAGAAATTTTAAAAATATACTACGCTAGTGGAGAGACAAAAATGCAGTCAGAATTTTGGGAAGAATGTCTTGTGGACCTACAAACAAGTTTCGATGAGCAGCAGTTTAATACCTGGGTTCGTCCACTGCAAGCCGTTACAGAAAACAACACTCTCAAGATATTTGCACCCAACCCATATGTGGCAGACTGGGCAAACAAAAACCTTAGCGAATATTTGACAAAAAAGCTAGAAAACTCTAAATACAGCTTTTACTTTGAAGTTGGCGGAATTTCACAGAAAATAGAAGAGGATGCCCCCGTTATCCAAGAAAATAAGAAAGACTCTTTTAAGGAAGAGGTAAAATTTTCATCGGACTTTTCTTTTGACAACTTTGTTGTAGGAAAATCAAATCAACTAGCAAACGCTGCTGCCTTACAGGTATCTAAAAACCCGGGGAAAAATTATAATCCTTTTTTTATTTATGGCGGGGTAGGTCTTGGAAAAACTCATTTAATGCACGCCATAGGAAACAACATAATAAAACAAAACGATAAAGCCAAAATATTATATTTGCATTCAGAAAAATTTGTTGGTGATATGGTGTATGCTTTACAACATAATAAAATTGATGCTTTTAAGAAGTTCTATAGGTCGGCAGATGCTCTGCTTATTGATGATATTCAGTTTTTTGCGGGCAAAGAAAGATCTCAAGAGGAATTTTTTCACACCTTTAACGCGCTACTCGAAGGAAAGTGCCAGATTGTTTTAACTTGCGACAGATACCCAAAAGAGGTTAACGGGCTAGACGAAAGACTAAAATCTCGTTTTGGCTGGGGACTAACGCAGGCGATTGAGCCTCCTGAGCTTGAAACTAGAGTAGCTATTCTTCAGAAAAAAGCATCGTCTATAGGAACAAACCTAGAAACAGACGTGGCCTTCTTTATGGCAAAATGCATTCAGTCAAATGTAAGAGAGTTAGAAGGAGCGCTAAGACGAGTTATTGCCAATTCTCAATTTACAGGAAAAGAGATAACCATAGCTTTTGCAAAAGAGGCCTTACACGATCTTATCACGCTTCAAAACAAGTTGGTCACAATAGACAACATTCAAAAAACAGTTGCCGATTATTATAAAATTAGAATTTCTGATTTATTGTCGCCAAAAAGAAACCGCTCTTTAGCAAGACCAAGACAACTGGCAATGTCCTTGGCCAAAGAACTAACAAATCACAGCTTGCCTGAAATTGGGGACGCTTTCGGCGGAAGAGACCACACAACAGTTTTACATGCGTGCAAAAAAATTGTAGAAATTTGCATAACTGACAACAAAATTAAAGATGATTTAATTAACCTAAGGAGACGACTAAGCACCTAACGGGTTTGTTGAAAACTTGTATATATTTCTATAATAAAAATGTATATTTTCTTTTTAACAAAACTAATAACAGCAAAATAAAAAATACTAACAAGTTAATAATGCTGTAAATAATTGTTTTAAATTGCTTTTTTACTGATATAAACAGAAAAACGGCTTACTAATAATAACTATATATATAAATATGAAATTAATAATAACTAAAGAAAATTTAATAAAAGCATTAAAAAAAATAATAGGGGCCGTTGATAACAAACCAACGATTCCTATTTTAAACCATATTCTTTTTAGGGTGAACGATAATCAGTGCGTGGTGATTGCTTCAGATCTTGAGGTTCAGCTTTCATCAAAAATAATATTGGAAAAAGAGTCCGAGCTCAAAGAAAATATTACGATCCCAGGAAAAAAATTATACGACATTGGCAACGGGCTTCCAGATGACGCGATTCTTGAAATTGAAAAAATAGAAGAAGGAAAGCTTCAAATAAAATCAAGAAAAAGCAGGTTTATATTGTCGGCACTTGACGCAAAAACATTTCCTTTGATGGAGGTTAGCGATGAAGAGTGTCAAAATTTTTCAATAAAATCAAACGAGCTGAAAGAGGTGGTAGAAAAAACATCCTTTGCTATGGCCCAGCAAGATGTTAGGTACTACCTTAATGGTTTGTTTTTTGGTTTGTCAAAAAGCGCTGTTTTCGGTGTTGCAACAGACGGACACAGGCTGGCAAAAACAGAAATAAAAACAGAAACAAACATACAGGAAAGCACAAGCGTCATTATTCCCAGAAAAGGAATTAGTGAAATAATTAAACAAATCGAAGACGAAAATATCGTTATGAGCGGGGTTATTTCAAAAAACCATTTAAAAATAAGCGGCAACAACACAGAAGCAATAACGAAACTTGTCGATGGAAAATTTCCAGACTATGAAAAAGTTATTCCTGCAAACTCTGACAAACGAATAGTTCTTGATTCTAAAGAGTTTAAAGAGGCCTTGGCAAGAGTGTCAATTTTGTCAAATGACAGATTTAAAGGGGTAAGGCTGAGTTTTAGCAACAATGAGCTTAAAGTTAGCGCAAACAACCCCGAGAAGGAAGAGGCGTCAGACGACATAAAAGCGATTTATGATGGCGAAGAAATAGAAGTTGGTTTTAATGTGAATTATTTGCTGGATGTGCTGGGCGTCATAAAAACAAAAAATGTTCAAATTTTCTTAAAAGATTCAAACAGCAGCGCATTATTAATGCCAGAAAACGACGATGCTTCAAATTATGTGGTAATGCCGCTGAGATTGTAAGATGCTATTAGACAAGCTTTCTTTAAGAAACCTGAGAAACATCAGAGAAGCAAACCTTCAGCTAAACAACAGAACAAACGTTATAATAGGCGAAAACGCGGCCGGGAAAACAACGCTGCTAGAAGCGATTGATATTCTTTCTAGAGGAAGAAGCTTTAGGACAAATAAAAGCGAAGACCTTATTCAGCATGGCGGAACAAGCCTTTATATAGGCGGAACTTTAGGCGAATCTAACAAAAAGCTTGAAATCGAAAAAAAACAAAACAAAACAAAAATATTGGTCGACGGAAAAGAAGAAAATAGGCAATCCAGACTAGCGGAGCAGCTTGCTGTGCAGACAATACACCCAAACAGTCATGGGCTTATTGAGGGCCCCCCTAGCGAACGGCGAGCGTTTATTGATTGGGGTTTGTTCCACGTGGAACATAGCTATAAAAACGAATGGTCCAAATATGTGAAAATATTGCGCCAAAGAAACGAAGCGCTGAAAATGCGCGACCCAGAGGCTGACGCTTGGATGAAGCAGCTTGCGCCGCTTGGGGAAAGAATATCGTTGTTAAGAGAAAATTATGTTGAGGGGTTAAAAAAACATATCGAAGAAACTCAAAAACTTATAATGCCAGATTTAGAGGTTGTTCTTGCTTATGAAAAAGGCTGGGAAAAAGAAAAGCCTTTTATAGAAGCTCTAGAAAGCAAAAAAACAACAGATCAGGAGAAAGGTTTTACGGGCTGTGGCCCACAAAACGCCGATATAAAAATATTACTTAAAAACAAAGAAGCCCAAAAAATATCTTCAAGAGGACAGCAGAAGATAATCGCGAATATTATGCTATTATCACAGTCTAAGGATTTTTTTGACAAGAAAGGTTTTCCAAGCATAATTCTTGTTGATGACTTGTCGGCTGAGCTAACATTAGAAATACAAGAAAGAATACTAGAAAGGCTTTTTGAGACCCGGTCTCAAATTTTTTTAACTGCTCTTAACGATTCTGTTTTAGCAGAGATATTATGTGAAATAAATGCCGGGTTGTTTCACGTGGAACATGGAGAGATAACGCAATGACAAAATATGATTCTTCTAATATTAAAGTACTAAAAGGGTTAGAGGCTGTAAGAAAAAGACCTGGGATGTATATAGGGGACACAGACGACGGAACCGGCCTTCATCATATGGTTTTTGAGGTTGTAGATAATTCTATAGACGAGGCTTTAGCTGGGCATTGTAAAGAAATAACAGTTGAAATTAATGTAGATAATTCTGTGACCGTAACGGATGATGGTCGCGGCATACCCGTAGACATGCATCCAGAAGAAAAAAAGCCAGCTGCAGAAGTTATTATGACGGTTTTACACGCTGGCGGTAAATTTGATGATAATTCTTATAAGGTTTCTGGCGGATTGCACGGCGTAGGTGTTTCGGTTGTTAACGCTTTATCTGAAAAACTTGAATTAGAAATTTCAAGAGACGGAAATGTTTACAATCAAACATATTCTATGGGAGACCCAAAGACTAAGCTTATTAAGGGCGCAAAATCAAAGAAAACCGGCACCAAAGTAACCTTTATGCCTAGCAAAAAAATTTTTACGGATATTGAATTTCATTTTAATATTCTCGCCAAAAGACTTAGAGAGCTTTCATTTTTAAATTCTGGTATAAAAATTGTTTTATCTGACCACAGGACAGACACAACAGAAGAGTTTTTTTATAAGGGCGGAATAAGGGCTTTTGTTGAAAATTTAAATGAGAAAAAGGAAAAAATTAATACAAATATAATATATTTTTCATCTTCCAAAGATGACGTTGGTGTGGAAATTGCTGTTCAGTGGACAGGATCTTACAGCGAGAATATTTATTGTTATACAAATAATATTCCTCAGTCTGATGGCGGAACTCATATTGCAGGCTTTAGAGGAGCCCTTACTAGAGCATTAAATTATTATATAGAGCAAGAAGCTGTATCAAAAAAAAATAAAATTGCCATAACTGGCGAGGACGCAAGAGAAGGTATTACAGCGGTGCTTTCTGTAAAAATGCCTGACCCCAAATTTTCTTCTCAAACAAAGTCGAAACTAGTTTCTTCGGAAGTAAAAGGTATTGTTGAGTCTGTTGCTACAGAAAGCATGAAAAGATTTTTAGAAGAAAATCCAAAAGATGCTAAACAAATATTAGCAAAAGCAAGTGAGGCAGCAAGAGCAAGAGAGGCCGCGAAAAAGGCTAGAGAAATGACGCGCAGAAAGAAAGCAATGGATGTTGCTGGTTTGCCGGGAAAGCTTGCTGATTGCCAAGAAAAAGATCCAGCGCTCTGCGAAATATTTTTAGTGGAGGGTGATTCCGCTGGAGGTTCTGCCAAACAAGGCAGAGATAGAAGAACCCAAGCAATTTTGCCTTTAAAAGGCAAGATTATAAACGTTCAAAAGCAAAGAGATGAAAAAGTTTTTGCTTCTGAAGAAATATCAAAGCTAGCAACAGCCCTTGGTTGTGGATTTAGCGCTAAAGAAATGTCAGAAGAAGATTATGCGTCTTTAAGATATCACCGGGTTATTATAATGACCGATGCTGATGTTGATGGCGCCCACATAAGAACATTATTGCTAACTTTTTTCTATAGTAAAATGAGAAAGCTTATTGAAAAAGGAAATGTTTACATTGCTCAACCGCCTCTTTATAAAATTAAAAAAGGCAAAACAGAAAAATACATAAAAGACGACCATGAACTAATATCTTATATAACAAAAGATTGTTTAGATGGCATTGATGTTTATTCTTCCAAAAAGAGCAAAAAAACTATTGAAATCAATAAGTTAAAGACATTAATTAAGCATTGCCAAAAAGCTGAAGCTGCAAAATTTAATATGACCCAAAGATATGGTAAGCAGTTTGTAGAGCTTTTAGAGCTTGGAAATATGCCAGATTTTGATTGTGATGTTAAAAAAGTTAAACAATGGTGTGATGTTTTATCTAGTAAAAATACCAAAATATCCACGAATATAGCCCATGGCCAAAAAGAAAAACCAGTCGTATTTGAGATTAGTTATGAAGAATCAGGTTTAAATAAAAAACATAACATAAGTTTAGGGGTTTTTGCTTCGAAAGATTACAAAAATTATAATGATTATGTTCTTGCGGCAAAAGATATACTAAAAAGCGATGCTTATTTGACGAAGCAGGATAAAGTAATACAGATCCACGACCATGATTTCTTGGGAGCTTTTAAATGGATAATAGCCGAAGCTAAGAAGGGATACTCTATTCAAAGGTATAAGGGGCTAGGGGAGATGAACCCAGAACAATTATGGGAAACAACAATGGACCCAGAGGCTAGAACATTAGTTCAAATGAAGGAAGAAGATAGGGCAGAAGCAGAAAAAACTTTTGAGGATTTAATGGGGGACAACGTCAGCCCAAGAAAAGCTTTTATAGAAGAAAGAGCTTTATATGCCGTAAATATAGACATATAGAATTTTAAAAGAATAAGGCAAATAAGAAAAATGAATAACAACAATACTCTTTTGAAGGCGGCGGGCTTGCCTTCATTTGCTAGGATACAAAAAAAAGATATGTATCCCGCAATAAAGCACGTAATAGATGAAAATAAAAAAATTATAAAAAAAATAGAAAATTTAAAAAATTTAACATGGAATAATTTTGTTTATATTTTAGAAGAGTCGGATGATAAAATTTCAAAAGTCTGGGCCCCCATAAGACATTTAAATTCTGTTATGAACGACCCTAAAATAAGATCGCAATATGAAAAAAGTTTAAAATTGTTAACCTCGCATTACAGTAAAATTGGGCAAAACAAAAAACTTTTTTTTCAATATGAAAGATATTTTATAGAAAATAAAAAAAAATTAAATCCTCATCAGATTAAATTAATTTCTGATACTTTAATAGGCTTTAAACTTTCAGGCGTGCACTTAGGCGCCAAAGAAAGAAAATTATTTAGAGATTGCCAAGAAAAATTAGCAAACTTTGAATCCAAGTTCGAGCAAAATATACTAGATTCTACAAATGCTTGGACGAAAAACTTTAAAACCAAAAATTCTTTAAGTGGCTTGCCAAATAATGCTTTAGAAATTGCTTCTGAAGTAGCTTCTAGTAGAGGCCAGACTGGATATACGCTAACACTTGACCAACCAAGTTATATGGCAATTATGATGTTTGCGAATAACCAGCAATTAAGGAAAACTTTTTATTTAGCATACATGAGTAGAGCATCAAATAAATTTCCTATAAGTAGCGGATGGGACAACACAAAGCTAATTGAACAAATACTTAGTTTAAGGCAAACAATGTCAAAAATATTAGGTTATAAAAATTATGCAGAGTATTCATTGGAAACAAAAATGGCAAAATCCTCAAAAGAAGTTATAAGTTTTTTAAATAATTTAAAAATTAAAGCACTAAAAAAATCAAAAAAAGAAATGCAAGTATTAAATAATTATGCAAAGGAAAAATTAAAAATAAAAAATATAAGCCCCTGGGATCTTGCTTATGTTTCAGAAAAATATAAAGAAGAAAATTTTGGTGTTTCTCAGGAAGAGCTAAAAAAATATTTTCCTGTTGAAAATGTAATTGATGGTTTATTTAGATTAGTAAAATCACTTTATGGTATTAACGTCAAAATTAAAAAAACCAAAGAAGTTTGGCATCCAGATGTTCGCTTATATGAAATATATGATAAAAATAAAAATTTAAGAGGGAAATTTTATCTCGATCTTTATGCAAGACAAAACAAGCGAGGCGGCGCCTGGATGGACGAGTGCACTCAAAGAAGATCCAAGCTAAACGGATCCATTCAGTTGCCAGCAGCATTTATAACTTGTAATTCTAGCCCCCCAACAAAAAACAGCCCAGCATTTTTTACACACTATGATGTTGAAACTTTATTTCATGAATTTGGTCATGGATTGCAACACATGTTAACAAAAATTAATTACGCAGGCATTTCTGGAATTTCTGGAGTGGAGTGGGATGCTGTTGAGCTGCCAAGTCAGTTTATGGAGAATTGGTGTTGGGAAAAGGATGTTCTTGACACTTTTGCTTTTCATTACAAGACGAATAAAAAATTACCTGATGTATTGTTTAAAAAACTTCTTGCTACTAAAAATTACAATACGGGCTTAGCGCTTTTGCGGCAAATTGAATTTTCACTCTTTGATTTTTTACTTCATATGAATGATAAAGAAAATAAATTAGGCTTAGCTGATTTAATTTTACAAGATGTAAGAAAGGATACCGCTTTGTTGCCAGCACATAAAAACAATAAATTCCAAAATAGTTTTGCTCATATTTTTTCTGGTGGATATGCAGCTGGTTATTATAGTTATAAATGGGCAGAAGTTTTGTCCGCAGATGCGTTTATGGCTTTTAAAGAAAAAAAATTAGTTGACAGAAAAGTTGGAGAAAAATTTATGAAAAAAATTTTAGAAACTGGAGGTTCAAAACCTGCGTTAGAACTTTTTATTGAATTTAGGGGCAGAGAGCCGAAAATAGAGCCTTTATTAGATAGCTTGGGGTTAAAATGAAAATTGCTTCTTGGAATGTTAATTCTTTAAGAGTAAGAATGCCACAAGTGCTTGACTGGTTAAAAGAAACTGATGTTGATATTTTAGGAATACAAGAAACGAAGGTTGAAGATCATTCTTTTCCACTTGATGAAATTATAAATGCTGGATTTTACTGTGATTTTATTGGTCAAAAAACTTATAATGGCGTAACAACAATTAGCAAAAAGCCTTCAACAGAATGCGTTAAGTTAATAAACGGTAAAGAGCAAGATGAAAAAAGATTTTTATTAACCAGATACGGTAAAGAGCTATCCGTTTTAAATTTGTACGTTGTAAATGGTCAGGAAGTAGATTCGGAAAAGTATAATTATAAATTATCTTGGCTAAAAAATGTAAAGAAACACTTAAAAAATGATTTAAATAAAACTAAATATTATGTTGTTTTAGGAGATTTTAATATAGCTCCTGAGGATAATGATGTTTACGCGCCAGACGCCTGGAAAGATAAAATATTGTGCAGCAAAAAAGAAAGAAATATATTTAAAGAATTTTTGGATTTAGGTTTCAGTGATTGCTTTAGATTATTTTCACAGGAAAAAGATCTGTATAGTTGGTGGGACTATCGTTTTGGTGCATTTAGAAGAAATCATGGCCTAAGAATAGATTTGATGCTAGCTAATAATTCCTTAAAAGAAAAATGCATCTCTAGCTTTATAGATGCTACCCCAAGAAAGAATCAGCGCCCTTCCGACCATGCTCCTGTAGTGTCGGTTTATGATATTTGTTAAGTTGGTGTCCTGTTACAATCTGGGGTTTTCCGCTGGGTTAGACATGTTTAAAAATAATGATAATATGAATATAAGCTTAACTAATTGGTAACCAGAATGAGATCAATATTAGTATTAAATTCAAAAGGTGGCTCAGGGAAAACAACTATTGCAACAAATTTAGCAAGTTTCTATGCATCAATTGGGAAATCAGTTGCTCTAGTAGATTTAGATAGCCAACAGAGCTCCATTGGCTGGCTAAAATCACGTTCATCAGCAAAACCACCGATAATTGGAATTAAAGGCCATGGGGTAAAAGTTAAAAGAGGGGTTGATTATAAAATAATTGACGCTCCGGCAGGACTTAAGGGAGCAGAATTAACAAAAGTTTTAAATATGGCTGAAAGCGTAATTATTCCCGTTTTACCATCCCCGATAGACATGAGAGCAGCAAGTGATTTTATTAAAAATATTAAGCAACATTCAAGGGTTGTGACAAAAAAAGCTAAGCTTGCTTTAGTTGCTAATAGAGGTAGAGATTATACCAATATATATTGGGAGCTTGATGATTTTCTAGAAAGGCAAAAAATACCTTTTTTAACAATGGTAAGGGATAGTCAAAATTATATACGAGCGGCAGAGAAAGGCCTGGGTATTTATGAGATGGGCCCCGCAATGACAGCAGTTGATAGAACTTATTTTGAGCCTATTATTGATTGGTTAAGCAGCAGAAGAAGTAAGCCTTAACCAAAGTTATTTTGTACAGCTACTTTAAATGATAGAAATTTTATATAATTATTCATTTAAGAACTTCGCAACCATCTGGTGAGCAATCAAAAATCATTCTTTTAACTTTTTGAATGCAATTTACTTCGTAGATTTCTCTTTTTCCTTTTTTCTTTATTAAATTTATTTCGCTAGATTTATTACAAGAGTATTCATCAATAAGGCTCTCAGCAACTTTCCCAACATACCTTTTCTTTTTATCGTTAATTTCGCTTACATCAATGTTATCTAAGGCAGAACCTTTTATGTCATCAGATAGATCAGATCCTAAATTTATTTCATCTGGGTATTCCTTAATAATGCTAACATTTGTTTGTGTTTCTTCATAATCTATAATGCCGTTTCTATAAGCTAAAAGATGATTCTTTAAGTAAGAGTTAAAAGCAAAATATTCTTTATCTATAAAGCCCATGCAAGATTTTGCACATTCTGCTGTAATTTTAATTACATTATTTTTACCACTTGGGGTGATTGTAACTTTAAAAGTTACCCAATCTTTTTTAGACTTTCTTTGGTCATAATCAGTTTCCATTAATTTGTTGGTTTTGTTTTTTATTGCCCCTGCGTAATTAGATTTTTCTGTTAACCATTCTCGCGCAGTATCCCACAATAAGTTACATTCTGTATTCGTTGCACACATTGTAAATTCTTTTGCGCCATCTTTAATTGAAAATCCTTCAAGTTCATCATCGTAGCCATCGTAACTTTTTTCTAATACTTTTTTATAGTCAGATTCATTAAGTTCTACCTCGCCAAATTCTGGCATAGAAAGGCTACATCCGATTAAAAATAATAGGGAAATTATTGAAAATATTTTAAAAATAGATTTCATCGTAAAATGATTAAAAAAATTAAAAAAGTAATAATACATGTTTAACACATAATATAAAGGATAGTTAATAAAATATAAATTAATTAATTTCCCCAAAAGTGATTTAATTTGTTGTTTTTATTAGATTTATTCATTAGTTAATGAATTCATATAAAATAAAAGAAATGGCATTTCTAATAAGCTAAATAAGTAAATACTTATATATGCTTGATTTCCTTCAAATTTTTAACCCTAATAACTAGTAAAAATAGGGTTTTTTTATTGACTTGGTAGCTAAGAACAGTCAATATTAGTGCATCCTGTAGTAATACAGGAAATGCCACGGACACGGAATGTCTATATTTTTACATTTTTTATTTGTAAAAATAATATAACAATAAGTGAATGGCATTTAAGTGGGGGGAAAATTTTATTTTTTTTAATTTATGTCCCTCTTAAAATAATTAAGACAATTATTAGGAGTCCTAATGAAAATAAAAATCTTAGCAAGTATGCTAGCCGGAGCATTGGCCATGCTTCCTATGACTGCAAACGCAGGCTGGGGTGGTGGTGGTGTTGGACCTTACGGGGATCCAATTACAATCTACGGATGGCAAAATCATACCTTTGAAATGGTGGAAAGCGGTAACCCAACCATAGCTCTTGGCACCACAGGTGCGCAACAAGATAGAACTATGATAAATGGAAACGCTGGTAACATCGGCTTTCTTGGTTTCGTAGACACTGGAATCGAAGGTTTAAAAATGACATGGCGTTGTGAAACATTCACATACATGAACGACTATGCTGGTACAGGTGGTTGGTGTAACAGAAACTCAAAAGTAGGTATCTCAGGAGCATTTGGTGAAATTATGTATGCTAACTGGTTACTACCATACAACGAAATGGTTGCTGGTTGGGTAGATCCTTGGTATGACGCTGGTTCAGCTTCTCATACAAACATTATGGGTTCTGTTGGTGCATACACAATCTTTTATAACTTAGGAGATTTTGGTTCACAAACATTTATATCTTATAGTGCGTATGGTGGTATTTACAACCAAGGCTTTAACAGACGTCAAGAAGAAATTCTGCAATATATGGGCTCTACAGGAAAAGTTTCCTATAGAATCGCTATAAATGCTGACTTTCAATCAGATAATACATCAGCAAGGGGTAGTGCAGTATTAGACCCTACGATTATTTCTATGGGTATCGCTTATAGTGATGGTCCTTTCTGGGGTGCTTTAACTTATCAGAAACATGATGAGTGGGCTGCTGCAACTCTAGACGGCGCAACAATGTCTGATTCAGATGCTGAATCTTACCGTATTGCTGGTCGTTACATTGCTGATTTAGGTAATGGCGCAAGCTTAACTTTAGCTGCTATGTTTGAAAATGTTGAATATACATTTGAAAACACAACTACTCCAGGTGCTGCTCTACAAGACTTCGGTTTTAGTTCAACAGTATTTGCCGGTGGTACAGCTGATCACGATGTTAGATTTGATCGTGATGCGTTCTTAGTATCTGCTAAATTTGCACCAGGTGGAAATATTGATTTCCGTGCAATGTACGCAGAAGCTGATGACCTAGATGTAGTTACACATGGTTTAAGCACAGATAACAAATCTCAAACAGGTGCTGATACTACATTATTTGGTATCTTCTACGCGTTAGGTGATGCAACTGAGCTAAACATTTCTTATATCGAAGTAGAAAACGATCTCTACGGTTCATATGGAACAGGTATTAGTGCTCTACATAGTGGTACTGTAAATAACCAAGTTGAAATTATCCAATTTGGTGTGTTAACAATGTTCTAATATTTATATTAGAGTAGTTATAATGAACAGGCGCTGTAATGGCGCCTGTTTTTTTTATATAAAGTTATAGTCAAAGTGCTAAGATTGTAATAGCATCTAAGCTTAAGAATAATAGGGTAAATTCATGATTAAAGTGTTAAAAAATATAATTTCACCTTTTATAGGAATATTTATAATTCTTATATCTGTGCAGTTAGATGCTCAAGCAGAATGCAACAAAGATGATATTAATTATTATTTAGAAAAAGGATTTACTACAGAGCAAGTTACCGCTTTATGTAGTGAAAAGGAAGTATCTATAAATAATAATACAGAAGAAATTTATAAATCATTTAGTGACGAATACGCAGACGAACAAGATGAAGAATATATAAGAAAAATGCGGATTGAAAGGCAAGTATTTTTTAAATCAGCACTAGGAGCGCAAAATATTAAATTAGCCAGAGATTTACTTATATTTGATTTATATGAGTGTGCTCGTGACGGATTGGCAAAGCCTGGCTCTGATTTTAACAAGAAAGGTTGCGCTGTTGTTAAGACAACAGTTAAGCTTTCAGAAGTAGAGGTTTCTGAAAAAGAGTTTAAAGAGAAAGTGTTTTTTGGGGTTAGAAGTATATTAGTAAAAGGAAATGTAAAAACAGAAATAATTGGCGGGATGGAAGGTTTAGATCCATATGATGCAAATGTCTTAAATAATAAAGTATTGGGAAGATTAAGTAAGCATAAAGGCGAGGCTTTAATTCCAATAAAGAAAGGTTTAAATTTTAAATATGCGTTAGATACATTTAAAGAAATAGTAGCGTTTCATAAGCAACTCGCAAATAAAACTCTTGGAAAAGATTTGAGCGGGAAATTGGAAATCCCTGAGTTTACAAAGGAAGATAATAATTACATTACTGAAAACAAAGAAAACAAATTAAAATTTTCAAACGATGAAGATGCCAGTGATGACGGTACAATTGTTTTTGATGATATGAATAAATCAACTTCAAAAGAAAGTGCTGGCAATAATCAAATACCAGATGATGTTTTTAATTAGATTTCTTTAATCAGACTATCGCTAGTCATTTCGCTAGGTTTATTTATTCCCATTAAAGATAATAACGTGGGTGCTATGTTTGAAAGGCCACCACCTTCCTTTACTATATTCCAATTTTTACCATTATCTATAACAATGCATGGCACAGGATTTGTTGAGTGTTGTGTATTTGGCTTGCCAGTTTTTAGGTTATATATTTCGTCAACATTTCCATGATCCGCTGTTATTAAAGTAGCAACATTTGCTCCAATTGCTTCACACACCACTTCGCCTAAAACATTATCAAGTTCTTCCATAGCCTTAACGATAGCTTCTTTGATAGCTGTATGCCCTACCATGTCGCCATTTGCAAAATTAACAACTATAAGTTTATATTCGGTGTTTTTTATAGCGCTAATAACTTCTTCACCTACTTCGCGGCAACTCATTTCTGGTTTTAAATCATAAGTACGTACATTTGGCGATGGGACCAAGACTCTTTTCTCCCCAATATAAGGATCTTCTCTTCCTCCATTTATAAAGTATGTCACATGAGGGTATTTTTCTGTTTCAGCGCAATGAAATTGCTTAAGTCCCATTTTACTAACTATACTTCCTATAGTTGTTTTTGGAGGAATTGTTCTAAAAGCAACAGGGCAAGATAAGTAGGGATCATACTCAGTCATTGTAGATATAGAATATGCCGTGTTGTTATTTGTTCTTATAAAATTATCAAATCTTTCAACATTCAATGCTCTTGCAATTTGCCTTGTTCTATCATTTCTAAAATTAAAAAATAAAAGAGAGTCATTTTTTTTTAATGGTTTGGCTCCATCAAGTATAGTTGGTAATAAAAATTCATCTGAAATATTTTTTTTATATGATTTATTAATAGCATCTTTATAGTCAGAAGCCTTTTCTCCTTTATTATTAACTATGGAGTCCCAAGCAAGCTGTGTTTTCCACCATCTTTGGTTTCTATCCATAGCATAGTAGCGCCCCGAAATAGTGTAAATTTCTCCGCCATATTTTTCTAATTCTGTGTTAAGTTTATCAAAAATATCAATAGCGGATTTTGGATCTGCATCTCTGCCGTCAGAAAAAAGATGAAGTTTCGGAGAAACACTATGCGATTTACACATTTTTAATATCGCAACTAAATGATCAATATGTGAGTGAACTCCACCAAGCGATGCCAATCCTAATAAATGCAAATCATTATCTTTATTTTTTACTGAGAGTATCGCGTTAAGTATTGCTTCATTTTTAAAAAAGCTAGAATCTTCAATAGCTTCATTAATAATTACTAAGTCTTGCTTAAATATTCTTCCGCAGCCTATAACCATATGACCAACTTCAGAATTTCCCATTTGATGGGGAGGAAGTCCTACGCTTTCTCCAGAAGCTTCTATTACAGTTGAAGGGTAATCTTTAAGCAGCAAATCAATGTTAGGTGTATTTGCAAGAGACCAGCCATTATTTTCTCCTTTTGGGCCCACTCCTACGCCGTCAAGAATAATAAGCATGGCTCTATTGATATTTTTATTTTCCATAAATTTTTATAGATTTAGTTATTATCATCAATTTTATCAAATTCATTAGCGTTTGACTTACCTTTATTTTTATTTTTTGTTATCAAATAAGCGAGCAAAAGACCAACCTCGAAAAGTAGCCATATAGGGATAGCTAATAATATTTGGGATATAACATCTGGAGGAGTAAGAATCATTCCAAATATAAAAGCAAATACAATTATGTAGGGTCTTTTTTTAGATAGGGATTTGACGTCACTAATACCGAATAAAATTATAATTAAAGTTATAATTGGTACCTCAAAAGCAAGACCAAAAGCAAAAAATATTTTAATAACAAAATTTAGAAAACTGCTAATATCTGTTGAAATTTCTACGCCTTGAGGAGCAATACTAGTAAAAAAATTAAATACTAAAGGAAAAACAATATAATAAGCAAAAATAATTCCTAAATAAAACAACAGAGTACTAGAAATAAGTATAGGAGCTACAAATTTTTTTTCATTTTTGTAAAGACCCGGGGCTACAAAAGCCCAGAAATTATATATAGTAATAGGAAATGTAATCGCTACAGATAGAACTAATATTAATTTAAATGGAGCTAAAAATGGTGAGGTTACGTCAACAGCTATCATGTTAGAGCCATCAGGCAAAACATTTAATAATGGTAAAGCTAGAAAATTATATATTATATTAGCAAAAGGACTTAACGCAATAGCGCACACTATAATTGAAATTATAATAATAAGTAATCTATTTCTAAGCTCTAAAAGATGTGCTACAAGTGAGTTATTATTATTTTTCATCTGAATCAATAGTGTTTTTAATTTCAGATAGCTCTTCTTTTTGTTCGTCAATAATTTTTTTTAAATCACTCATTCTTGATTCATTTTCAATGTTTGTTTTAACATTGTTTGCGAAATCTTTTATTTTTTTTAACCATGAACCAAGTTGAGAAGCAAATATAGGAAGTCTTTCTGGACCTAAAACTATTAGGCTTATAATAAGAACAAGTGCAAGCTCCCAAAATCCAAAATCAAACATTAGCTGTTACCTTAATTTATTTTTTATCTGACTTTTCATTGCCAACTGATTTCTTAAAATTTTTTATGGCGCCACCAAGATCACCACCAATGTTTCTAAGCTTTTTTGTACCAAAAAGCAAAAGAACAATTGCTAAAATCAATAACAATGACCATATGCTTATTCCAGCCATTTTTATACTCCTATATTATCCATCGTTTCTACTATTTTTTTCTGTAATTCCAGACACACCAAATCTTTTTTCTAATTCTATCAATATATCATTTGAAGAAAGGTTTTTCATAGATAATGCTACTAAGCTGTGAAACCATAAGTCTGCGGCTTCAGATATAATTCTTTCATTGTTTTCATTTTTTAATGCATTAATTAGTTCATTTGATTCTTCTTTTACTTTATTACATGTGTGGTCAAGGCCCTTTTCACATAAGGAAGCTACATATGATTCTTTAGCGTTTTCATTTTTTCTTTCATTTATCACAGAATTTAATTTTTTTAATATGTCAGTCATTATGTAATTCTCACATTAATACCTTTTTTTGATAAATAATTCTTAACCTCTTGAACTGTGTAGGTCCCAAAATGGAATATACTTGCAGCAAGAACTGCATCTGCTTGGCCAATACTTATCCCTTCATATAAATGATCAAGATTACCTACACCGCCACTAGCTATAATTGGTATATTTACTTTATTATTAATAGCTTGCATTAATTCTAGGTCAAATCCTTCTTTTGTTCCATCTTTATCCATACTGGTTACAAGTAATTCTCCAGCACCTCTATTTTCCATATTTTCAGCCCACTCTATAGCATTAATTCCAGTTGGATTTCGTCCTCCATGAGTATAGATTTCCCATTCTAATTTATTGGATGTATTGATGGTTCTTTTTGCGTCTATAGCAACAACAATACATTGATTGCCAACAGCCTGGCTTGCCTCAGATATAAGGGCAGGATTATTAATAGCAGCTGTGTTTATTGTAATTTTATCGGCCCCAGAATTTAATAATGATCTAATATCACTTACTGAGCTTATTCCTCCACCAACAGTTAGCGGAATAAAAACTTGAGATGCAACTTTTTCAACAACATTTAGAATAGTTTTCCTTTTATCTGAACTAGCAGTTATATCTAGAAAAGTTATTTCGTCAGCTCCTTGGTCATTATATTTTTTTGCTACTTCAACAGGGTCGCCTGCATCTTTTATATTTACGAATTTTATACCTTTAACAACTCTTCCGTTATCAACATCAAGACAAGGTATTATTCTTTTAGTAACTGTCATAATTTAATTTTCAAATATTTTTTTTGCTTCCTTAATATTTATTTTGTTTTCGTAAAGAGCTCTTCCAATTATGATACCTGAAATACCAGAATTTACATAAGAGCTAATTTTATGAATATCTTCAATGCAGCTAACTCCGCCTGATGCGATAATTGGTATATTTACACTTTTAGCAAGATTTACTGTAGCTTCTATATTTAGCCCTTTCATCATTCCGTCTTTTTCTATATCGGTATAAACTATTTCTGATACCCCAAAATTTTCAAATTCTTTTGCTAAATTTATCGCGGTAACATTAGATATAGATTTCCATCCTTTTGTGGCAACTTCACCATTTTTAGCATCGATACCAACAATAATATTTCCAGGAAACTTCCTGCAAAGCTCTTTAACAAAATCTGGATCTTCAACTGCTTTTGTGCCAATAATTATAAAACTTGCCCCAGATTTTAAATATTTTTCAGCAGTTATAATGTCTCTAATTCCGCCGCCAATTTGAATTGGTATACTTGGAAATTCTTGGCATATATTAGAAATAATATTAATATTAACTGGATTTCCAAGCCTAGCACCATCAAGGTCTACCAAGTGAATCCTCTCAGCCCCATGATCTATCCATTTTTTTGCTGTCTCTAATGGGTTGCTATTAAATATAGTTTCTTTAGTAAAATCACCTTGTCTTAATCTAACGCAATTTCCATTTTGTATATCAATAGCAGGTATTATTTTCATTATGATTAATTAATTCGTATAAAGTTTTTTAAAAACTGCAATCCTACGTCAGAACTTTTTTCAGGATGCCCTTGTATAGCAATAATATTATTTTTTGCAATTACAGAACTAAATATTTTTCCATATTCAGTTTCACCAATTATAGTAGATTTCTCTAGTGGATTTATATAATAACTATGCACAAAGTAAAAAAATGATCCGTCTTTTATATTATGCCAAATAGGGTGATCATTTTTTTTTATAATTTTATTCCATCCCATGTGTGGAATTTTTATCTTATTATTTTTTTGTGATTTAAGTTTTTCAACTTTACCTTTTATTACGCTTAAACATTGAGTGCCGTTATTTTCATCGCTGAAATCCATTAGAACTTGCATGCCCATACATATTCCCAAAAAAGGCTTTTCTTTGGAATTTTTTTTTATTACTCCTTCTAATTTTTTTTCATAAATAGACTTCATGCAGTTTTTTGCCGCACCCTGCCCAGGAAAAATAATTTTGTCAGAATTGTCAATTTCTACAGCATTGGAAGAAACAATAACTTTTTCATTTGGCGCAATATATTCAATAGCTTTTACAACAGAGCTTAAATTGCTCATTCCATAATCTATAATAGCAATGGTTTTCAATTTATGGCCTGTAGTTTAGAGAACGCCTTTTGTAGAAGGCGGTTTATTCCCATTGTTTGAAAAGTCTCTTTGTTTTGCATATTTGAATGCTCTCCCAAAAGCTTTAAATATTGTTTCAGCTATATGATGTCCGTTTTCACCTTTTAGATTATCAATATGAAGAGTAACCATTGCATGATTACAAAAACCTTGAAAAAACTCATGAATTAAATCTACATCAAAGCCATTAATATTTTGTCTCGGATATGAGGCGACATATTCTAAACCAGGGCGGCCAGAAAAATCTATGACAACTCTTGATAACGCTTCATCTAATGGAACATATGCATGTCCGTATCTATTAATTCCTTCTTTGCCTCCAATGGCTTTTTCAAATGCTTGGCCAAAACATATGCCAATATCTTCGACGGTATGATGAGCATCAACCTGCAAGTCACCTTTTGCTTTAATAACTAGATCTATTGAGCCATGTTTGCATATTTGTTCTAACATATGTTCAAAAAATGGCATTCCTGTAGTTATTTGGCTTATTCCAGAGCCATCAATGTTCAGACTTAACTCTATGTCTGTTTCATTAGTTTTTCTCTTAATTGTTGCTTCTCTTTTGTCCATTATTTGTAAAAATATATTAAAAGTTGAGTATAATTAAATTTTTGTACAATATACACTAAATGATGATAATTAACCTAATACAAAAAATTTGTCTAATTTTACTTAGTTTTTGCGGATTAAGAATAACCCATGGTTTAGCAAATATAATCGCAATTATTTTCTTTTCAAGAAAAAGTAAAAAGTATTCTGTGGCATACAAAAATTTAAGCATTTGTTTTCCTGATAAGCCACATAGCTGGGTAGATAATATTGCATATGAAAGTTTAAAAGAATATATAAAATCTATACTTGAAGCACCATATATCTGGAGAGTGTCAAAAAAACAAATAGATGTTTTCATTAATAAAATTTATGCAGAAGATATAATTGATAACGCTATAAAAGAAAATAAGGGAGTTATATTTATGACGCCTCATCATGGGTCTTGGGAACTAAGTGGATTAGTAGCTGCAAGTAAAATTAATACGTATACAATGGTTAAGCCCTTAAGAAATAAAATTTTAAATAGATTTGTTTTGTCAGGTAGAAAAGCTAAGGGTTCAATTTTAGTAGAGACAAATAATGCGGGAGTAAAGTCGTTGTTAAAAGCATTAAAAAACAAAAATGGAATAGGGATTTTGCCAGATCATACTCCTAAAATTAATCAAGGAGTAATGTCTAATTTTTTTAATGTTCCTGTTAACACAAACACCTTAATTCATAAGCTGTCAAAAAAAAATAAAGTGCCAATTATATATATTTTTTCGGAGAGACTTTCATGGGGGAGAGGGTTTAATATCCATGTTGGATTAGTTGATCAGTTATTTTATGATTTAGATGAAGTTAAGGCTGCAGGTTTATTAAATAAAACATTAGAAGGTTTAGTTATGAGAAATATTACTCAATATCAATGGTCGTATGAACGTTTTAGAAATAGAAGCGGAGTTAAGGAAAGTATTTATAATTGATATTAATTATTTTTTCCAGAAATCCGGTGTAAAAATAACTAACAAGGTAAATATTTCTAGTCTCCCAACAATCATACTAAAAGATAAAATCCATTTATTAATGTCAGATATGCTTGCATAATTTAAAAGAACTTCTCCTTGCCCAGGGCCTAAATTATTAATAGTGGCAGCTACAGCTGAAAAAGAAGTTATAAAATCTAAGCCTGAAAGCATCAAAAGAAGCATTACAGTTAAAAAAACAAAAACATATATAGCAAAAAACCCCCATATAGTTTCAAGTGTTCTTTCATTAATTGCTGTATTCCCAACTTTTATTTTTATTTTAGAATTTGGGTGTATTAATCTTCTTAACTCTCTATAACCTTGCTTAAGTAAAAGCATAACTCTAATAACTTTCATTCCCCCAGCAGTTGAGCCAGCACATCCGCCAATAAAACTAAATAATATTAATAGAATCGGAAGAAATCCAACAAAATTTACATAATTTGTATTAGTAAATCCTGTAGTAGTAGCTATAGAAATTGCATAAAAACCACTCTTAATAATTTCTCTGGTATTCATTTCAGCAGAATTACTATAAATATAAGAAATACATAAAAAAGATATAAGGCCCATTAGAAATAAGAAAAAATAAGCTTCATTATCATTTCTGTATGGAGAAATTGTTTTGTTTTTAAAAGCTAGATAATGCAGACTAAAATTTAAACACGCGGCAATCATAAAGAATATGGCAATTAATTCTATCCATTGATTATCGTAATAACCAAAGCTTGCGGCGTGAGTTGAAAAACCACCTATAGCTATAGTAGAGAAACTATGGCATATCGAATCAAATATATTCATGCCGGCAAAGTAATAACTTATTGCGCAAAGAAATGTCATTAATAAGTAAACTATCCATAACCATTTTGCTGTTTCGGTAATTCTTGGTGTAAGTTTATTTTTTATAGGACCTGCAACTTCAGCTTTGTAAAGCTGCATTCCGCCAACCCCTAACATTGGTAAAACAGCTACGGCAAGCACAATTATTCCAAGACCCCCAAGCCACTGTAGATACTGTCTGTAGAATAATATAGATTTTGGCAGGTCATCTATGTTTATTAAAATTGTAGCACCAGTTGTAGTTAAACCAGATATAGATTCAAAAATAGCATTAGTAATTGATATATTAAGTGAACTGCTCAATAACAAAGGCAATGACCCAAATGAGCTAAGTACAAACCAAAATAAAACTACAATAATAAATCCGTCTCTTAACTTTAGATCAGTTTTTGCTTGCATGGCTGGCAACCAAAGTAAAAGACCAGATACAAATATTAGAATAAACGCGTAAAAGAAAGGCCATGTCTCATTGTCTTGATATATTATACTAACAAGAATTGGCGGTATTATAGCCAAGCTAAATAGCATTAATAATAAGCCGAGTATTCTAATTACAGATTTTATTTGCATTATATTATACTTATTTTAGTCCGCTAATCGTTTTTTTAATGGTTCCTTTAAAAATTCTATTATATTTTTATTGTTTTATTCAAATAGATCTTCTATTTGTTTTACATCTTTTTTATTCACAAGACAAACCAAATGGTCATCTTGTTCTAAAAGAGTATTAGAAGTATCAAATATAAAATTATTATTTCTAATAATACAGCATATAATTGTGTTTTCAGATAAATTAATTTGTTCGATATGCTTTCCTAAAACCTTTGTTTTTTCTGTATCTCTAACTTCTAACTCTAATAACTCTAATAAACCGCGCATTAACGAATGAGCTTTAAGAATGCTTCCTTTTCTTACATGTGTTAACAATGCACCCATAGTTAGATCTTGTGGTGATATAGCAATATCAATTTTTTGTTTTTCAACAAGATCAGAATAACTTATTTTATTGATAATACAGATCACCGTTTTGGCCCCAAGTTTTTTAGCAAGCATTGCAGATAAAATATTATCTTCATCGTCATTTGTAAGGGCGCAGAATACATCCATATGCTCAATATTTTCTTCTAATAGAACATCTTCATTAGATGAATCAGCATTTATTACTGTAACATCATCAATAAATTCAGATAAATGATTGGCTCTTTCTTCATTTGACTCAATTACTTTGACTTGATAGTTACTGCTTATGCTTTCTGATAGGTGTTTACCAACATTGCCACCACCGGCAATCATAATCCTTTTATTAACTTTATTATTTTTAAAAACTTTAGTAATGTCTCCTATATTTTCTTCTTTACATATAAATAATAATTCGTCTCCACTTTGTAAAATATCATCTTTATCTTCTTCTATTGAAAATAATTGGTCTTGTCTAATAAAAGCACACAATTTTGCGTTAAACTTTTCACATATAGTTTTGTAATACTTTATTGAACTTTCTAAATCTTCATTGGCGTTATAAATTATATTTATTAAGCAATCGTTAGGATCATAAAAATTAAATACCTGATGTGTTCCTTTAAATAAAATTAATTTTTTTATATAACTAGAAACTATAAGATCTGGACTAATTGTGAAATCAATAGGTGTTGATTCATCCGCGAATAAATTTTCATAATTTAAGTATTCTAAATCCCTAATTCTTGCAATTTTTTTGCTTATACCAAATACAGTATATGCAACTTGACAAGCAATCATGTTTGTTTCGTCACTATTAGAAACTGCAACAATCATTTCGGCTTTATGAGCACCAGCTGCTTCAAGTATTCTCGGATGCGCGCCATTACCATGAATAGTTTGAAGATCAACTTTATCAGCAATATTATCTAAAAGATCAGCACTTTTATCTATTAAAGTGACATCGTTGCCTTCTTTTACTAGGTTTAATGATAAGGAGCTTCCAACCTGTCCAGCTCCTACAATTATAATTTTCATATTATGTAAGCATTATAAAGTAAATATTAAAAATTCATAAACATTAGTTTATTCAAAATTTTTCCCTTTTAAATCAGTAGAATTTATAAAATTTTGAGCATCTATTACTCTAGCGTTATCCTTTTGTAGTTTTTTTATTATTAATAATCCGTCCTTTGTAAAAACTTCTATATGTTTATCTTTAATTGATTTTATATGCCCAGGTATTCCATTAATTTTTAATTCCCTATATTCGCTTTCATGAATTCTTATTCTTTCTCCAGATAAAAGTGTTTCGGCAACTGGCCAATAATTAAAAGCCATAATTTTTTTATGAATTTTTATAGCAGTTTCTTCCCAATTGATTTTTGCCTCTTCTTTTGTAATTTTTTTTGCATAAGTAGCTAGTTTTTCATCCTGAGGGTGCAACATAAAATTACTTTCCAAAATAGATTCTAGTGTTAATAAAAGAGCATCAATACCTATATTAGTAAATTTCTCATGCATGGATATGGATGAATCATTATCGCCAATGGAAATTGGTTCTTGATATATTATGTCTCCTTTATCAAGCTCTTTTGTTATTTGCATTATTGATATTCCTGATAATTTGTCGCCAGCTTCTATTGCTCTTTGAATTGGCGCAGCTCCTCGCCATCTTGGGAGTAATGATGGATGAACATTTATGCAACCATATTTAGATACAGACATAAATTCTTTTGTAAGAAGTAATCCGTATGCAACAACAACGACTATATCTGGGTTTATTTCTATCAAAGCATCAGTTTCTTTTATAGATATTTTTTCAGGTTGTCTAATATTAATATTATTAGATTGTGCAGTATTTCTCACAGGACTGTGTGTGAACTTTAAGCCTCTTCCAGATCTTTTGCTTGGCTGTGTAAATACAGCAGCAACATCGTGCTTTGATTTTATAAGTGCAGATAAATAACTTTCTGCAAATTGCGGTGTTCCTGCAAACACAATTTTTAATTTGTTCATTTTAATTAGATTGTTATATTACCGATTTATAGTTAGGAATGTCTTTTCTTGAGAAAAGTGTTCCTTCCTTTTTGAGTTTAGTGATTTTTTTCTTAATTCTATCTCTTTTTAAGGTTGATATGTGGTCAACAAAAAGCTTTCCATTTAGATGGTCGATTTCATGTTGTATACAAGTTGATAAGAGGCCATCAGTTTCAAGCATAATCTCTTTGCCATCATAATTTAATGTGGAGACTTTAATATCTTTGGGTCTAGTTACATTTTCGTAGAAGCCCGGCACCGACAGACATCCCTCTTCCATGCTATCTGTATCCTCAGATAGAAGTAGTATTTTAGGGTTTATTAAACAAACTTTTTCATTTTTATTTTCGGAAACATCAATTACAATAATTCTTTTATGAATATTTACTTGAGTCGCAGCTAACCCTATACCCTTTTCTTCGTACATTGTAAAAAACATTTGATCAATAATATCTTTTATTTCTTGGTCTACTTTTTCAACAGATTTAGCTATTTTTCTTAGCCTTTTATCTGGGAAATGCAGAACTTCTAATTTATTCATTGCTATACTAGGTATTTTATAATTATAGTAATTATACTATTCTTCGGTTAATTGTGTAAAATTTAAGCAATATTTTGAAAAAACTATTATATTTTATTCTTTCTATCTTTGACTAAATAAGAACAATGTATTAATGTTAAAAAGATAACATTATTTTAAAAAGATATAATTTATTTTATTATTATAAATCAACTACTTAAGGATAGCCATTATGAAAGAAACCATTTTAGATGTTCTAATGTATATGTTTCAAAGTTATGTTGAAGATAATGAGGAAGTAGAGCTTGATAAAGAATCTTTGTATAAAAACCTTTCTGAAGCTGGATTTGCTGCTCAAAATATTGAGAGAGCATTTGCTTGGCTTGAAGGGTTACCTGGCGTAGATGAAAGTTCTTTATTAAATAAGCCCACCAAAAATAGTTTTAGACTTTTTAGCGATGTAGAACTTAAAAAAATTGGAGAAGAAGGTTTAAGTTTCTTAATGTTTTTAGAAAGATTAGGAATTTTCCATGGCGAGATAAGAGAGCATGTTATTGACAGAATAATGGCTTTAGATACCCAAAGTGTCGATTTGAGTCAAATTAGATGGGTTGTTTTAATGATATTGTTCAATACGCCAGGTAATGAGAGTAGTTATACCTGGTTACAAAATCTAAATTCAGACAAAGCATTGCCTTATATTCACTAGTAAATAAAAATTATTTTTAGGAGTTAGGTTTGATTATGAGCGAGAATTTAGTAATTGTTGAATCCCCTGCAAAATCAAAAACTATTGAAAAATATTTAGGAGATAGTTTTCGCGTAATCTCGACAGTTGGTCATTTAAGAAATTTACCATCAAAACAAGGTATCGACGTAAATAATAATTACCAGATGAATTATGAGCTTATAGAAAGAGATCATAATAAACCCCAACAAATTATTCGCGATATTAAAAAAGCTTTAAAAACTGCTAAAAAACTTTACTTAGCAACTGACCAAGATAGAGAGGGAGAGGTTATAGCTTGGCATCTTATCGATATTTTGGAAAAAGAAAATGCTTTATCTGGAATTGAAATAGTGCGAATTGTTTTTAATGAAATTACAAAAAAAGCGATCATAGAAGCAATAGAAAATCCAAGAGAGTTATCTTATGATCTTATAAATGCTCAATTTGCCAGAAGATCAATAGACTATTTATTTGGCATGGGGATATCCCCTTTACTATGGGGTATTGGAATTAGAAAGGGTTCCGCTGGGCGAGTTCAAAGTCCGGCATTGAAAATGATCGTAGAGAGAGAAGAAGCAATTAGGAAATTTATACCGCAGGAATATTGGACTCTTAATGCAAATTTTTTAAAAGATAAAAAGCCATTTGATGCTTTTTTACATAGTTCGAATAATAAAAAATTATCTAAATTTGATATAGATAATGAAAAAGAAGCTTTTAAAATTAAAGATGAAATATTAAATAATTTAAGTGATGGCTTTGAAGTCTTAAAAGTCGTGAAGAAGGAAAGAAAAAGACAGCCTGCAAAACCATTTATTACATCTACTCTTCAGCAGGAGGCATCAAGAAAACTTAGATTTGCCGCAAGAAGAACAATGGGCATTGCTCAAGAATTATATACAGGTATTGATCTAGGTGAAGGATCAGTCGGATTAATAACTTACATGAGAACTGATTCAATTAATTTGGCTCAAGAAGCAATTGATGAAATTAGGGAAATTATTCCAAAATTATACGGAGATAATTCATTGCCAGATATGGTAAGACAATATTCTAATACTTCTAAAAATGCACAAGAGGCTCATGAGGCTATTCGACCAACTTCTTTATCAAGAATTCCTGATGATGTTAAGAAAAATTTAAGCAAAGATCAATTTGACCTTTACTCTTTAATTTGGAAAAGAACAATAGCATCTCAAATGAACGATGCAATTTTAGACTCTGTATCAATAGATCTTGGAACAAGTGAAAAAATATTTAGGGCAACCGGACAGTCAATCAAGTATCCAGGTTTTATGCAGGCTTATTTAGAGGGCACTGACGAGGAAGATTTAGAAGCAGAAGCAAAAATATTACCAATAATGCAGGAAGGAGATACTGTTCAACTTGATAAACTCGAGGCAGTCCAGCATTTTACTCAACCACCTGGAAGATATACAGAAGCAAGTTTAATAAAAAATTTAGAGAAAGAAGGTATTGGAAGACCTTCAACATATGCTGCTATTATTGAGACACTTAGATTTAAAGAGTACGTTGAAGTAGAGAATAGAACTTTAACACCGACAGGGAAAGGTTCTTCAGCATGTGCTTTTTTAGATAAAAATTTTAATGATTTTATAAAATATAATTATACTGCTGAGCTTGAAGAGACTCTGGATAAAATAGCTAGAGGGGAAGTAGAATGGGTTCCTACTACTGATTCGTTTTATAAGGATTTAACACAAATGATTAGTGAAACAGAAAAGCTATCACCAGAAGAAAGAAAGCAAGAACGTGTATTGGGTGTAGACCCTAAAAGTGGAAGAACAGTTAGTGTTAGGCATGGGCCTTTCGGACCTCACGCAATGATCGGCACAAAGGATGATCCAAAAGAAGAAGGAAAACCTAAGTCTGCATCACTAAAGATAGGTCAAGATATTTCTGCAATAACATTGGAAGAAGCATTAGATTTATTTGTTTTACCACGGTTACTCGGTGAAACTCCTGAGGGTGAACATATTGCAGCCTGTTTAGGTAGATTTGGGCCATACTTAAATTATGGCGAAAAGAAAAATTTATCTTTAAAAGGGCTAGAGAAAGAAGGCGAGGATCCTTATGATCCATACACAATAACGTTTGAACAAGCATTACCTTTAGTAGAGCAGAAAAAAATAATAGAGGCTAATAAAGTTATTCAAAATTTTGAGGATAAATGTATACAAGTATTAAATGGTAGATTTGGCCCTTATGTAACAGACGGTAATAAAAATGTGAAAGTGCCTAAAGATCAGGACCCTAAAGATTTATCATTAGCGGAATGCGAGGAAATGATTGAAAATGCACCTGTAAGAAGAGGAAGATTTGGTTCTAAGAAAAAAGTTGTTGCTAAGAAAAAAGTTGTTGCTAGGAAAAATAAAATTACTTAAGTTATTTTGGAAGCACAATATAGTTTTATGCCAAATATTATTGATTTAGATGACAAAAAGAAACGTTTAGAGTTTGTTAAGTCAGTAAAAGACGGAGCAGTTTTTGCTTACCCTACAGAAGCAGTCTACGGGCTTGGTTGCGACATAAAAAATAAAAAATCTATTAAAAAAATTTTAGATATAAAAAAAAGAGATATTTCAAAAGGGCTAATTGTTATATCAGATAACCTTGAAAAAGTAAGAGAATTAATTGACGATAATTTTTTTAAGATTTTTGTAGAAAGTAATAGTGATAATGTCCCAACGACTTGGCTTTGCCCGGCAAATCCAAAAGTTTTACCAGAGATTACTGGTAGCAGTAAAAAAGTTGCTATTAGGATAACAAGGCATTCCGTCTCTTGTGCTTTGTGTAAGATTTTAAATATGCCAATTATTTCAACAAGCGCAAATATATCTGGGCAAAAACCTATATTGACACCAGAAGAAATATTAGATTATTTTTCAAATAATATTGATTATATTGTTGATGGAAAGATTGGTGAAAGTAAAAATCCTACTAGAATTTTAGATCTAATTACAAAAGAAGTTTTGCGAGAAGGAGGCTAGATGAAAGAAATTACAGAAGAACATACCCTTCATGTTAAAAATTATTTATTAGATTTGCAAAATAATATAATTTCAATGATTTTTAAATATGATAAAAAATTTTTTGATAAAGACAATTGGACAAGAGAAGAAGGCGGGGGAGGCATAACATGTGTCTTGCAAGGTGGTACCATTTTTGACAAAGTCGGGGTAAATTTTTCAGACATATCTGGAGACCATTTACCAGCTGCAGCCACTAATATTAGACCAGAACTCCAAGGTAGAAACTACCAAGCAATGGGTGTGTCAGTTGTTTGTCATCCAAAAAATCCACACGTTCCTACAGTTCATTTAAACGTAAGATTATTTATAGCATATAGGGAGAATTCACCACCGATATGGTGGTTTGGAGGAGGATTTGATATGACACCATATTATGGTTATGAAGAAGATGCAGTTCATTGGCATAAAACTGCTAAAGAAATTTGTTCGCCATTTGGAAAAGAAATTTATCCTGAATATAAAAAAAATTGTGATGATTATTTTTATATTAAGCATAGAAATGAGCCAAGGGGAATAGGGGGAATCTTTTTTGATGATTTAAATATGTGGGAATTTGAAGAGTGTTTTAATTTTATCAAATCAGTAGGAAATGGTTTTATAAAAGCATATGAGCCAATAGTAAAAAAACGTATAGCTGAAACATACAGCGACAAACAAAAAGATTTTCAGCTTTTTCGACGCGGAAGATATGTTGAATTTAATCTTGTGTATGATCGAGGAACATTATTTGGCTTGCAATCTAATGGAAGAATTGAGTCAATATTAATGTCTATGCCTCCTCTTGTAAGTTGGGAATATAACTACAAAATTGAAAAAGGCAGTGACGAAGAAAAACTTTATAATATTTTTCTTGTGCCTAAAAAATGGGTTTAATTATTTTTTTGCATTTGGAATAAATAGTTGTTGCCCCATTATTTTATATTCAGCAATTAATTTTTGCCCTTCTTCACTAATTAGCCAATTAGAGAAATCATTTGCTAATTTATATTTAACATGAGGGTGTCTTTTTGGATTAATTACAATCACGCTATATTGATTATTTAATGGCGGGGTGCTAGAGAATAAAATATCTAAATCTTGTTTATTATTAAAGCTTATCCATGTTCCTCGATCTGCTATTGTATAAGCATCCATGCTTGCAGCCATATTTAATGTTGCTCCCATACCTCTTCCAGCGTCTATATAATATTTAGAGTCTAGATTATATGGGTTGATTCCTGAATTTATCCATAAAAAAATTTCTTTTTTATGAGTGCCGCTATTATCTCCCCTTGTTAAGAATTTAAGTTTTCTTGCTTTTATTTCTCTCAAAACTTCATTAATATTATTTTTATCTCTCAATTTTTCAGGATCATTTTTTGGCCCAATTATTATAAAGTCATTATACATTAAGGGCTTTCTCATAAGGCCATAACCATTTTTAACAAATTTGTTTTCATCGTCTTCTGAGTGAACTATTAGTAAGTCGCCATCACCGTTTTCAGCATTTTTTATAGCTTGCCCTGTACCAACAGCAACAACACGAATATTTATGCCTGTTTTTTTTTCGTATATTGGTAATAAATAGTCGTAGAAACCAGAATCAGCAGTAGAGGTAGTAGATTGCACTACTAAAAATTCTGACGCTAAAGCAATATTTGATAATAAAGATAATAATATAAGTTTTTTAAACATGCTGTTTTAATCCTTTAAATATTAAATTTATTTTACGAAAAAAGTTATTTTGTTTGTTATAAGTGGAATTTTATGTGGAGTATGACTATAGTCTGCAAACAAAAGTTGAATAGTATGTTTGCCAGGCTTTAATTCTAAAGATGCAGAAGTTTGTCCTTTGCCGTAATGAAAAATATTTTCTGTCATTGGAAGAGGTATTTTAAAATTAGGTAATTCTTTAAGATCAATTAATAGGTGGTGGTGGCCACTATTCTTTTCTTTAATACCAGCTTTAAGAACCTTCATTTTATTTACAATAAAGTCCAATTTTATTGGGGAAGAATATGTTTTACCATTCTCAATTCCTTGAAGTTTAATAGAGGGATTTTTATGATGATCGCTATAAGATAAACTATAAATTAATAATAAGAATACGAAAGAGACAATTTTTTTAACGTTAATCATATTTCCCTTTTGGTAAAATTTTAATTGTTATTATAGTTAATAAAATAAATAAAAGAAATGTATACATAGGTATTGATAAGCCGAAAAGTTGCCATTTGATATCGTTACAGGGAGTTGGATTATCAAATATATTTTTTGCTGCTTCAAAAAAAGGCAATGTAGAGATGTAGTAAAAAAAATCTCCACCACATCCAAATCCATCTATTAAAGATTTATCTTGAAAAGTTTGAAGCCATATATGTCTAATGGTGCTAGCAAGACCAATTAAACATAGAATTAAATTAAAAGAATATAAAGATTTATGAAAATATTTTCTTTTTGTAATAATGGAAATTAAAAATACTATAATTATACCAAAAAATAAAAACCTATCTAAAACACATAGCGTACAAGGAGCTAATTCTTTGACTAAATCAAAATAAATGTATGCTATTAGTAGAGAAAATATACTTATAACTAAGCCAATCGCCTCTAATTTGATTAGTTTCAACATATCTATATTATAGGCTTATTAATTAATAATTTCAGCTAGTACGCTATGAATAAGAGTTATCCAAATACTAGAATGAGAAGAAATAGATCTTCAAATTTCATTCGTAATTTAATTAGAGAAACATCTTTTTCAGTTGACGATCTAATATATCCAATATTTGTTTTGCCTGGTAAAAATAAGGAAGAAAATATTGATTCTATGCCAGGAAAGAAAAGGTATTCTGTTGATAAACTTCTTCCAATACTAGAAAAGCTTCATAATAAAGGTTTAAATGCGGTTGCAATTTTCCCAGTCATTGGCAACACTAAAAAGTCTGAAAATGCTAAAGAGGCTTTCAATCCAAAGGGTTTAGTGCAAAGTGCTGTTAAAATTATAAAAAAAGAATATCCTGATTTGGGGCTAATAACCGATATAGCATTAGACCCTTATACTTTAAGTGGCCATGATGGCTTAGTTGATAAAAATGGTCATGTGTTAAATGACCAAACTGTTAACGTTTTAAAAAAACAAGCCTTATCACATGCAGAAGCAGGTGCGGATATAGTTGCGCCATCTGATATGATGGATGGAAGAGTATTGGCAATTAGAAATATTTTAGAACAAAATAAATTTCATGATACAAAAATATTATCCTATGCTGCAAAATATGCATCAAACTTATATGGACCATTTAGAAATGCTGTTGAGTCTTCTAGTAATCTTAAAGAATCATCAAAAGAAACGTATCAAATGGATTTTGCAAATAGCACTGAAGCATCATTAGAGATAAATTTAGATATTAATGAAGGGGCAGATATGGTGATAATTAAACCAGGCTTACCGTACTTAGATATTGTTTCAAAAATAAAAAATAAATTTTCAATACCAATTTTTTCGTACCATGTAAGTGGGGAATACTCCATGATAAAATGTGCAGCATTAAAGAATTATATTGATGAAAAGTCATCAGTTTTAGAGGTAATGCATTGTTTTAAAAGAGCCGGCTGTAATGCAGTCTTAACATACTACACGCCAGAAATTATAAAATGGTTAGACGAGAAATAATTAAAAAGTATGCTGTATTTGGAAATCCAATAAAGCATAGCTTGTCACCTTTAATACACGAGTATTTTGCAAAAAATTATAATATTGATTTGAGTTATGAGCCTATTTTATGCACTCTAGGGAAATTTACAGTAGAGGCAACAAATTTTTTAGAGAAGGGAGGTTTGGGGTTTAATATTACTCTTCCTTTTAAGCAAGATGCATTTAAATTTGCAATTACTAAATCTGAAATAGCTACGATAACTGGGTCTGTTAATACTATTTCAATAAAAAACGGAGTTATACATGGTGATAATACTGATGGGTCAGGATTTATAACGGATTTAAAAAACAATATTGGATATAATTTAAATGGCAAGAAAATTTTATTAGTTGGGGCAGGTGGAGCTGCAAGGGGAGTTATTCCAAACATTTTGTATCAACTACCTTCTGAGTTCAAGATTTATAATAGAACATTAGAAAAAGCTCAAAAATTAGCTAATGTTTTTAAAGACATTGGAGAAATAAGCTCAGTTAAAAAAGAAGATCTAAATAAATATAATTTTGATTTGATTATAAATGCAACTTCTATAGGAATCAGTAATTCAAAATTTGAGTTATCTGAAATTTTTTTTAAAGAAGATGCTGTTTGTTATGATATGTCTTACGGGAAAGCTTCAAATAGTTTTATGAGTTGGGCGAAAGAAAATAATTTACAATTTTATGATGGTTTAGGTATGTTATTAGAACAAGCTGCTGATTCATTTTATATCTGGGAGGGGGAAAGACCAGAAATAACAGATGAATTGAGGAAGCTTTTGAAAAATAAATTATGAACTATATTTCTTTTTATATTCAATAATATCTTTTTTATATTTTTGAAATTCTTCTGTATTAGACACATAGTCTATAATGTCAGAAATATTTATTAAGCTATATACGTTAATACCGTACTTTTTTTTAATTTCATCTGATGCCGAACTGTCTTGGCTTCCTTTTTCTTGTCTGTCCATTAGTACTATTAATGCGCTAATGGATACATTATATTTTTCTAATTTATTAATAGTGTTTTTTATGGCTGTGCCTGCAGTAATAACATCATCTACAATTAAAGTATTTCCTTCTTTAAAGGTGCCTACAATATCACCTTTTTCTCCATGTTTTTTTTCGCCTTTTCTATCATATATAAAATTAGTTTCATAATTATTTTCAGTCGCTATATGTGATGCTAGAGTTGATGCCAAAGGAATACCTTTGTATGCGGGACCAAAAATATTTTCAAATTTTAAATTTTTTTCTTTAATTAACTCTAAAAATAAATTACTAATAATAGATAAAGATTTTCCGTCTGAAAATACACCACTATTAAAAAAAAATGGGCTTATGCGCTCAGATTTAAGTTTAAAGCTTCCAAATTTAAGAGCATTTTTGTTAATAGCTAGCTCTATAAAGGTTTTTTTATAATCCATTGTTTTTCTTTAAGGTCAATGTTGTAATAGACTACCTATAGTATATAAGAAATACAAACCATTATTATGAAAATAGTAACCTGCAATGTAAATGGCATAAGAAGCGCCCATAGCAAGGGGTTCTTTGGATGGGTTAAAAAACAAAGATTAGACATACTATGCTTACAGGAGCTAAAAGCCCAAGAAGATCAAATAGATACTAAATCTATGTTTTCTAATAATATTTATTCATATTTTAAGTGTGCTGAAAAAAAAGGATATAGTGGCGTATCTATTCATTCAAAAGTAAAGCCAGATAAAATTATATATGAATATGGTGATAAAGAATTTGATAATGAGGGAAGATATATCGAGACTCAATTTGGAGATTTATCGGTAGTATCTTTATATGCCCCATCTGGATCCTCAGGAGAAATTAGGCAAGAAGCTAAATTTAGATTTTTAAAATCTTTTAAAAAGCATTTAATAAAAATTTTAAAGTCAAAAAGAAAATATATTATATGTGGAGATTGGAATATAGCGCATAAAGAAATTGATTTAAAAAATTGGAAAGGAAATAAAAAAAATTCAGGTTTTTTGCCAGAAGAAAGAGATTGGTTAGATAGCATTTTTTTAGACGATAAATATATAGATGCTTTTAGAGTGCTTAATCAAAAAGAAAATGAATACACGTGGTGGTCAAATCGAGGAAACGCAAGAGAAAATAATGTGGGATGGAGAATTGATTATCAAATAGTATCTGGAAATCTTAAGAATAAAATAAAAAATGAAAAAATATATAGAGACAGTTTTTTTTCAGACCATGCCCCTTTAACTATTAATTATAAAATATAATGAGAGATTTTTTTAATAAAGAAGCTTGGGTCAAAACTTTTTATCGTTTACTTAATAAGAAATTATTAATACTTTCTTTACTTGGATTTTCTGCAGGCCTACCTTATTTATTAGTTTTTGGAACTTTATCTGCGTGGTTGAAGGACGTAAACATTGCTAATTCTACTATTGGTTTTGTAAGTTGGGTTTCAATTACGTATGCAATAAAATTTTTATGGGCACCATTCTTAGACCGTATTAAATTACCTGTATTACATGGAATTTTTGGCAAAAGAAGAAGTTGGTTGTTGTTAACTCAAGTAATAATTGGCATATCTATTTATTTACTTACTGAAATCTCACCAAATCATGAGAATATAATTATATTTTCGCTTTGTGCTTTATTAGTATCATTTTTTTCTGCTTCACAAGATGTTGCACTTGATGCCTATAGAATTGAAATTTCTCCAAAAGAAGAGCAAGGCATGTTAGCTGCCGGTTATCAGTTTGGATATCGAATGGCTATATTGGTTTCAGGCGCAGGCGCACTTGTTATTGCTGATAACTATTCATTTGAGATTTCTTATAAGATTATGTCTGCATTAATGCTTATTGGTGTAATTACAACTATATTTTCTCCTGAGCCAGAAGAATATAGGAAAGAATTTTACTCAAAAGGTAATCTTATTTTTTTATTATATTTGGAACCAGTACAAGATTTTTTATCAAGACATAAAAACGCAATACTCATCATAATTTTAATTTTGGCTTATAGAGCAAGCGATCTTTCAATGGCGCCAATGGCTTTGCCATTTTATCAAGACCAGGGTTTCACGTTGACTCAAATCGCATACGTTGCAAAAACATTTGGGATAGTAATGTCACTTGTAGGTGTATTTATTGGTGGTCTATTTGTTTTAAGATACGGAGTTACAAAATCTCTTTTTTTAAGCACTATAATGATTTCATCAACAACTCTAATGTTTGTTGTCATGTCTATTTTTGGAAACAATATGAATTTATTTGTAACAACAATTGCGCTAGATAATTTTTCAGGAGGTTATGCTGGGACTTGTATGATAGCTTATTTATCAAGTTTAACTAGTCCAAAACATACGGCAACTCAGTATGCTCTTTTTATGGGTTTAATGTTAATTCCTGGGAAGCTCATCGCGGGGTTTTCCGGGTTGTTGCAAGAAATTAGCGGGTATACAGGATTATTCTTAATTTCTGCATCTCTAGGAATTCCAGCAATTATGATTGCTTATTATTTAAATAATAAAGAAGTTAAGGCTCAATAATAATTGTAGTTCCTTCTCTAGTTAAATTCCAAAGTTCTTGCATATCAGAATTATTTAAGGCAATACAGCCGTCGGTCCAGTCTGGTCCTTCAAACAGATATTGTGATAATAAAAAAGTAGGTGGCAATCCATGAATAGCAATGTGCTTTCCAGGGTTATAGTTTTTCTTTAAAGCAACTTGTTTGTCAAAATAACTTGGGTATGAGGTATGTAATGATAAAAAGAAATTGCTTTTTGCATTTTTGCCATCTATAAAATAATATCCTTCAGGAGTCTTTTTGTCGCCCTCCTTTTGTTTATGCCCTATTGGATTTTTTCCTAAAGCAATATCATATTTTTTTAAGATTGTATTATTTTTAACAACATAAAGTTGCCTTTCTGATTTTTTTATAATAATTTTATCAATGTTATCTTGCGCAAAAGAATTTGCAAACAATATTATTAAGAAGGCAGTAATTATAATTTTCATTTTGAAATTAAAAGAAGTAGTTCAGGATCAATTTTTGTTTTATACCAATAAACATTCCAGTGTAAATGGGGGCCTGTAACACGCCCAGTCATTCCAACAGTGCCAATTTCTTGCCCCTGTTTTACTAAGTCCCCATTTTTAACGTAAATATCATTCATGTGCATATACATTGTTTTAAGGCCATGGCCATGGCCAATAATTACTATATTACCCGTATAATACATGTCTTCCTCAGCAAGAAAAACTTTTCCATCTGCACTAGATTTTATGGGGGTTCCAATAGGGGCAGCAATATCCATACCACCGTGAGGATTTTTTTTAATTCCGTTTAAAATTCTCTGGCTGCCAAAAACACCTGATGTTCTACCTTCTGCAGGCTTCACAAAAGATAATGGGAAAATATTACTCACCAAAGATTTACTTAGTCCATTACCAATTAATAACCTATCTTTTTTAATTTTTTTTAGAATCTCAGGACCTGGTGATACCATTTTAGGCGCTAAGCCATCTATAACTTCAATTTTATAATCTCTTTTTTTTACATTAATTTTATGAAAAGTTAGTTTTTCTGTATTTTTTTCTATTATTTTTAATGAAGAAATATTTTTATGATTTCTTCCAAACCCAAAAATAAAAAAACCATCCTTAGACAATATTAATTCATTATTATCTAAAAAAACTTTCTTAGCTAAAGAGTTTTCACCAATTACTATGCCTCCCTGTATAAATTTTCCATAAAATTTTGTGTCATTTGATGAAAAAGATGACGCACAAATAAAGAAAAATAAAAAAAAATGGATAATTTTAAAAAACATTAAATATTATTTTTAAGTTCATTAATTATTTCTTGCGCATGACTACTTGGGTTAACTTTTTTATAAATCTTATGAATTTTACCCATAGGATTAATTATAAATGTATGGCGACTTGCATATTTAAACCCAACAAATGATCCAAAGCTGTCATATTTTGTGGCAACAATACCTTTTGTGTCTGCTAAAATTGGGAAAGGCAAAGAATATTTTTCTGAGAACTCTTTGTGGCTTTCATTTGAGTCTACACTAACACCTAATATATTAGCTTTTAATTTAGCAATTATTTCAATATTATCTCGGAATGAGCATGCTTCAGTTGTGCAGCCTGGAGTGTCATCTTTAGGGTAGAAATAAAGAATAACCCACTCATTCTTATAATTACTTAATGTGCGACTTATACTATCTTGGTCTGTTAATGAAAAATCTGGGGCATCCATGCCTACAGTAAGTTCATCTTTGGCACTTGTATTGAAAACCATAAGCATTAATATTAAGGTTGTGAATATAACTTTTTTTATTAAAAACATGTTTTTATGTTAGCAAAATTTAAAATTACATTCTTCTTTATTTTGTGTATTTCAGGGTATTCCTCATATGCGGCTGATAACCTGCTTGTTAAGTTACCTGATATAACATATGCAAAAGTTATAAAAGTAGTGGATGGTGATACGGTTCATTTAATGCACAAAAAATTTGGTCTTCTAAAGGTTAGATTGGCGGAAATAGACACCCCTGAAAGAAATCAACCATATGGGGCAGAAGCTAAAAAAGTACTAAATAAAATTATTAGTAATAAGATAATAAAGTTAAAAAAAATAACGATAGATCGATATAAAAGAATTGTTGGGATAATATATTATGAAAATACGGAGATAAATTATTTTCTTGTAATTAATGGGCATGCTTGGTGTTATGAGAAATATAATCAAAGAGAATCTATTAAAAAAGCAGAAGATTATGCAAGAAAAAATAGTCTTGGGTTGTGGGCTAACGAATATGGTGAGCCAGTGCCACCATGGGAATGGAGAAAAAAATCGAAAAATGAATAATTCAGAAAAAATATATATTTTTTTGTTGTCAATATTTATAACAATGATTGTTTTAACAAATATAATCGGCGTAAAACTATTTGATGTGCCTGCAGATTTAATTTTAGGAGATTTTTTTTCTAGTTCTATAACACTAACAACCGGAATTATTATTTATCCTTTAACTTTTCTGATAACTGATATTGTATGTGAAGTTTTTGGTAAGTGGAAAGCAAGTCAAATGGTTATCCTTGGTTTTTTTGCTAGTATAGTTTCTTTATTTTTTATTCAAATTGCTGTAATTCTTCCTGGTTCTGAAGTATGGATAAATAAATCAGTAGGTTATAATTCAATTATTGACATGCAGACAGCTTACGAGTCAGTTTTTACCTTACCTAGTTTTTTAATTACAGCTTCAATGACTGCATATATAGTTGCGCAATTAATTGATGTGCGTATATTTCATTATTTAAAAAATTTAACCCAGGGTAAATATTTGTGGATTAGAAATAATGTTTCAACTATGTTTTCACAATTAATAGACACTATTATTGTAAATTCTATTTTCTTACATTTTGGATTAAATTTACAATGGGACGTAATAATGAAAATAATACTAGCAAGTTATATAGTTAAGATTTTAATAGCTGCTATAGACACACCTTTTGTATATTTAGGAGTATTTTATATTAAGAAATTAATTAAATTAGAGGTTTAGAATTTTTTATTTTTTGTATTTATATCTACATATTTCATTACAGTAGTTTCAAGCCTAAGCAGTGCTAAAATAAACCCTACTTTACCGTCGAGAAATCCTAGCTTTATGATATACATTTTAAAAAATGCCCATGTGCCCCTTAAAAATCCAATTAATACTCCATTAGGTTTTTTATTAATATTTTCAGTACTCCAGGCGTCAATATATAAAGACATTTTTTGATAATAATCCTTCATATTTTGGTATGTTTCATGATGCAATATTCCGTATAATTTTTTTGGCAAGTGATTTTTTGGGATAATTAATGTTTCATGAACAAGGGCATCGTTATAAGTTGTAAAATTTTTTGGGTATAATCTATTTATCCAATCTGGGTGCCATCCAGAATGCTTAATTTCTATTCCAAACGCCTTGCTTAGACGGTTTACTTGATATACTGAAAACTCACCTTTAGTTGATTCTTTAATTGAATTTTTTAATTCTTCACTAATCACTTCATCTGCATCCAACATAAATATCCAATCAGAAGAAGCTAATTTTTGTGCATTTTGTCTTTGTATTCCAAAACCAGGCCATGAATCAGAGATATGAATATTATCTGTATATTTTTTTGCAACTTTTAAAGTATTATCATTGCTACCAGAGTCCAAAATAATAATTTCGTTTGCCCATGTTGAACTCTTAAGAGCTTTTTCTATAAACTCTTCACCATTTTTGACAATTATTACAATACTTATAGTATTCATTTATTAAAAAATTATAGCATTATTTCGAATATTATTGATGAGCCATTAATTATATTCTATGGTGGCCCCGGTAGGACTCGAACCTACGACAAATGGATTATGAGTCCACTGCTCTAACCAACTGAGCTACAGGGCCTTTATAGAATAAAAACGTAAGATACAACGAAAGATATTGTATCACAATAACTATTATACAAATTGGCAAAACAATATGTTATGTTATAACATATATAAATTATTAATAGATGCAAAATATAATTTTTAAGATGAGGAAAAAATGGAGCATTTAATACAGCATTGGTTCGGATTAGAAGACCAAAATTTAACAAGAGGATTGGTATTTGGTTTAGTTCATGTATCAATAATGCTAATTGGATATTATACAGGCTGGAGTATAAATAGAATGTTAAAATTGATGTCAAATGGATTCGTTGCTGGAATTATTGGAGTGGTTTTAGCACATGTATTAGCAGATCTTATAGCGGCTTATTTAGATTCTGATCTTAGATCTGCAACTGTGGGAATAGTTATTGGAGGTTTGCTACCTTTACCATTAATACCTTTCCTTGAGAAATATGTTACAAAAAGTCAGCATCATATAATTATTGGTGACCACGAAGATGTCGAGAAAGATCTTGAGACTCATCATAAGGATGAGTAATACTACATATGAAAAACTGTAAAGATCATAAAAAATGTAAAAGAATAGCAATTAAATCTGCAAAAGATTTATGCGACAAAAAAAACTTACGCTTAACTGAAATAAGAAAAAAGGTTTTTGAGATTATATGGAAAAGTCATAAACCAGTAAAAGCTTATGATATTTTACATGAGATTAAAGGCATAGGATCTGGAAAACCACCAACTGTATATCGTGCATTAAATTTTCTATTACAGAATGGTTTGATACATAAATTAAATTCTCAGCAATCTTATATTGGATGTGAGCATCCAAACTCACACAAACAATGTTATTTTTTGTCATGCAATAAATGTGGGGATATTACTGAGTGTTGCAGCATAGAAATGGATAACATGTTTAATATAGCTGCAAAAGAAGCTAAATTTAATAATACAAATATAGTTTGTGAGATTAGCGGGATTTGTTTTTCTTGCACCTAAATTGCAAGATTTATTATCTAATTTAGTTAATATTATTATTATTGTTCTACTATATATAAATATAAGTTATTAATATATATACACTATTTAAATTATATGAGAATAATCCCTATTTGCTATTGCAAATGATATTGAGAATGATTATTATTTACTTATAATTAATAAGGAGATCAAATGAACAAACTGATAATCGCAATTTTATTCCTAGTTTCACAAAGTCTGTATGCTGGATCATACATAATGACAAAGCATGAATTAAAATCAAAAGACTCAGATTACGATAAAACAGTTCACCAAATAAGGCTTGGCTATGACGAAAAAATTAATAGCTGGCATATATACGGTGAGATAGGAGGAGGTGAGCAATTACCAAATGGAAAAAGCATAGGTAGTGGAACAAGCCTACTAACATATGAATTTGGAGCAACTAAAAAAATAACGGATAGCTTCAGCTTTAAAGTAAAATGGGAGGGGAAAGATTACACAGATTCATATCTTGACCATAAAATCGAAATTAAAACAAAATACAGATTTTAGAAATCCAATATTTTTTAAACTATAAAAAAAAAGAATATTAGGATAAAATGCTTGTGTGAAAAAAGAAAAAAACAAAGAGAAAATTTCAGATATAGAGCTATCTTTAATTACAGTTATATCTAGATTAGAGAATAAACTAGAAGAATTAGATCATAATATTACATTGCTATCGAAAGAAAATTTAAATAATTTTAAAAATGATAATGGCAACAAAGAAATTAATCAAAAAATTATCATTCTTGAAGAAAAAATTTCTGAAATTAGTGATAAGCTTAAAAATAAAATAAATTTACCAACAAATATAAATTATTTAAATACAACTACACCAAAAAGAGGATACTTAAAATCAAAAAAAGGTTATGCAGCAGCAGATGCACTAAGGTTGAAAAGAATTGATAATCTTGAGAATTCTCTTAATATTTTAGCTAAAAGATTTGAAGAAAAATTTAGCTCAGAGATTTCGAATAAAAATAATCTTCATGAAGATTCTATAGAAAGCATGAAAGAAGATTATACTATTTCTGAAAAGCATATATATAATAGATCTAGGGGAATGTTTTTTGGTTTTTTATTTTTGATAATAATTATATTTTTGTTAATAATTGTGTCAACAGATACAAATTTATTTTATATATTTGATATTTATAAGTAACTTTACTCATCTAAATAGGTGTATATTTTGAATTTTATTATAAAGTTTTTTTTATTTTTTATAGGTTTTTTTGTCAAGATGTTTACCTACACAATCTTAACATTTGTTTTTTTATTTGTCGGTATGTCGGCCTTAATTTATATATATTTTGGAAATGATATTACCTTGATTATTCAGAAATTCCATGAAACTATACCGCAAGCTATACCGATATAAATTAATCCATATCTAAAAAACTTTTCAACTGTTCTGATCTACTTGGGTGTCTTAGTTTTCTTAATGCTTTTGCTTCTATTTGTCTAATTCTTTCCCTGGTCACATCAAATTGTTTGCCTACTTCCTCAAGCGTATGATCTGTATTCATATCTATTCCAAAACGCATTCTTAAAACCTTAGCTTCTCTTGGGGTTAGTGATCCTAGTATGCTTCTTGTAGCTTCACCTAAACTTTCATTAGCCGCTGATTCCATTGGGGTAAGAATATTTCCGTCTTCAATAAAATCTCCTAAATGTGAATCTTCATCGTCCCCAATTGGTGTTTCCATAGAAATGGGCTCTTTTGCAATTTTAAGAACTTTGCGAATTTTATCTTCTGGCATTGCCATTTTTATTGAAAGCTCTTCTGGCGTTGGTTCTTTACCATTTTCTTGTGTCATTTGTCTAGAAATTCTATTAAGTTTATTAATAGTTTCTATCATATGCACAGGTATTCTAATTGTTCTAGCTTGGTCAGCAATTGAGCGAGTGATAGCTTGTCTTATCCACCATGTTGCATATGTAGAAAATTTATAACCACGTCTGTATTCAAATTTATCTACTGCTTTCATTAATCCAATATTGCCCTCTTGAATTAAATCTAAAAATTGTAAACCTCTATTAGTATATTTTTTAGCGATTGAGATTACTAATCTTAGATTAGCTTCAATCATTTCTTTTTTAGCACGCTTAGATTTTGCTTCACCAATAGACATTTTTCTATTAATTTCTTTGATTTCGGAAACTGACAAATTAGATTGCTCTTCTATTCTTGCTAGTTTTTTTTGAAATTTTTGAATTTCTACTTTATTTTTCTTAAGTTTTTCTGCGTATTTTGGTTTTCCTTTTAATCTATTTTGAACCCAGGACAAGTTAGAGCTATTATCAGTAAAAGTTTTGATGAATTCTCTTCTAGGCATTCCAGCATTTGTTACTAGTTTTGCAATATTTTTTTCATATTCCCTGATTTTTGAAACAATTAATTTTAAGTCCTGTTTAAATTCACCAATTAATAGCGGAACTAGTCTGAACCTCATAAAATAATCAGCAGTTTTCTCTCTAGCTTTTTGAAGTTTCTTTTGGTCCTTTTTAACTGCTGGCTGATTGGCTTTTTTAAATAACTTAATTATATTATTAAAATGTAATTTAGCTTCTTCAGGGTCAGGCCCTGTATCAATTTCTTCTTCTTCTTCTTCTTCTTCTTCTTCATCATCATTAGTTGGATCCTTAACTGTGTGAGTAGCAATTACTTCATTATCTGCTTCAGGGTCAAGAAATCCATTTAATAAATCACTTAATTTTAGTCTTTCAGTATCTTCTTCTTCTTCTTCTTCTATTGGCTGATCTATTATTAGCGCATAATATGTTAAAAGTTTTTCAATAGTATTAGGGTAAAAAGCCAAAGCATGTGTTACTTGATTTATTCCTTCTTCTATTCGCTTAGCAATACTAATTTCACCTTCTCGAGTTAAAAGATTTACTGTTCCCATTTCACGCATATACATCCTGACAGGATCAGTTGTTCTTCCAAATTCTTGGTCTACGGTAACCAAAGCTTGAGCTGCTTCTTCTGCAGCATCGTCGTCAGTAGAGTCATTTTCATTTATAACTAAAGAGTCTTCATCCGGTGCTTGTTCTTGAACCACTATTCCCATTTCAGTTATCATGTTAATAATGTCTTCTATTTGATCTGAGTCAACAATCCCTGCTGGTAAATGATCATTAACTTCTCCATAGGTAAGGTAGCCTTGCTCTTTTCCTTTCGAGATAAGTTCTTTAATTTTCGTTTGTTGATCTTGGTTTATGGTCATTTATATAAATTTAGATTTAAAAGTGCATGATAGTTGGGAGAGCGATTATACCACATAAATTAGTTATTTTTTTAATAATTTATCAATTTTTGTTATTTCTTTTAGGATAGTAGAATCTGGGTTTTCTAAATTATTGTAGTCGTTCATAAGCATTTTTCTTTTATCTTTTAGAGTATTTTTTAAAATAATATTGATGTAACCATTAAATTCATCGGACACATTATTAATAAATTCCTCGGGCACATTATTTAAGCCAAGATTTAAGTCAGGTAATTTATTAGCACTAATTTTTTTTAGATGATCGTAATTATCAGTGCCCTCAAAAAACTCAATAATTCTTCCCATACTAATATTTTTATTATTGTTTATTATTTCAATAATTTCTTTTAATAAATTAATCCCCGGGTAATTTTTAATAAATTCAAGATTGATAGCATCCATATTTATATTAATATCAGGATAATTTATTAATATTAAAATAGCTGAACGCATTGGGTTAGATTTAATTTTCTTTGGCTTCGAGAGAATAGTTTCATTTGTTACATTAAATGAGATATTTTTTACTCCTATTTTTTCTCTTAAGCTTGATTTTAGAATTTCTTTTAAGATTTTTGCATTTAATTTATTTAATAAGGAGTCAGCTTTTTTTATAAATTGAGTTTTACCTGCTGCAGTTTTTAAATCAACTTCTTTAGAAAACTTTTTAAAAATAAATTCTTCAATGCTGATTTTTTTATTTATATTTTTCTCCCAAAGATTTATGCCGCCTTTTTCAATTATGTCATCTGGATCATTGTTTTCTGATAAAAATACAAAACTAATTATATTGCCATCATTAATAACTGCCATAATATTTTCTACGCCTTGCCATGCAGCTTTTTCTCCAGCTTTATCTCCATCGAAACAACATATAATTTCTTTCGTATATTTAAAGCATTGTAGTAAATTTTCTTGGGTTACAGCCGTTCCTAATGTAGCCACAACATTTTTTATTCCTGCTTGATACAGCGCAATTACATCCATGTATCCTTCAACTATATATAAAATGTCTTTTGCTTCTTTACTTTTTTTTGCTAAGTGTAAATTATACAAAACTCTTTTCTTGCTAAACAAAATAGTTTCTGGGGAATTCATATATTTTGGTAGTGGCTTTTCTACATTGTCATGTAATATTCTTCCACCAAATGCAATAATATTTCCTGAGGCGTCATGTATTGGAAACATTATTCTATCTCTAAATTTATCATAAGAATTTCCATCTTTTTTTGCTATAAGCCCAGCATTAAGTAAATCAGATTCTGAATAAGAATTAATTAATATATTTTTAAGATTTTGGAAATTATTTTCTGCATAACCAATATTAAATAGTTTAGCTGTAGTTCCTAGAATGTTTCTTTTTTTTAAATAAGATATAGCGAGTTTTGAATTTTTCAACTGCTCTTCAAAATTTTTACAAGCATCACTAAGAGAATTATGAATAATTTTTCTTGCTTCATATTTTTTATTTGATTCTTTATCTCTCGGAATATCCATACCCATACTATTTGCAATTGTTTCGATAGCTTCTGGGTATGTTTTATTAGCATGCTCCATTACAAATCCTATTGCATTACCATGAGCACCGCATCCGAAACAATGAAAGAATTGTTTATTTTCGCTAACACTAAATGATGAAGTTTTTTCGTTATGAAAAGGGCAACGAGCCCAATAATCATTGCCTTTTTTTTCTAGTTTTATATAACTATTAATTATATCGGTAATATTGGCTTTTTCTAATAAGCTATCAATAAATTCTTTTGGAATTCTCTGTGCCATTTTAAGCAGCTACGCTATCTTTATTAAATAATTCTTCAATTTTAATAGCTTTAGGTTTAACAATTAAAAATTTTTCAATATATGTTTCAAAATTATTTAATATATGTTTCCCCCACAAACTATTTGTTTTGTGACAAAAATCTATGATTGAGTTCTTTAAAAATGTTTCTTGGTACGGATATTTATTTTTATTAATTTTTAAAATCTCTATTAGTTCTGGATTATATTTGTTTTTAAATGTTTCATCTTCGTTTAAAACAATTGCAAAACCGCCAGACATACCTGCTCCAAAGTTTATTCCTGTTTTGCCGAGAATGATTACAGCTCCATTTGTCATATACTCACAACCATGGTCCCCAACACCCTCAACTATTGCTGTTGCTCCAGAGTTTCTAACAGCAAATCTTTCCCCAGCAATTCCGGCAGCATATAATTTTCCACCAGTTGCTCCATACATGCATGTGTTGCCTATAATTACTGTCTCATTACTCTTATAATTTACATTTTTAGGAGGGTAAATTATTATTTCGCCTGAAGCCATTCCTTTCCCGACATAATCATTCGCATCCCCTTCTAAAGTTAAATTTAAACCACCTGCATTCCATACACCAAAGCTTTGTCCAGCAGTGCCTTTAAAGTAAATATTAATCGGGTGTTTCACCATGCCATAGTTGCCATGATGCGATGCAATAAATCCTGAAATACTTGCGCCTATAGATCTATCTGTATTTTTAATATTATAATTAAAGTTACCACCTAGTTTTTTAATAATTTTTTCTTTTACATCTAAATTAATTTTTTTAGCTAAATTTGCTTTATCCCACGGATCATTGTTTTTAACTTCACACATGTGTGAAATATTGTTGTCAACATTTGCATCAGATATTATTGGGTCAATCTTTAAGTTTTTAAGTTTTCCTTTCTCAACTTTTTTAATTTTAAGCAAATTAGTTTGCCCTATTACATCTGACAACTTTTTGTATCCTAAATTTGCTAATAACTGTCTAGTTTCTTGAGCAACAAATTTAAAATAATTCATGACCATCTCATCTTTACCAATAAAATGATATTTTCTTAAAACTTTATTTTGAGTAGCAACTCCTGTTGCGCAATTGTTAAGATGGCAAATCCTTAGATATTTACAGCCCATAGCAATCATTGGAGCTGTTCCAAAACCAAAACTTTCTGCTCCAAGCATAGCTGCCTTTAGAACATCTACTCCTGTTTTTAAACCCCCGTCAGCCTGAAGCCTGACTCTGTTTCTTAGTCTGCTTGCTCTTAGAGTTTGGTGGGTTTCAGATAACCCCATTTCCCATGGGCCGCCTGCATATTTAATACTCGAAAGTGGGCTTGCGCCAGTTCCACCGTCATATCCAGAGATTGTGATTAAATCAGCATATGCTTTAGTAACTCCAGCAGCAATTGTTCCTATGCCAGCTTCTGCTACTAATTTAACAGATACTAATGCATTTGGATTTACTTGTTTAAGATCAAAAATAAGTTGAGCTAAATCTTCTATAGAATAAATATCATGGTGCGGGGGTGGAGATATTAATGTAATTCCAGGGTTCGAATATCTTAAAGTAGCGATAAGTTCATCAACTTTGTCACCTGGAAGCTGCCCACCTTCTCCTGGTTTTGCCCCTTGGGCAATTTTGATTTGTATAACCTCAGCATTAACCAAATAGTGAGGAGTTACTCCAAATCTTCCTGAGGCAACTTGTTTTATTTTTGAATTTTTATCAGTGTTAAATCTTTTTTGATCTTCACCTCCCTCACCTGAATTTGATCTTCCTCCCATTTTATTCATAGCTTGCGCTAAAGTTTCATGAGCATCTGGAGATAAAGCTCCTAAAGACATTCCTGCAGAGTCAAACCTTAGAAGAATTTTTTCTATAGATTCAACCTGTTCAATAGAAATAGGTTTTTTATTACTTTTAAAATCAAGCATATCCCTAATAACCATTTTCTCTCTGGAATTAACTATTTTGCTATATTTTTCATAATCTTTATATTCCCCACTTTTTACAGCATCTTGTAATGCTTTAACAACATCAGGATTATAAGCATGAAATTCTTCACCATGAACGTACTTTAACAAACCACCTTGTTTAATACTTTTTCTTTGACTCCAAGTATTTTTAGCTAATTGAGACTGATCACTATGAAGATCATCAAAAGTTGTTCCAGATATTCGATTAATAGTATCGCAGAAACATAAGTTTATAACTTCTTGATTAAGGCCAACACATTCAAATAATTGAGACCCTCGATAACTTGCTATTGTAGAAATGCCCATTTTAGATAAAATCTTATACAAACCCTTATTAATTCCATTGCGATAATTTTTTGTAGCTATATAAAATTCTGAATTATCATCAGATTTTTCTGTCAACATATTATTAATTAATTGATGCGCTAAGTATGGATATATAGCTGTAGCTCCAAATCCAATTAAGGCAGCAAAATGATGCGAATCCCTAGCTGTCGCTGTTTCTACAATAATATTTATTTTAGTTCTTAAACCATTTTTAATTAAAGCGTGATGCACTGCTCCTGTTGCTAGCAGAGCATGGATTGGTAACTTTCCTTTTTTAATTTTTTTATCACTTAATATAATAAAAACTTTATTTTTTTTAGCTGCCTGAATAGCTTCTTCAGTTAAGTTAACGATAGCGTCTTTAAGTTTGATATTACTATCGTAATTCAGGTCCAAAATTTTATAAGTAAATTTTTTATTTTTTAATTCTTGGAGTTGTTTAAATTTTCTATAAGATAAAATTGGAGATTCTACTGTAAGTCTATATGCATGTTTAGAACCTTCTTCAAAAACGTTTAAGTCCGGGCCAAGGTAAGTTTCTAATGACATTACATTACTTTCTCTTATTGAGTCTATAGGGGGATTAGTTACTTGTGCAAATTGCTGTCTAAAATAATCATATAAAGATCTTATTTGTTTTGAAAGTACTGGGAATGGTGTATCGTCGCCCATAGAGCCAATCGCTTCTTGACTCATTTTTGAAAGAGGTTTTAAGATTTGATCTTTTTCTTCATATGTAATATTAAACATTTTTTCATATTGCTTAACCTTTGAGTCTTCAAAAATTTCTAATTTAGGAAATTTATCTGGAATAATTTTTCTCATGAATTCTGCGCCAACATCCATCCATTCCTTATAAGGACATCTTTTCTTCAACATATTATCTATATCATTTGAGTACAGAACTTTACCTTCAATTGTATCTACAGCAATAATTTGCCCAGGGCCTAACTTCCCTTTTTCTATAACATCTTGCTCATCATAATCATAAACTCCAATTTCTGAAGCCAGCGTTATATGCCGATCATTTGTAATTATGTATCTTGCTGGCCTTAGACCATTTCGATCAGTAACACACGCAGCATATCTACCATCAGTTAATACTATTCCAGCAGGGCCATCCCAAGATTCCATATGTTTTGCATTATATTCATAAAATGCTCTTAAATCAGGATCGTTTGATGTAGTGCTTTGCCATGCTGGGGGAATAAGAAGTTTAATTGCTTTAAATAAATTAATGCCGCCAAGTGATAGAATTTCTAGCATATTATCAAGACTTTTAGAATCAGAGCCATCCATAGATACTAGTGGTTTTAATTTATCCAATTCTGGTATTTTTGAAGTTTTAAATATGCTTGATCTAGCTTGAGACCAATTTCTATTTGCTCTTATGGTGTTAATTTCACCATTATGCGCAAGTAATCTAAATGGTTGAGCTAAACTCCATTGAGGCTCAGTATTTGTAGAAAATCTTTGATGAAAAATACATAAAGATGTTTCAAGTTTCTTATTTGATAAGTCTAAATAGAATTTTGAAAGATGTTTTGGCATAACCATGCCTTTATATAAAATTACTTTTGATGATAGACTTGATATGTAGAATATTTCGTCATCAGTTTTATTAATTAAAATTTCTATTTTTTTCCTAATAACTAGTAATTTAGATTCAATATTATCGTCAGCTATTTTATCGGAAGGATTTATAAATGCTTGTATTATGTAAGGTAAAGTTTTAAGAGCATCTTCGCCACAAATTTTTTCATTTGTAGGCACATCTCTCCATCCTGCTAAAACAAAGTCATGTTCGTGTAATACTTTTTCAATTATATTAATTGAAGCTTTTCTTTTTTTACTGTCACTACTTAAAAAAAACATTCCAATAGCAAAATTCTTTGCAATATTAAATTTTAGTTCATTTGCTATTGATCTAAAAAAGAATTCAGGAATTTTAAGTAATATGCCACATCCATCACCAGTTGTTCCATCTGCTCCAATAGCGCCTCTATGCGCTAATCTTTCTAAAGCAGTAATTGCTGTTTTAATAAGCCAGTGACTAGGTTTATTATCAATATTTGCTATTAAGCCAAAACCACAACTATCTTTTTCAAAGCTTTTATCATACAAACCAGTTATTTTTTTATCTTTTTCTTTCATATTAATTCATTAACATTATATTATTAAGTATAGAACTAGGAGGCTTATCGTTCAATAGATATTAAAAGATAAAGCGCTGAATATTACTTATATAGCTTTATATGTTCTTGAAGAGCAAAGCGATCAGTCATACCAGCAATATAATCACAAATTACCCTTTCTTTATCATTTTTGTTAATTTTTTTTAGATTGTATTGATAATAGTCCTTAGGTAGTAGTTTTATATCAGCTATATATGCAGAAAATAAATCTTTAATAATATAATTTGCTTGACTCGTCATTTCAAGAACATCCGGATGTTTATATAAATTTTTATGTAAAAATTTTTTTAAATTTATATTTAGATTTTTAATACCATCGGAAAAATTAATTATTAAGTCATTAGAATCCCTAACATCACTAATAGTTTTAATATTTAGATCTATAATATTTTTATTGGAATTATTTATTAAATCTGTAACTAATAAATTAATAATTAATCTTACTGTTTCATGAACTATTTTTGATCCATATAATTTAGGGTATTTTTTTAAAGTGATTTTCATTTGGTCAAAAAATAATGGAACTTCTTCTAATTGCTCTACTGAAATTTTCTTTGCTTTTATACCATCTTGTATATCATGATTATTATACGCTATTTCATCAGCAACATTAGTTAGTTGAGCTTCGAGTGATGATTGTTTTTTTTCAATAAATCTACTTGCAACAACGCCAAATTTTTTTGCTCTTTCTTTACTGCACTTTTTTAAAATACCTTCTCTTGTTTCAAAACATAAATTTAGTCCTGGGAAACTTGCATATTTATTTTCTAATTTTTCAATTATTCTTAGAGACTGAATATTGTGTTCAAAACCTCCAAATTCTTTCATACATGAATTAAGTATATCTTGACCAGCGTGACCGAAAGGCGTATGCCCTAAATCATGAGCAAGGGCAATTGCCTCTGTTAAATCTTCGTTTAAATTCAATGCTCGCGCTGTTGCTCGCGCAATTTGCGCAACTTCTATTGTATGAGTTAATCTTGTTCGGTACATGTCACCTTCATGATTAACAAAGACTTGAGTTTTATATTCTAGTCTTCTAAATGCAGTTGAATGAATAATTCTTTCTCTATCTCTTTGATATTCACTTCTCAACATAGGTGGTTCTTCTTTATACTTTCGACCACGAGAATTTGAAGATTTTAATGCATAAGATGCTAAATTATTTTCAATATTATTAGGCATGATCTTTTAGAGCTTTTAATATTATATTTTTATTAATTTTACTTGTTATATATGCATTGCCAATATTTTTTGGGAGAATATACAAAATTTCATTATTTTTGACTTTTTTGTCAAGCATCATAGTTTTAAATAATTTATTTATATTTATATTTTTTGGCAATTTAGTAGGTAAATTAAATAATTTTAATAAGTTTTTAATTTGTTCATATTCAGATATTTTTAATGTTTTATTTTGTATGGCTACAGCGGAAGCTATAAGAAATCCGCAAGCAATTGCTTCACCATGTAACCATTTTCCGTAACCTAAATTATTTTCAATAGCATGACCAAATGTGTGTCCCAGATTTAGTAAAACTCTAATATTTACTTCTTTTTCATCAAGGGAAACAATATTTGCTTTAATTTCACATGATTTCTTAATTACTTTAATAATGCTATTAGGATCTTGAGATTTTATTTTTATATGATTTTGGGCAATCCAATTAAAGAAGGCTCTGTCTTTTATAATCCCATATTTTATAACTTCTGCCATCCCAGCGTTAAATTGCCTTTTTGGTAAAGTTTTTAGAATGTTAACGTCAATAATAACTGCTTTTGGCTGATGGAAAGAACCTATCATATTTTTACCTAAAGCATGATTAATTCCTGTTTTACCACCTACAGAAGAATCAACCATAGACAACAAAGTTGTTGGTATTTGAATAAAATCAATCCCTCTTTGGTAAGTTGCAGCAGCGTAACCTGTAATATCTCCAATTACCCCTCCGCCTAACGCAACTAAAACACTATCTCTTGAAAATTTATTTTTTAGTAAATAATTGTATATCTTTGAGACGCTTTCTTGGTTTTTGTATTTTTCACCGTCACTTAATATAATTTTATTTTTTTTAAAAATATTATTTTTAATTTTACTTAAATGAAGAGACTGGACTTTCTTATTAGTTACTAATGCAATATTTTTACTATTAATATTTTTTAGTAAATTTTTATCAGAAATAATATTAGTGCCAATGTAAATAGGGTATGACCTTTTATCTAGCTTAACTATTATCTTTTTCATAAGTTTTATAACTTTTAATAATACTTTTTGATAATTTAACTGTATCATAATTATCAGTATTTATAGTTATATTAGAGGTACTCTCGTAATATTCTTTTCTTTCATCTAGCATGCTTTTAATTTGATTCTCAGCGTTATTATCAGCTATTAAAGGTCTATTTTTGTCATATTCTGTTCTATAAACTAATTCTTTGATGCTTGCTGTAAGATAAACTACAAATCCCATGCTTTTAATTATTTGTCGGTTTTCTGGCAAAAGTACTATTCCGCCACCAGTTCCAATAACGGTATTAGTATTATTTGATATTTCTTCTAAAATTTTTGTCTCGCGTGCACGAAATCCTTCCTCACCCTCATGTTCAAATATAGTGGGAATATTTACTTCAGTTTTTTCTTCAATAAGATAATCAGTATCAATAAAAGTAAATTTTATTAATTTAGATAATTTTTTACCAATTGAGGTCTTTCCAGCACCCATTGGACCAATTAAGATTATATTGTTTCTCAGTTTAGACAAGATAAATTTTGTTTTTATAGTATTATATAGATATTAACAAGAATTTTTATTGCCACCAACAAGTATGAGCATATTTTTTAAAAAAGCTTTAAAATCAACTTATTATTTTATTAGTATAATAGTTTTACTCAGTTTTATCCTATATCTCATTTTGTCTCAAAGCTTACCTTCTGTTGAAGAAATTCAAGATATGAGAATGCAGATTCCAATGAGAATTTATACACAAGATAGAAAATTGATAGCTGTATATGGAGAGAAAAAAAGAATTCCAGTAACGTTTGCAGAAATCCCAGAGAATTTGAAAAATGCTTTTATTGCAGCAGAGGATAATAGATTTTATTCGCATAATGGGGTTGATTATTTTGGATTACTTAGGGCATTTAAAAGTTTTATTTCTACTGGAAAAGTTACTCAAGGTGGGAGCACTATAACTATGCAGGTAGCAAGAAATTTCTATTTAACTCGAGAGAAGAAAATTATTCGTAAACTAAGGGAAATTTTATTGGCATACAAGATGGAAAGGAATTTAAGCAAAGAAAGGATCTTTGAGTTATATATGAATAAAATTTATTTAGGTCATAGAGCGTATGGAGTTGAAGCAGCAGCACAAGTATATTATGGAAAAAGACTATCAAAATTAACATTAGCACAAATAGCTATGATTGCAGGATTGCCAAAGGCTCCATCAAGGTATAATCCAATATCTAATAAAAAAAGAGCATTACAGAGAAGAGATTATGTATTAAGAAGAATGGCTGAAAATAATTTTATTGGGCAAGAAGATTATACTACAGCTTTTCTTTCACCAGTTACGGCAAAACTAAATACAGCAAGTATTGAATTAAGTGCGCCTTACGTCTCTGAAATGGCAAGATTAAAAATGGAAGAAAGATTTGGAAATGATGCATACACACAAGGTTTTGATGTTTTTACAACTATAAAAAGCAAACTGCAAGAGTCTGCTCAAAAAGCGTTGACGAAAAATATTGAAAAATATGATCTTAGGCATGGATACCGAGGAGCAGAAGCTAAAATTAATTATAACGAATTATTAAATTCTAATTTTGAATATGATCTTGATGTTTCGATAAGAAATATAAATAAATATTTTAGAGATTTTTATACAATCAATAATAATGTTCCAGCAGTAGTGCTTAATGTAGATGCAAAAAAAATAAAAGTATATTCAAAAAATCATAAATTGCTTGATATCGATTTAAAGAAAATAATAATCAAAAATCAATATTTTGAAGTTAATTATAAAATGAAGATTACAGACTTTGGTAAAATATTGTCAATTGGAGATGTTGTAAGAGTTAGGGAAATTAATAACCAGTGGTACTTGTCACAAATTCCAAATGTTAATGGAGCCATAGTGTCTATTAATTCTAATAGCGGTGCTATTTCTGCATTGTCTGGCGGTTATGATTTTAGATTAAGTAAGTTCAACAGAGCTACTCAAGCAAAGCGACAGCCCGGATCAAGTTTTAAACCTTTTATTTATTCAGCTGCATTAAATAAAGGCTATACGCCAGCATCCATTATTAACGATGCTCCAAAAGTATTTAAAGAAAATACTGTTAGTGGTGCGTGGAGACCAAAAAATTATGGTGGAAAATTTTATGGCCCTACAAGATTACGATATGGTTTAGCTAAATCTAGAAATATGATCTCAATTAGATTGCTGGATAATATTGGCATTAAATATACTTTAAATTATGCAAAAAATTTTGGAATTGATACAGAAAAACTGCCGAAAGACTTAACGCTTGCTCTGGGTAGTGGTGAAACTACTCCTATTAATTTAGCGAAAGCCTATGCCTATTTTGCTAACGGAGGCTATGGAATAAAACCGTACATTATTGAGCAGGTAAGAAAAAGAGATGGTGAAATTATTTATGTTGAGAATCCAGTTACAGTTTGCAGTAATCCTTGTGATTACATGAGTCTAGATATTTTGCAATTCCCTTCAGCAAAATCTGTAGATGAAATTGCAAAATTAAGAGCTAAAGCAGGTTTGCCAAGATTTTCAATGCAAACGGTAGAACCAAGAAATATTTATCAAATGGTTAGCATGATGAAAGATGTAATAAAATACGGTACAGCAAAAAAAGCAAAAGTATTGAAAAGATCTGATATTGCTGGAAAAACGGGTACCACAAATGACCAAAAAGATGCTTGGTTTAGTGGTTTTAATAGAGATGTTGTAACTATTAGTTTTTTAGGTTTTGATAATCATTCATCGCTTGGTAAGAATGAATTTGGTAGCACGGCAGCATTACCTATGTGGATTGATTATATGAAAGTTGCTTTGAAAGGTTTACCAATTTCTAATTTAGATAGCCCAGAAGGTATGGTTAGCGCAAAAATTGATAGTAAAAATGGTTTATTAGCATCGCCAGATTCTAAGAATTCTATGATTGAAGTATTTAGAGAGGAAAATGTTCCAAAAACTTTTAGTAAAAAGAATAAAATTAATAAAAAAGATGAGACTGATGTAGAGATCGAAAAATTATTCTAGCTTTTATGATATTTTTTACTATATTCTTGTACGTGATTTATTAATAAAGCTAAGTTATCAGGATTTACATATTGATCTATACCATGCCCTAAATTAAAAATATGTCTATTTCCATATCCATAGCCATCAATAATTTTTTCTGCTGCGTTTTTTATAGATTCTTCGGTCCCATGAAGAGCACATGGGTCTAAGTTGCCCTGTAAGCACATATTTTCTCCAACAATTTTTCTTGCTACAGATATATCTGATGTCCAATCTAAACCAATAGCATTGCAGCCAGATTTAGAAATACTATTTAACCAATTACCTCCACCTTTTGTAAATAATATTATAGGTATATTTTTTGTAATATTACTATTATTTAGATTACTAATTATTTCTTTCATAGGGTTGAGAGAAAAATAATTATAATTTTCTGTATCTAAAAGTCCGCCCCACGAATCAAATAACATTAATATATCTGCCCCAGCTTTTGCTTGCATAATTAAATATTCTGAAATTGAATTTATTAATTTTTTAATTAAAAGTTCAAGCATTTTTGGATTATTAAAAACCATTGATCTTATTTTTCTAAATTCTTTTGTAGCAGACCCTTCAATCATATATGTTGATAAAGTCCATGGACTTCCAGAAAAACCGATTAAAGGTATCTCATTATTTAATTTATTTTTTGTTTGTACGATAGCTTGCGCAACGTAATCTAATTTATGCGTAATATCTTTATCGATAAGAGATTTTATGTCTTCAAGATTATCAATGGGATTATCAAAGTAGGGTCCTCTATTGTCCTCGAACTGTAACTCTAACCCCATTGCATCTGGTATTGTCAAGATATCAGAAAAAATTATAGCAGCATCAAGATTAAATCTCTCGATGGGTTGTATAGTGACTTCAGAAGCAAGTTCTGGTGTTTTACATAAATTTATAAAACTTCCCGCTTTTGTTCTTGTTTTTTTATATTCTGGAAGATACCTACCTGCTTGCCTCATTATCCAAATAGGTGTTCTATCTACAGGGACGCCATTTAAAACATCAAGTATTCGATTATTTTTTATTAAACTCATTATTATATCTCTAGATAATCTAGAATATTTTCGGCAGCTTCTCTTCCTTCGAATACCGCTGTAACAACTAAATCTGATCCTCTTGTCATATCTCCACCAGCAAAAATTTTATCATTGGTTGTTTGATAGAGATAGTCATTATCAATTTTTAGCAAACCATTATCTTTTATATCTATATTATTTTCTTTAAACCAGCCAGCTGGGCTTGGTAGAAATCCAAAAGCAATAATTACTTTATCAGCAGGAATAATTTTTTCAGAATTTTTTATTATTATTGGTTTTTTACGACCTATAGCATCAGGCGGGCCCAATTTTGTTTTAACAACCTTTACTCCCTCAACTTCTTTATCCCCAATAATTTCGATAGGCTGATAATTAAATAAAAATTTTACACCTTCTTCTTTTGCATTCTTTACTTCTTTTTTTGATCCAGGCATATTTTCTTCATCTCTTCTATAAATACAAGTAACGCTTTCAGCTTGTTGGCGAATAGATGTCCTATTACAGTCCATGGCAGTATCGCCACCACCTAAGATAATTACATTCTGGTCTTTCATAGAGACCACATTGCTATCAATTTGTAGTTCATTATTAATATTTGAAATTAAAAATGGTAAAGCTTCATAAACATTCTTAAGATCCTCGCCTTTGAACCCTCCTTTTATTGGTTTATAAGTTCCCATACCTAAAAATACTGCGTCATAGGAATCATAGATATCTTGAAAATCAATATCTTTTCCAACTTCGGTATTTAAAATAAACTCAACACCCATACCCTCTAAAATTTCTTTTCTTTTTTCTACAATATTTTTATCAAGCTTAAATGGAGGAATACCAAAAGTTAACAACCCGCCAATTCTTGAATACTTATCATATATTTTTGCTTTAACTCCGTTTCTAGTTAAGATGTCAGCACATGCTAAACCGGCAGGCCCTGCTCCAATAATTGCAACAGTTTTATCTGTTTTAATTACATTAGACATATCTGGCTTCCAACCAAGACGAAATGCTTCATCAGTAATATATTTTTCAATTGATCCAATAGAAACTGCTCCAAAGCCGTCTTCTAATGTACAAGCTCCTTCACATAGTTTGTCTTGAGGGCATATACGTCCACAAATCTCTGGGAGAGAATTAGTTTTATGAGACATTTCTGCTGCTTCAATAATTTTCCCATCACGAATTAAGTCTAACCATGTTGGAATATAATTATGAACAGGGCATTTCCATTCACAATATGGATTACCACAATCTAAGCAGCGCCCAGCTTGCTGAGAAGCTTTTTCAGCAGTAAAATTAGCATATATTTCTTTATAGCTATAAATCCTAACTTCCGCCTTTTCAACTGGAGGTTCTTCTCTTTGAATATCAAGAAATTGCATTGTATCTTTCATAGTAACGATTATTACACAAAACTATTAAGGCTCACACCTTGATATAATTCATATAGTTATTTTAAGATAGTTTTTCTTTAACGAATTTACTTGCGAAACCCATATCAGCACGATTATTAGAACGTTTTTTTAGTTCACTCATAATCTCGCCAATCTGGCTCATTTGTTGAATAGATTTTTCTGAAATAATAGCTTCAATCATTTGTTTAATTTCTTCTTCTGGCATATCTTCTGGAAGATATTCTTTTATAACAGATAGTTCAAATTCCTCTTGCTCAGCAAGATCATTACGATTTTCTTCTCGGTAATAAGCTAAAGATTCTTTATTTTTTTTAGATAATTTTTTTAAGATCTCAAATATATTTTCATCACTTAAATCTTTTCTTGTATTTACTTCTTGATTAATAATAGCTGCAAGAATTAATTTAACTGCGGCTAATCTTTTTTTATCTCCGCTTTTCATGGAAGATTTCATGTCTTCAGTTATTTTAATTTTAAGAGAGGAGTTACTATCTTGAGGGTTAGACATTAATAAAGTTTAATTCTTCTGCCGGTAGCAGTTCGATTTGATCTTTTATGAACTCTTTTAACAGCTGCGGCTGCTTTTCTTTTTCTAACAGAAGTAGGTTTTTCGTAAAATTCCCTTTTTCTAATTTCAGTTAAAACTCCAGCCTTTTCACATGCGCGTCTAAATCTTCTGATCGCAATATCAAATGGTTCGTTTTCTTTTACTTTAATACTTGGCATAATTTACCTTTAACAATTTAGTGGTGTGATTATACAGTTGTATGCAAAAAAATCAAAACAAAGTAGTTATATAGTATGTTAGTGCTTGGTATAGAAACCTCTTGTGACGAAACTGGGCTGGCCCTTTATGATTCTGAGGAAGGTTTGCTGGCAGACGAGCTTTTTAGTCAAATTGATATTCATCAAGCATATGGCGGCGTAGTGCCAGAACTAGCCTCTAGAGATCATGCGGACAGAATTTTACCTTTGTTAAATAATCTTTTGAAAAAGACTGGGAAATTATTAGATGAAGTTGATTTGGTGGCTTACACTGCAGGGCCAGGATTAAAAGGATGTTTATTAGTTGGCTCTACATTTGCTAGAACACTATCCTATATAATAGACAAGCCAATTATCTCTATTAATCATATCGAAGCACATTTATTAGCTCCATTTATGGAATATCCAGAGTTATCGTTTCCATTCTTTGGACTACTTATCTCTGGCGGTCATACTATGATCATTGATGCTAAGAGCATCGGCGATTATGAAATCATGGGAGAAACTTTGGATGATGCTTTAGGAGAAGCTTTTGACAAAACTGCAAAACTAATGGGGCTTGATTATCCTGGCGGACCGTTAATAGAAAAATTAGCTAAAGATGGTGTTACTGGTAGTTATAAATTTCCGCGTCCAATATTAAATAAACCTAATTGCGATTTTAGTTTCAGCGGCTTAAAAACACATATTATGCTCACATGGAAAGCCTCAGAAAAAACTGAGCAAGTACAAAAAAATATTTCTTTAGAGTTGCAAAATTCAGTCACTGATTGTTTAGTTGGAAAGCTAAAACGTGCACATAATGAAAAATACTACCCAGTAATTGTTATTTCAGGTGGCGTGAGTGCTAATCAATTTATTAGAGATAAATTAACTAACTTTGCTCATTCAATTAATGCCAAAGCATATTATCCAACCAAGAAATTTTGTACAGACAATGGCGCAATGATTGCTTACGCTGGTTATAAAAAGTATGAAGCAGGTCAAATTTATGATTTGAAAGGCGAAGTAAAACCAAGATGGCCATTAGATCAATTAGCTTAAATTTTATATGAGTATTAATAGGGATTTTACTAAACGAGCGTGCATTAATTCTGCAAAAGAAAGGTGGCATAAATCACCAGCAGATGGCGTAGAACGTTTATATCTTGAAAGAGATGATGAGGGAGAAACAGCGGTTGCCTCGACTATTGTACGATTTGCGCCAGGTAGTAAATTTGATCAGCACACGCATGACGGCGGTGAAGAGTTTTTAGTTTTAGATGGAGTGTTTTCCGACGAATTTGGTTCTTACCCAAAAGGAACTTATGTTAGAAATCCAAAAGGCTCAGCGCATAATCCTTATAGTGAGTCTGGTTGCGTTCTATTTGTTAAGTTACGACAGTTTCAAAGTAACGATACACAGCCCGTAAAAATTAATACTAATAAAGAGCCTTGGCTCCCCGGTTTAGTGGGTGGGTTATCAGTCATGCCACTACATAATTTTGAAGCTGAGCATGCTGCGCTGGTAAAGTGGAAACCCAATACAATATTTAATCCACATCAGCATTTGGGTGGCGAAGAAATTTTAGTTTTAGAAGGGGTTTTCCATGATGAGTTTGGAGCATATCCAAAAGGATCATGGTTAAGGAGTCCGCATTTAAGTCAGCACACACCATTTACCAAAGAAGAAGGTGCACTTATTTTTGTAAAAACAGGTCATTTTTTGCGAAAGAAGAAAGAGAATTAATATTAGTTAAAATAGGATATTAATTAATTGACATAATCCATGATTTAAAGTACTTTTAGATTATGTACGAAATCAAAAATAAATCTGTAACACGTGGTGGTAAACGATCAGGCGCTGGTCGCAAGAGTCTTTATGGTGTACCCACTAAAGCAATTCGTGTTCCAGAACACATGGTTGCAGAAGTAAGAGATTTTGTGGAATCACAAAATTTAGCAGAATATGAACTGCCATTATTTGCTTCAAAAGTTGCTGCTGGTTTCCCATCACCTGCTGATGATTTTATGGACACCAAGCTTGATTTAAATAGTCATTTAATTAAAACTCCGAGCGCCACTTTCTTTGTACGTGTTTCAGGAGAGTCAATGATTAAAGCAGGAATCCATGATGGAGATTTATTAGTTGTAGATCGAAGTATTGAGCCGCAGGTAGGGAAAATTGTGATTGCTGCTATTCAACACGAACTTACCGTTAAACGTTATGTTAAAAAAGACGGTAAAGTTTACTTAGCCCCTGAGAATGATGACTACGAACCAATTTTAGTAACCGAAGAAGACGAGGTTCATATTTGGGGTGTCGTTACTAATGTTGTGCATGCAGTTTAATTTATGTCTTTACTAAAACCAGATCCTGTTTATGCATTAGTCGACTGTAATAATTTTTATTGTTCTTGTGAGCGAGTTTTTAATCCAGCATTAGAAAAAAAACCGATGGCTGTCTTATCAAATAATGATGGTTGTATCGTGGCACGTTCCAATGAAATTAAAGAACTTGGGATTCCAATGGGTGCGCCTATGTTCCAATATAAAAAGTTACTAGAAAAAAAGAAAGCAATTATTCTTTCTTCAAATTATCAATTGTATGGCGATATGTCGCAGCGTGTGATGGCGACGTTGCGCCAGTTTACACCTTCAATGGAAGTGTATTCAATAGACGAAGCATTTTTACGTTTAGAAGAATTTAAACGCTTAGATTTAATAAAGTATTGTTTAGAAATCAGAAAAACCGTTAAGCAATGGACCGGAATTCCTGTTTCTATTGGTATTGCCCCCAATAAAACATTAGCCAAAGTTGCCAATCATACGGCAAAAAAACATACTAAAAGTGGTGTGTTTAATATTTGTAAAAAAACCACACAAAATGAAGTGTTGGCTAATTTTCCAGTCAGTGATATTTGGGGAATAGGGCGTCAATTATCAAAGCGTTTAAATGAAATGGGAATTAATACTGCGTTAAAATTAAGAGATGTTGATATTGTATGGGCCCGCAAACATTTTACAGTAGTGGGAGAACGTATCGTAAGAGAATTAAGAGGCTTGAACTGCTTAGAGCTAGAAGAAGTGATGGCGAAAAAAAATATCACCTCTTCTAAATCTTTTGGAAGATTAGTGACTGATAAAAAAGAATTGATGAGCGCCGTGGCTAATTATGCAACACGCGCTTGTCATAAATTACGCTTACAAAAAAGTAAAGCACAAGGTATCTATGTTTACTTAAGAACTAATCCATTTCGTCGTCAAGATCCGCAATATGATAATGGCATAACGTATGGATTTATGGAGCCTAATGATGACACTACTTTTATTATTCAAGCAGCACGAAAATGTTTAGAGCAAATTTATTCTAAAGATTATAAATATCATAAAGCCGGCATCATGCTATTAGATATAGTCCCAGCTTCTTACAAACAAATAGAGATGTTTAACGCAGAAGAAACACAAGCACGTAGCCAATTAATGAAAACAATTGACACCATGAATACTTCAATGGGACAAGATACTATCCGTTTTGCTGCACAAGGGATTGACCATCCATGGGCTAGAAAATGTGAGAACCGCACACCTCGCTACACTACTAACTGGGATGAATTAGCAAAAGTAATATAAAATAATAAAAGGAGTAAAAATTATGGCAAAAAAATCCAAAACAAAAGACGAAAAGTTACACATGAGATCTATTGCAGAATTGGGTTGTATTATTTGTGATAAAATGAATTTTCCAGGAAGCCCAGCAGAGTTACACCATATTGTCAGTAATACAGGCATGGGCAAAAAAGCCACCAATTATGAAGTCATACCACTATGTCCTCACCACCATAGAAATAGCGATGAGTCATATCACCAGTCTCCAAAAGATTTCACTGAAAAATGGGGAAGCCAAGAAAATTTATTACAAGAAACTTTAGAGAATAAAATTACGCAAGAAAAATTAGGGCAAGTATTTTAGTTAAAAATTTATAAATTATATTCATATCTTGAGCTTTTAATAAGTTCTATACTTTCGTAATCCATTGGGTCTTTAAAAATATATTCATAAAAATTTAAACAAGAATTTTTTTTATCTTGAGATATAAAAATATTTCTAACTTTCTTTTTGCTACTTCCAATCTGACTAGTTATTTCTCTATAAGGAAAATAAATTTGTCTTATAATCTCGTTATCTACTTTTGTATTGCTCTTAGCTTCTATAAGAAAAATAGAATTTTTATTTTCATAGCCAGCATCAACTTCCATTTGAACACCTCTATCAATAGATACAGAAATTTTATTTACCATCATTTTAAATCCTCCTGAACGAAACCTTCCCCGTTTACACAGAACAAGATCTTTTTCCTGTGAGAAGTCTTCAAGTATTTTATCAGTGTGACAAGCATCTAAAAATTTCATTTCTGAATCACCAAATTTAAATAATTCTAATTTTGATGTGACAGGATAACTAGCTTTTAATATTGGTGTTTTTAAATCAGGTATATCTACGTAACCTTCGCCTTTTAAAAAATACCAACTTGTATTACTTTTTGGCAATAAAAATAAATTATTATTGATAAAATATTTTGGTCTAAGCCCTCTCTCTGTTTGAGAACCTAGTATCCTAATTTCTTTTGAATTATTATCTATATGGCTGAAATACTTACCTGCAATATCTTTAACATTTTGGTGAGATATAATAAAAGGTTTTTTATTAAAATTATGTTTATCAAGATGATAAATTTCTACAATTTTTTCAAAGATCTGATTTTTTATATCAATACTCATTTTTTTTTAATCTAAGCTAAGAAATTTCTTTCAATCGTTTTCTTGCCAATGCATTATAGTTTTTATCAATTTCAATACCTATATATTTTCTTCCCAAATTTTTACAAGCAACACCAGTAGTTCCACTTCCGCTAAAAGGATCTATAACCAAGTCATTTTTATCAGTTGCTGCCTCAATAAGTCTTTCTAATAAAGCTAATGGTTTTTGTGTTGGGTGTTTACCGTTTAATTTTTCTTTTTTGCCTGGCGCTGTCATTGTCCACACATCTTTCATTTGTTTACCACCATTTAGTTCACGCATTAGTTTGTAATTAAACTTATGTTTCGTTTTCTCACCTTTTCTAGCCCAAATAATAGTTTCTGTACTATGTGTGAAATATCGACATGCTAAATTAGGAGGAGGATTTGGTTTTTGCCAAGTAATGTTATTAAGTATTTTCATATCTAATTGTTGCATAGCAAAACCAATAGAATAAATGACATGCAGGGTTCCCGAAACCATTATGGATCCAGTTGGTTTTAGAAGTTTTTGGCAACGTTTAATCCATTCAATATTAAACTCATGATTAATATCTGGACCTTGAGATTTATCCCAATCCCCTTTATTAACTTTTACCATTTTACCGTTTTGACATGTGATGCCACCATTGGACAAAAAGTACGGAGGATCTGCAAAAATAAGGTCTGCAATTTCACCTTGTTCTTCGTATAATTCATCTAGTATCTTCAGACAATTTCCTGTTTTTAGTGCAATGTTATTTTTTTTCAAAATATATTCTTTCCTTTGATAATATTATATTTATATTACAAAGATAGCATATTTGTCCATACTATTTTACCCATTATGGGTAAACCCAAATTGTCTAAGCCTTATCTGGGTAAAGATTAAAATAAAAAATTCAATAAAATAACTCCTGAAGTTAGTTAGGTGCTTCCTCCAGGATGGTTGGTTTTTATTAAGTTACTTATCAGCCATCTTAGAGTGAAGAATTTTTTAAAATATAATTTCTTAGGAGGAATTAATAGTGTTAATCAAAAGTATAAAAGTATCTTTATATTTGTCTTTATTTTTAATGTTAATTGTTGGAGGTATTAATGCTTATGCTGGAGCTGATCCTGATGAAGTGTTTTTGGAAGAAGAAGCTGGAATTCAAGATATTGTTAAACAAGAAGTTGTAACAATAGAAAATGAGACCCAATCTATAGATGTAGAAGAAATTGTAGCGATTATTGATGATTGTGTATCTTTTCCAGAAGCGATTGCCTTTAAAGAACATTTTGCTTGCAAAATGGACATTGAAAAAAATCGTGTAGCTAGATCAAATTGGAGTTTTGCTAAATTAATAGTAGCTGATTAGTTGCTTTGATAACGGAGTTTTTATTATTACATATCATTGTGGGTCTTATTTAAAGGCCCGCAATTTTTTTAGATTATGAGTATAATCTTATGATGACATTGAAAGATTATCTACATAGCTTCAATATCACGCTGGAAGCTTTTTCTAGAGAAGTTGATATTCCCTATACAACTTTAACTAAGTACGTGTATGGACAAAGAATCCCTAGCCTAACCTACATGAAACGAATCAATAAATTGACTAAAGGCGCAGTGTCTGCAAATGATTTTTACAGCACGGTAAGCAGCGAAGATTGGGAATGGCGCATTACTTATGAACGTGATTTTTCCAAAGCTACCGATGATGCAAAAAAAATCTTAGGTGATATGGATATCCATCCATTGGCTTTTAGTGTGGTCGTGGAAATGGTTTCACAAATGGGTATTGATGGTGTTTCACAATTTAAAAATTTTATCAGTGCCTTGGAAAAAGGTGACTATGAAAAAGCTGCTCAAGAAATGCGAGATTCTCGTTGGGGTAAACAAACACCAAAAATTGCAGAGACACTTGCTAACAAAATGAGTTCTGCCACCTAAAAATATCTTTACCCGTTTTGGGTAAACCCATAATGTCCAAACCCAATTTGTGTAAGCCTTATCTGGGTAAATCTTTTTTCATCATTTTGTTTTCTAATATAACGGTCATGTAATGACACCCGTTTGTTGACGGTGGTGGAGGGTTTTTCTCACAGTTAAAGCTGATTTTTCCCCTCCACCTTTTTATTAATTTTTATGGAGGATATTTATTATGGTTAGGCAATTTATTTTAAAAGTATTGATTTTTTTTACAGCTAGTTTTACTTGCCCTATCTATGCTGAAACGATAGAAGTCTCAGAAGGTTATATAGAAGAAGATTATATAGAAGATGTTTGGACAGTAAATGTTAATGTAAACGAATCCTTGCCAACAGGTGTTATAGCTTCAGTAAATGGTAAAATTACTCACGGTGATAGATTAAGAATTAGAATACCGATAGATGAAGCTAAGTACTGTGATTATGGAAATTCTATTACTACATTTTATTCAATTGCAAAGAACCATGATCCATCTAAATTAGAGGAAAAAATAATTCCCGCTGCCCTTAACAAAATAAATATTAATGTTGAAGCTTTATATTCATTTAAATTTTTATCAGGTTATTCAATTTTTATAAATATGGGTTGGAATGATTTAAAAAGCATTAAAACATTTTTTCAGAATAAAAAAGAAGCATCCTTAGAATTAAAAGATAGTGAAGATTTAAAGACTCAAGACCATTTTGATGTTACTAAAAATACTTTTTCACTAAATGGTTTGAATGAAGCTTTAGATAGAGCGAGAGGTGAATGCTTAAGAATAGTTAATAAAAAAGAAATGAAGCTACTAAATATAAAATCACTTTAAACATGGATAAAGACACACAACAATTATTTCCATTTTATAGAACACCCAACACTTGAAGTTTGCTCAATTGGCCCTTTACCTGTTTGAGAAATTTCTTTCATAGCTTCTAATAATTCTGGTCTTAAGTCATTGTTTGTTTTTGTCATATGAGTAGCATCCAAGCGTCCTCGATACTGTAATTTAAGCATTTCGTTGTAGCCAAAAAAATCTGGAGTGCAAACAGCACCATATTGTTTCGCAGTTTCTTGTGTTTCATCATATAAATAAGGAAAAGAAAATTTATTTTTGATGGCAATTTTACCCATATTTTCAAATGAGTCTTCTGGATAATCGTTTACATCATTGGACATAATGCCAACAGAATTTATACCATGATCTATTAAAGTATTAGTAACGCGAACGAGCTTTGGTAGGATGGCTTTAACAAATGGGCAGTGGTTACAAATAAAGAAAATTAATAAACCTCTTTCTCCTTTAATTTTATCTAAAGTCCAAATTTCCTCATTTGTACACATTAAACTGAAGTCGTATGCATTTTGCTCAAACTCGCATGTAGGTGTTTTAGTCTCAGACATTATAAGTATTTTTTATAGTTAACTAAAATTTTGCTATTAGCATTGATTAATGTTTGTGGCGTATAGTGTATACCATATAAAAAGGCGCTGAAAGTCGCTCAATTAATTTCTGGTCATAATAGGAGGGGATATGCCAACATTTGTTTCAATTAATCCGTTCGTAGCATTATCGAACATGGTACCAACAGTAGCCTTACAGGGTTTTTTAATCGCCATGGCTGCTTTAACCGTTGGTGGAGTTCTTCTTGATATTATGCATAAAAAGAACGTGAAATATTTTTTTGAAAATGCAAAAAAAGCAAAAGAAAAAGCAACATCTCATGTAAGCACTGGGAAGAAAGCAAAAATTATTGTAGAAACAGTCGCACATGACGTTTTAACATCTGGAGAATTTTGTGGTTGGAAAAGAAGAGTTGCGCATCTATTGGGAATGTATGGAACAATTATATTTTGGGTTACATCAGCAATCTTAATTTTTAAATACGCAACACCAACAACATCTAATACTCCTGAAATCATTTCACAGCTTTGGCACTTAGGTGCAGCGATGACTTGTCTTGGAGCTTATTGGTTTTGGTTTTTCTTAAGAGTTGATTTGGCATCTGAAGGCAACAAATGGTACCGCGTAGTATTTGCAGATTTATTTGTTTTATCGTTAGTAATAACCTCAACATTTGGCTTAGCATGGTCTTATCTTCAAGCAGAAGGTTCAGCATGGAGTAATTTATTTTTAGTTTTGTTTATTTTTTCAAATATTGTTTTATTTGGCGGAGTATATTGGTCTAAGTTTGCTCACATGTTTTATAAACCTGGTGCAGCAATTCAAAAACATTTAGCTGAAGCAGATGGCTCAAGAGATGGTTTACCTGAACCAGCAGACGCACCAAAACAGTTTGGGTTAGGAATTAAACGTGAGGCACCAAGGCATTATTAATAGATTATGTGGAACTAGGCACTAAATAAATTTATTGTTTAGATTAAGTAAAATTTAATTAACGTATTAGAGTAAGTAATAGGAGAAAAATTATGTCAACATTTGTATATATGACTCGCTGCGACGGGTGCGGACACTGTGTAGATATCTGCCCATCAGATATTATGCATATTGATCCGAAAATTAGGCGTGCAGTAAATATAGAACCAAATTTTTGTTGGGAATGTTATTCATGTGTGAAAGCATGCCCACAAAATGCTATTGATGTTCGTGGTTATGCTGACTTCGCTCCTATGGGACACAAAGTTCGAGTTCTTCGTGAGGAAGAAAAAGGAACAATTTCATGGAAAATTATATTTAGAAATGGTACTGAGAAGAATTTTGTATCTCCAATTACTACTAAACCATGGGGCAAGCATATCCATGTTGTAGCTGATGCTGAAGTGCCAGATCAAGCAGCTCATGAAAATCAATTACTTTTTAATGAGCCGGATTACTTAAAAATTGGTGATAACAGAGAAGCAGAATTAATAAATGAGGATGGACTTCCTTCACGCGCAAAAGAAACATTTAAACAAGGGGTATACTACTAATGGCTAAACATAAAACAGTTTATGAAGATTGCGATATTCTTGTAGTTGGTGGTGGTATGGCTGGTACTGGAGCAACTTTTGAATCTAGATACTGGGGTCGTGATATGAATATTGTCTGTGTAGAAAAAGCAAACATTGATCGAAGTGGTGCTGTTGCTCAAGGTCTGTATGCGATTAACTGCTACATGGGTACACGTTGGAATGAAAATCAACCAGAAGATCATGTACGTTACGCAAGAAATGATTTAATGGGAATGGTTAGAGAAGATCTTGCTCTTGATATGGCTCGTCATGTTGATTCGGCCGTTCACATGTTCGAAGAATGGGGCTTACCTTTAATGAAAAACAAAGAAGGTCGTTACCAAAGAGAAGGAAAATGGCAGATCATGATTCATGGTGAAAGTTATAAGCCAATCGTAGCAGAAGCTGCTAAAAAATCTGCAAGCAAAATTTATAATCGTGTAATGATTACTCACCTTTTAAAAGATGAAAGTAAAGATAACCGTTGTGGTGGAGCTGTTGGCTTCAATATGCGTACGGGAGATTTCCATGTGTTCCGCGCTAAAGCAACAATTATATGCGCTGGTGGAGCTTCACATATCTTTAAACCAAGAGCAGTGGGCGAAGGAATGGGAAGAACATGGTATGCCCCATGGAGTAATGGATCTTGTTATGCATTACCTATTTTATTGGGCGCTAAGATGACTCAAATGGAAAACAGAATTGTACTATGTAGATTTAAAGATGGTTATGGTCCAGTTGGAGCATACTTCTTACATCTTAAAACATATACTCAAAATACTTATGGTGAAGAGTATGAGTCTAAATGGTATGACCAAACTAAAGAAATGGTTGGTGAATATATTGACCATCATCCAACACCAACTTGTTTAAGAAACCATGCTTTTTTAGAAGAAGTAAAAGCTGGTAGAGGCCCTATTCATATGGTAACTATGGAAGCATTCCAGGACCCCCATTTAGAAACTATTGGCTGGGAAAATTTCTTGGGTATGACCGTTGGCCAAGCTGTAGTATGGGCTTCGCAAAACATAGATCCTAAATATGAAAATCCAGAACTAACAACATCAGAGCCTTATGTGATGGGTTCACATGCTACATGTTCCGGAGCTTGGGTAAGTGGTCCATCCGATTTATCTCCAAAAGAATATTTCTGGGGATATAACAGAATGATGACAGTTGACGGTGTATTTGGTGCTGGAGACACTGTGGGTGGAACAGCTCATAAATTCTCTTCCGGTTCATTTACCGAAGGACGTCTTGCTGCCAAAGCTGCTGTTCAATACATAAATGATATGGAAAGCAAACCTAGTGTATCTGAGAAACAAATTAGTAACTTTAAAGACGAAGTATTTAAACCATTAGAAAACTACACTGTTGGACGTAACGAAATTACAGCAGGTACAGTTTCTCCAAGTTATATTTTACCAATCCAAGGACTCCAGCGTCTTCAAAAGATTATGGATGAATACTGCGGTGGTATATCAAGTAATTATATGACGAATGGGAATGGCCTTAAAAAAGGTTTACATCACTTAGAAATACTACAAGAAGATTTAGAGCATATTGGTGCTGAGGATTTACATCAATTAATGCGAGGTTGGGAATTAAGACACCGTGCATTAGTTTCACAATGTGTAACTGAACATACATTATTCCGTGAAGAGACTCGTTGGCCTGGATATTACTACCGCGGTGATCATATGAAACTGGATGATAAAAATTGGCATTGCTTAACATTATCTAGAAGAGATCCTAAAACAGGTAAATTTACAATGGAAAAAGCGCCAATTTATCATATAGTTGATGAGGAGAAGAAAAAGGTAGGGTAAATGAATTTTATTGAAAAAACGGATGATGAGATAATAAAAATTGCAAACCCTATTTGGGATGACCTAATAAAATCTTCTAATAATCAGGATTATGGAAGTTTTACCAAAGATTTCTCAGAAACAATGTTGCTGGGGGCTCATGAAGTTGAAATTGGTAAACAGTGGGCAAACAATAAATTATTGACTAGTTTGTCAGAACGCGGAGATTGCTTAGGCTGTTTAAGAAGAAAAGAATTTGTAACAGTTCTTTATAAGCAGAATAGCGTTGAAATAGAGGGTGACTATTTAGGACGTTTAGTACTTGGTATGGAAAATGATCAAGTTAAAGTTTTTGGTGCCACAATTTTTTAGGAATGAAAAAAGTTAGCTTAATTTCAGTAATTTCAGACACGCACGGTCATATCGATAACCACATAATCTCTTATCTTAAGAATACTGATATTATAATTCATGCTGGTGATATTTGTAGTACAAGCATTATTTTAGATTTAAATAGGTACTGCGACAAAGTTTTTTTGGTTGCTGGGAATAATGATATCCCTGAAAATTATTTTGATAAAGAAGATAAAAAAATAATATCAAAATTAAAAAAAGTTAATGTTATTAAAGTTAATAATGAAACTATCACAATTGAGCATGGAGATAGATTTGGCCATCATGCTGCCCATGAAGAATTGAGAAAAGCATACCCCGACTCAAAATTAATTATTTATGGTCATACCCATTATCAAGTTTGCGATCAAGAAAAAGAGCCATGGGTTGTAAATCCAGGAGCTTGTGGTCATACAAGAAATAATGATGGCGGCCCTTGTTTTATGCAAATTGAAATAAATGACGATGATGAATGGAAAATAATTCCATATTGTTTCAATTAGATTCTCGTCCTAAATAATAAACAACTTGCCATAATTATATTTGTCATATAGTTTTAACTTTTATTTTGAGAAATATTAATGGACGCAAATTCTATAAAACCTGAGAATTATATAATACAAGATGAGCCTTATTACCATCCAGTAAGTGATGAAATTGAGGTTTTTGAAAGCGCTTATAAGAATCAATTGCCAGTTTTACTTAAAGGTCCAACAGGATGTGGAAAAACGCGATTTATGGAGTATATGAGTTGGCGCCTCAAAAGACCCCTCATAACTGTTTCATGCCATGATGATTTAACAGCTTCTGACTTAGTAGGAAGATATTTAATAGCTGGCAGTGATACAGTTTGGATAGATGGGCCATTAGCTAAAGCCGTTCGATCTGGAGCAATATGCTACTTGGATGAAATTGTTGAGGCTAGAAAAGACACTACAGTTGTTATTCATCCTCTATGTGACGATAGAAGAGTTTTACCAATTGAAAAGATAGGTGAGGTTCTTCAGGCTACTCCAGAATTTTGTATGGCAATTTCTTATAATCCAGGCTATCAAAGTATTTTAAAAGATTTAAAACAAAGCACTAGACAAAGATTTGTAGCTTTAGAGTTTGATTACCCTGAATCCAAAATTGAACAAGCAATTATAGAAAGCGAAACTGGAGCTGATAATAATTTAAGTTCTTTGCTTGTAAAATTTGCACATATGACTAGAAATTTAAAAGGCAATGGTTTAGATGAAGGAGCGAGCACTAGACTTCTAGTCCATGCAGCAAAACTTATAGCTTCTGGGGTAAATCCAAATACAGCATGCAGGTGTTCTATTTCTGAAGCGTTAACAGATGATCCTGAGATGTTAAAAGCAGTTAATGAGCTTAGTTCTTCGTTATTTTGAAAAAAATTGAGAACTAAGTATAGACAAGGAGAGAACTTTATCTTTAAAGAGTGCCTCAACCTTTTCCTTAAAATATTTAATCTTCAGTTACTTCATTAAGTGCATTAATTTCAGCATTAGAAGCATCTCTAATATTTATAATATTAACATTGAAGTTAATTTTTATATTACAAAGTGGATGATTTCCATCAAGAGTAATTTTTGATTTTGTTATTTTTGTAACGGTAAAAGGCTTTACATCACCTGATTCATTTTGAAACTCTACTATTTTCCCAAGTACTTGATATTCTTCTGGCACATTACCAATATCGTCTTCAAAAATTAATTTTTTGTCTTGAGTTCCAAAGACTTCTCCAGGTTCAAATTCTACGTTAACGTTATCATTAGTAGTTTTATTTTCTAAAGCATCTTCAAGCTTAGGCCACAAACCCATTTTTACTCCATGCACATAATTAACAGGAACGTCAACTTGTTCAATAATTTTTCCTTCGTCATTAGAAATAGAATAAGTAAATTCAACATATTTGTTTTTTGTAATTGTATTTTTCATAATTAAAAATAGATTTTCATCATCATTCCAGTTAAGCCTAAAGTAATTAACAGTGGTAGTATTCCAACTTTAGCTTTTGTTATTGCTAAAAAGCTAAAAATTATAAGTAATAGCAAATTTATATCAATTAATTTTACGCCATCATTATCGATCCATAAAGAATTATAAGCAAGCATATAACCAAGATTTGCAATTAATCCAACAACTGCAGAAGTAATAAAATTTAAGGGTATTTCTAAGCCTTTATTTTTTTTGCTAATTTCAATAATTGGTGCGCCAATAAATATAAAAGCAAAAGAAGGTAAAAAAGTAAAAAAAGTAGCAATACAAGCGCAAATTAAAGCACTGCTAATAGGTGACCCCAGATTTAAAATATCATTGTACCATCCAACAATAAAACCAACGTAAGTTACTATCATAATAAGTGGCCCGGGAGTAGATTCTCCTAGAGCTAGCCCATCGATCATTTGCTGACTAGTTAACCATCCATGAGATTCAATAATATTTTGAAAAACATATGGAAGTAGTGCGTATGCTCCTCCAAATGTAACTAGTGCGGCTTGACTAAAAAATAATGAAAGGTCGATTAAAATATTCTCGTTGGTTAATAAGATAATTAAAAAAACTAATAACCATAATGATACAGATTTAAATAATGTTACTACTGCTTGTTTAGCAAGTTTATTTTTAAAAAAATTATTTGAATTATTTTTAATTTTATTATTTTTATTTACTACGGCATGAAATATTAGGCCAATAGTTCCTGCAATTATAATAATAATCGGTAAACTAATATTTAAAATATTTATTGCTAAAAAAGAAAAAATAGCTGTCAACCAATAATAGTATTTTTTTAAAACTTTTTTTGCGATTTTTATAGAAGCTGAAAATATTATTGCTATAACAGCAGCTTTTATACCATATAATATTCCTTCGCCCCAAACATTATCAGAATATTGAATATAAAAAAATGTAAGTAAACTTAGAATAAAAAAAGATGGAAGAATAAATAAAGTTCCTGCAATTAACCCACCTATACGACCATGCATAAGCCACCCTAAATACGTTGCTAATTGTTGTGCTTCAGGACCTGGTAATATCATCGTAAAATTTAAAGCATGGAAAAAATTTTTTTCATCTATCCATTTTCTTTTATCAACAACTTCTTCATACATCATGCTAATTTGTGACGCTGGTCCACCAAAACTTATGAAGCCAAGTTTTAGCCAATATAATGTTGCTTTCTTTAAGGAAATTTCTTTTTTCATGGGCGAATTTTATTGAAAAATATTTTTTTTTGTTATAAAATTAATACCCACATAAATAATAGGGATAATAAAAAATGTCAGAAGATATTGTATCAAAAAAAGGAGAAGTTGTCGGCAAGTGGAATGGAGAAAATGTTGAAGATCTTAAAAAAATACTTTTAGGTATAAAGCAGGATCTTAAAAAGAAAGGAGATAAAGTTGAGCATACAGGGATACCACATAGTGATCAATTTCCAGAAGACCTTAAAAATTTTACAGCATATATTTTGTGGGCAGTTGACAAAAAACAAAACGTTCTGGTTGGCTCAGGTGCGAATAGAACTGAAACTGTTGAAAGTATTAGAGAATTTTATGCTAATGATGATGCGAAGGCTTCAATTGATAGACATAATTTAGAAGATTAAATAAATTTCCTATACGTGTTATTTTTCCCATTCCCTTAGTATGGGAGCATCTCTTTTTTCAAGAACTAGCATTTCAGCTTCAAGCATGTCTTGAGCAAATACCACCTTGTAAGTATTAGGATTCCCCGGAGAATGCTTAACACGCAAACCCTTAGCTAAAGCCTTTGCTTCTTTATAAGTTTCAAAGGTATCCATATGATCAACTGACCTAAATTTATTATCTTGATATTTAAATACAAAGTATGGCATATATGAATTATAATACAGTTTCAAAATTTATAGTAAAATATAATGAGTAATGCCGAATTAAAAAAACAAGCAGTAGCAAGAGCAGCAATAGATTATATTGAATATGATGATATTGTAGGTGTAGGCACCGGCTCAACAGTAAACTATTTTATAGAGTATCTAAAGCCATTAAAAAATAAAATCTCAGGCGCAGTTGCGAGCTCTCTGTCAACACAAAAAAAACTTGAGGAAAATGGGATTAAAGTTTTTAATTTAAATGATGTGAATGATATTCCTATTTATATTGATGGTGCAGATGAAGTAAATCTAAATTTTCAATTAATTAAAGGAGGTGGCGGCGCATTAACCAGAGAAAAGATTATTGCAGGAGCATCTGCTAAATTTATTTGTATTGTCGATGAATCAAAAATTGTAGATGTGCTTGGAAAATTTCCTCTACCAGTAGAAGTTCTTCCAATGGCAAGATCTTTTGCAGCAAGAGAAATTATAAAAAAACAAGGTATGCCAGTATGGCGAGAAGGATTTATCACAGATAATGATAATATAATTTTAGATATCCATCATATGGATATTCTAGAGCCAATTAAAATGGAGAAAGTATTAAATCAGATTCCTGGTGTAGTAACAGTTGGCCTTTTTGCAGAAAGGGGCGCTGATATAGTTTTAGTTAGTGATGCAAAAACTGTTAAAAAGTTAAAAATAAATAAATAACTATTTTTTTGGATTAACTTTTTTAAACTCTCCTAATTTCATTTTATCTATTGAATAATCTCCATAGTTAGTTCTAATTATTCGATTCACTATAAGACCAAAATTTTCAAAAATTTTTCTTATTTCTCTATTTTTTCCTTCTGTTAATTTTATAGTAAACCAGTTATTAGTTTTTAGTTTTTTTATTAAAAATATTTCATCAACTTTATGCAAGACTCCATCTATTTTTATTCCGCTTTTAATTTTTTTTAGATAAGAATTTTGTATATTTCCATAAACTTTCACTTTATATGTTCTTTTAATCTTGTTCTTTGGAAGTTCATAATATCTTGCGAAATCACCATTATTTGTGAATAGCAATAAACCTTCTGTATTAAAATCTAATCTACCAATAGTTATTAAATTTTTTTTATTTTCAGGTAATAATTCATATACCGTTTTTCTATTCAATTCATCTTTTTTAGATGTTATATAACCTTTTGGTTTATTTAACACATAAAGTTCAATTTCATTTTGTGGAATTATTAAAGTGTTTTCTACATATACTTCATCAGTATCACTTACTTGATATGAAAATTCATTACAAATTTTATTATTAATAATTACTTTATTTTCAATAATTAATTTTTCTGCGTTTCTTCTTGAGCAATGTCCAGAATGGGCTAAAAATTTTGATAAACGCATTATGGTGCTGGATTAGGGTATTGAGTGTGTATTAATTCAATTTCTTTTAATATTTCATCACTGAGCTTTATGCCTATACTATTTATATTCTCTTTTAATTGAGTGATGTTTGTTGCTCCTACAATATTACTTGTTATGAATGGCTGTTGATTTACGAAAGATAAGGCCATTTGTGTTGGACTAATGCCAAATTTTTTAGCGATTTCAATGTATTTTACAGTAGCTTTTTTTGAATTTTTATTGCTATATCTGTCAAAGCGCTTCCACAATGTTAGTCTTGCATTTTTTGGTGATGCTTTAAGATACTTGCCGGTTAAAATACCAAATCCTAAGGGAGAATAAGCTAATAATTTAACATTTTCCATTTGAGAAATTTCTGACATATTAATTTCATATAGTCTGTTTAATAGACTATAAGGGTTTTGAACGGTTACAATTTTATGTAAAGATTTTTGTTTTGCAATTTCTATAAATTTCATTACCCCCCAAGATGTATCATTAGATAAACCAATAGTCCTGACTTTACCACTTATTATTAAGTTATTTAGAGTCTCGTAACTTTCAAAAATATTATCAATAATTTTATTTTCATCCTCTTGATTATTTATAAAGTTTAATTTGCCAAAATAGTTTGTTTGTCTTTGTGGCCAATGAATTTGATATAAATCTAAATAATCCGTATTTAATCTTTTTAATGTATGGCAAATTGCTTCTTCAATATTTTGTTTATCAATTTGAAGAGGGTTTCGAATATATGTAAAGTCAGGCATTGGGCCTGTTACTTTAGAAGCTAAAATTATGTCTTTTCTTTTTTTATTTTTTTTTAACCATGAGCCGATATATTTTTCAGATAGACCTTGTGTTTTAGCGTTAGGGGGGACTGGATACATTTCTGCCGTGTCAATAAAATTTACACCATTATCTAGTGCAAAATTTAATTGGTCATGAGCTTCACTTTCGGTATTTTGTTCTCCAAAAGTCATAGTGCCTAAACATATCTTGCTTACTTCTATATTTGTATTTCCTAGCTTTGAGTAAATCATAACTACTTTATTAGGGTTTAGTTTTCTTCTTAATTATATTCTCTTCTTTTTTGCTAGCAGTATTTTTTTTTGGATTATTTTTTTTGGTTTTAAAGTCAGTTTCATACCAACCAGTTCCTTTAAGCTTAAAACCCGCTGAAGTAACAAGTTTTTTTAATTTAGTTTTATTGCATTGTGAGCATATTGTAAGTTTTTCATCAGAAATTTTCTGAATAATATCAAATTGATGCCCACAGGCTTCGCATTGGTATTCATAAATTGGCATAATTTGTTCCTTTTAAAAAAAAAATAACAGTTTAAAATCATAATTATGATAACTAAGCAAAAATATTTCAGCAAAACGTCTATTGCCTTAATGCTATTAGGACTTACACCTTTTATAGCTGCAATTTATTATTTACAGTTATATGATTTCGAGCTTGGTTTAGCAATTTTTATTCATTATAGTGTAATTATTTTATCTTTTATAGGTGCAATTAATTGGGGTAGAAACTACGTTGAAAAGTCTTCAGAAGTATTTTACTTAAGTGTTTTGCCAGCAATGATAGCTTTTTCTTCTTTTTTCTTTTCTTTTTCTAATAATTTAGCAGTACTTGCAGTTGGTTATTTTATTGCTTGGTTAATTGATATGTTTCTTTTATTAAAAAATAAAGAATTTTTTATGTATTTAGTGATAAGGACTATAATTACGATAAGCGTAATTTATTTGCATATATACTTGATGTAAGAAATTATCTTTTTGAGAATTGCACGTCTTTTCTTGCTTTTCTTAGACCAACTTTTTTTCGTTCAACAACTCTTGAATCTCTTGTAAGAAAACCATTTTTTTTGAGTAAAGGTCTTAGGGTGTCATCAAGTTTTAGTAGCGCCCTAGAAATACCTAATTTTATAGCGCCTGCTTGACCGGAGGATCCACCACCTTTTACTGTAATTTTTATATCAGTTTTATCTAAATTTTCAGTTAGTTTGAGAGCTTGTTTAACTATCATTATATTTGTTTCGCGACTAAAATATTTTTCTAAAGGATCTGCGTTGACTGTAATTTTCCCAGTACCTTTAGATAGAAAAACTCTAGCTTTTGATTCTTTTCTTCTGCCTGTTGAGTAAAAAACATTATCCATCTTATATTTCCTTGGTAATTGGTTTTTGTGCATGATGATTATGTTCTGTCCCTTTATAAACGTGAAGTTTTTTAAACATTGCGCTTCCTAATCTATTTTTTGGTAACATGCCTTTTATAGCAACTTCTATAATACGTTCTGGTTTTTTTGCTTGTAGCTTTTCAAAGGTAATTGATTTTAAATTACCAATATAACCTGTATGCCTATGATATATTTTATTTTCAAATTTATTTCCAGTTACTTTAATTTTTTCTGCATTAATTACAACAACGTGATCACCAGTATCAACATGCGGGGTATAACAAGGTTTGTTTTTACCTCTTAACATATCAGCAATTTCAGTTGAAAGACGGCCAAGCACTTTATCGGTAGCATCAATTACGTACCAATCTCTTACGACAGTCTCATTTTTCGCACTTATTGTTGTTTTTGTCATCATAATTATAAACCTTGCATAAGGGTGTGAATAATACCCAAGAAATCGTATATATACAACTTATAATCACCCCAAAAGGCAGTATTACCTTAATTTTTCAATATTATTGATGATTTGTAACTGAATATCATCAATGCCTCCAATTCCGTTAATTTCGACGTAATTAGTTGGTAATTTTTTAGAGGATAAGCCTTTATAAAATTCAAACAATGGGTATGTTTGTTCATGGTAGATAGAAAGTCTTTTTTTAACGGTTTCTTCATTATCATCAGGTCTTTGAATTAAAGCTTCTCCAGTTTCATTATCAATATTGTTTTGTTTTGGAGGATTATGCTTAATATGATAAGTTCTTCCTGATGCTGGGTGAACTCTTCTTCCACTCATTCTTTCAATAATTTCATCATCATCAACCATAATTTCAATTACACAATCAATTTTAACTTCTCTGTCTTTTAAAGCATTTGCTTGTTCTAAGGTCCTTGGGAAACCATCAAATAGAAACCCGTTAGAACAATCTGCTTCACTAATTCTATTTTGGACTAAATCTAATATCAGACCATCAGGAACTAAGTCTCCTTTTTCCATAAGATCTTTAGCCTTTAAGCCTAATTCTGTTTTATTAGCTACTGCAGCTCGCAACATATCACCAGTAGATATTTGAGGTATATTTAAATGTTTAGAAATAAATTGTGCCTGTGTTCCTTTTCCTGCTCCTGGGGCACCTAGTAATATAATTTGCATATTAAGATCCTTAAAAGTTATTATTGTTAAAATTTTAAAACGACAATATAACCCTATGGTTGATAATTATCAATTACTTAGAGGAACTAAACCATAATAATTTGACTATGTTAGAATAATGTCAAAATTAAAGAATTAAGAATTAGCTTTCATGAAAATTATAAAAAAGAATGCATTTTATGCTCAATCTGGTGGTGTTACTTCTGTGATAAACGCTAGTGCTTGCGGTGTAATTCAGTCAGCAAGAAAAAACAAGAAATATATTAATAGATTATATGCTGGTCAAAATGGAATTTTAGGCGCTTTAAATCAAGAATTGATAGATACGTCTTATGAAAGCGACGTAGAAATAAATAATTTGAAATATACTCCAGGTGGTATTTTTGGCTCGTGTAGATATAAATTAGAAGACTATAGAAAAAATGAATCTGACTATGATAAGTTGTTAAAAGTTTTTATGGCTCACAATATTGGTTATTTTTTTTATAATGGCGGCGGTGATTCACAGGATACTACAAGCAAAATTTCTAAATACTGCATTAAAAAAGGTTATGACATAAAATGCATAGGTATTCCTAAAACAGTTGATAATGATCTTCCATTAATTGATTGTTCTCCAGGTTTTGGGTCTGTAGGAAAATACACTGCTATTTCTACTTTAGAAGCTGGGCTTGATGTAGCTTCAATGTGTGAGACCTCAACAAAAGTTTTTATTCTAGAAGTAATGGGAAGACATGCTGGATGGATTGCCGCTTCATCTGCGCTTGCAAGTAGTTCAAGAAAAAAACCTCCACATATTATTTTATTTCCTGAAGTTGCATTTAATGAAAAATCATTTTTAAATAATGTAAAACAAAATATAGAAAAATATGGTTATTGTGTAGTAGTAGCATCAGAAGGAACCAAGAATAAAAAAGGTAAATTTTTATCTGATAGTGGATCTGTTGATGCTTTTGGTCATGCGCAATTAGGTGGAGTAGCGCCATATCTTGCAGGATTAATTAAATCTAAAAATGGTTTTAAATGCCATTGGGCTGTTGCAGATTATTTACAAAGATCTGCAAGACATATAGCATCTAAAACAGATGTAGAACAAGCTTACAAGCTGGGATCTTATGCAGTCGATTTAGCTGTTTCTGGTAAGAACGGCGTTATGACAAGTATAAAAAGAATTTCTGACAAACCATATAAATGGAAGCTGATTACCGTTCCGCTTAATAAGGTTGCAAATGTAGAGAAAAAAATGCCAAAGAACTATATATCATCCGATGGATATCATATAACTAGTAGCTGTAGAAAATACTTAGAGCCTTTAATTCTTGGAGAAGATTATCCAAAGTATAAAAAAGGTATTCCTTCCTATAGTATTTTTAAAAATAAAAAGGTTAAGAAGATTAAAATTTAAGAGCTGTATATGAAAGACTCAAAGAAAGATAATTTATATAAAAAATCATTTCCAGAAAGTCATGAGTTTAAATTTGATGATAACGTATCAAATGTTTTTGAGGATATGGTGAATCGTTCTGTTCCGGGTTATGAATTTTTGATAAATAATATCGGAGTATTGTCGAAAAAGTTTTATCAACCAAACACAAATGTTTATGATTTAGGATCATCATTGTGTGCATGCTCAAAATCAATACTAAATAAGGTTGAAAATTTTAATGGTAATATTTATGCAGTAGATTCCTCAGAATCTATGATAAATATTTGCAAAAAAAATATTAAAAGTAATAATATTAAATATGTTAATTCAGATATTTGTGATGTAGATATTATAAATTCATCAATTGTAATTTTAAATTTAACTTTGCAATTTGTTGATGTAAAAAAAAGAACAAATTTATTAAAAAAAATTTTTTCGCAGATTAATAAAAACGGGATTATTATTGTTACAGAAAAAATATCTCTAGAAAAAGCTTCAGATGACATGTTTTTTAAAAATTTTCATGATTTTTTTAAAGAAAATAATGGATATACAAAGGAAGAAATTGATAGAAAAAAAATAGCGCTTGCTGATACTATGGAAATAGAAAGTGAGGTAATGCACGAAAAGAGATTTAATTTGATTGGCTGTAATAATTTTTATAAATGGTTTCAATGTTATAATTTTGTATCATGGGTGTTAATCAAATAAATATACTATCTTTTATAAAGAATAAAAAAATTTATTCAGATAATACTTTAGAAAAATATAATTATTTATTTGATATTTTTATTTCTTCAGAAGCATTTAATAACCATGGTAATTTACCTAAATGGCTTGATATATTAGATTCTCTCCCTGATTTAAATACAGATTTTTTAGATGTTACTTCTGATTCAATAGAAATTGGAAGGACTGATGAAATTAGTAATTCACAAAGAACGATTTTAAAAAAGAAGCTTTTAAAATTAAACCCGTGGCGAAAAGGACCATTTCATTTATTTGGGTTACATATTGATTCTGAATGGCGTTCAGAAAAAAAATGGAATCGAATCAAAAATTATTTGCCTAATTTAATGGGAAAGAGTATCGGTGATTTAGGTTGTAGTAATGGATATTACTCCTATAGATTATTAAATTTTAATCCCAAAATAATTATTGGGTTAGATAAAACACCTTTATTTATTATGCAATTTCTAGCAACTAAACTTTATGCTAGGAATTTGCAAAATATAATAATTTTACCTACTACTGCTGAAGATTTTGTATATAAAAAATTTAATTTTGATTTATTATTATCAATGGGTATTTTATATCATTCAAAAAATTCTGCTACCCATATTGAAGCATTGAATAGCTTGTTAAAAAAAAATGGTACTTTATTTCTAGAAACAATTATATCTTTAACAAAAGATAATTTAAATATTACAAAAGGCCAAACATACGCAGGAATGAAAAATATAGGAACAATTTATACTATAGATAATTTAAGAAAATTAATGATTGAAAATGGTTTTAAAAATATTGAATGTATTGATGAAAGTTTTACAAATTCTAGCGAACAAAGGTCTACAGAGTGGATGACAGGCAAAAGTTTTAAAGATTTTATATTGCCAAATGGAAAGACAATAGAAGGTTTTTTGCCAGTGTGTCGTGCTATATTTATAGCTCAAAAAAAATGATTATGTTAGAATTTCATAATTATTAAATACAGGATTAAACATGAATGGAAAAGTTTTTACTTCTGAGTCAGTTTCGGAGGGACACCCAGATAAGTTATGCGATCAGGTTTCTGATGCAATATTGGATGCAGCTCTAAAAGAAGATAAGAAAGCAAGAGTTGCTTGTGAAACACTAGTTAAATCAGAGAAAGATTCTCTTGGTGTGGTTGTTCTTGGTGGTGAAATTACAACTTCCGCAAATATTAATTACGAAGAAATTGTAAGAAAAACAATAGATGAAATTGGTTATAATTCGAAAGAATTAGGTTTTGATTCTAAAACGGTTGAATTTATAAATAAAATTGGCTTGCAATCAACAGATATAGCGCAAGGTGTTGATAGAAACAATGATGAAGATCAAGGCGCAGGTGATCAAGGTTTAATGTTTGGATATGCTAACAATGAAACAGATGTTCTTATGCCTGCACCTATAACTTATTCACATAGATTAGTTCATAAACTAGCTACATTGAGAAAGAATAAAGATGTTAATTGGTTAAGACCAGACGCTAAAAGCCAAGTAACTTTTAAGTATGATTCTAATAAAATACATTCTATTGATACGATAGTTATTTCAACACAACATTCCCCAGAAGTTAATCAAAAAGATATTAAAGATTATGTATATGAGCAAGTTATAAAAAAAGTATTACCTTCAAAATATCTTAATAAAGAAACAATAATTCATGTAAACCCAACAGGATCATTTGAAATTGGTGGGCCAGTAGGAGATTGTGGTCTTACTGGTAGGAAAATAATAGTTGATACATACGGGGGGATGGCTCGACATGGTGGCGGAGCTTTTTCAGGCAAAGATCCTTCAAAAGTTGATAGATCGGCAGCTTATGCTGCTAGATATGTAGCTAAGAATATTGTTGCGGCAGGATTAGCGGAAAAATGTGAAATCCAAGTGTCTTATGCGATTGGGGTTGCAAAACCTACTTCGATAAGTGTAGATACATTTGGTACTTCAAAAGTTGATGAATCTAAAATTGTACAAATTATTAATGAGGTTTTTGACTTGCGTCCATGGGGTATAATTAATATGCTAGATTTATTAAAACCTATCTATAGAGATACTGCTTCATATGGGCATTTTGGTAGAAGTGATCTCGAACTTTCTTGGGAAAAGATTGATCAAGTAGAAAGAATAAAAAGTTTAATTTAATGGAGTAGAAAATGAGCGAAGTAGTAGAAAAAATAGGACCAGATTATAAAGTAGCAGATATCTCTTTAGCTGATTGGGGTCATAAAGAAATGAGTATAGCTGAAACTGAAATGCCTGGTTTAATGGCTCTTAGAGAAAAACATGGTAAGGCTAAACCATTAAGTGGAGCAAAAATAGTAGGTTGTCTTCATATGACAATACAAACCGCAGTTCTTATAGAAACTTTAGTGGAACTTGGAGCAAGTGTTAGATGGTCATCATGCAATATATATTCAACACAAGATCATGCCGCCGCCGCAATTGCAGAAAAAGGAATACCTGTATTTGCATGGAAAGGAGAGACTGAGGAGGAGTATTTGTGGTGTATAGACCAAACAATTATAGGCAATCAATCATGGAAGCCTAATATGATTTTAGATGACGGTGGTGATTTAACTTCAATAATGCATGAGAAATATCCTGAATTATTGTCCGAAGTTAAAGGCTTATCTGAAGAAACAACAACGGGTGTTCATCGCCTACATGAAATGGTAAAAAAAGATGCACTTAAAGTGCCGGCATTTAATGTAAATGACTCTGTTACAAAATCAAAATTTGATAATTTATACGGATGCAGAGAATCTTTAGTTGACGGCATAAAAAGAGCTACTGATGTAATGATATCCGGGAAAACTGCATTAGTTTGTGGTTTTGGTGATGTTGGCAAAGGATCTGCTCAATCATTAAGAAATGCTGGAGCAATTGTATGGGTTACAGAAATTGATCCAATTTGTGCTCTTCAAGCTGCTATGGAAGGTTTTAAGGTTGTTACTATAGAATCTGTTGCATCAGAAGTTGACATTTTTGTAACAGCAACAGGAAATGCGTCTATTATTTCGTATACTCATATGAATAAAATGAAAGACCAGGCTATAGTTTGTAATATTGGCCATTTTGATAATGAAATAGATGTTGAATCAATAAAAGATTGTAAGTGGGATAATATAAAACCACAAGTTGATCATATTGAGTTTCCAGATGGCAAAAAGATTATATTGTTGGCAGAAGGAAGATTAATAAATTTAGGATGTGCAACTGGGCATCCAAGTTACGTTATGTCTGCTTCATTCACAAATCAAGTTTTAGCTCAAATAGAATTATGGGAAAACGCAAAAAAATATAAAAATGAAGTATATGTTTTACCTAAACTATTAGATGAAGAAGTTGCTAGATTACATCTTGATAAAGTTGGGGCAAAATTAACTAAACTTACAAAAGATCAAGCAGAATATATAAGTGTAGACCAAGATGGCCCTTATAAGAATGATACATATAGATATTAATTAAGTAGTGCGTTTAATAAGATTATATGTTGAAGAATCATTAAATGTTAATACTTCAGTTTTTTTAAAAAAAAATTCTTACCATTATTTAGTTAAAGTACTTAGGATAAAAGAAAACCAAAAGATTGTTTTATTTGATAATTCTGGATATGAATATTTTGGTTATGTAAAAAATATTAACAATAAATATTTTGAAATTTTTATAGAGAAAAAAAATTACATAGAGAGAAATTTTTCAAAGGTAGAAATCGCTTTTAGTATTTGTAAAAACCCGTGCTCTGATCTTATTATACAGAAACTTACAGAGCTTGGAATTGATTCAATACAGCCAATAATTTCAAAAAATTCAATCTTTAATCAAAAAAAATTAGATGTAGAAAAAAAAAATTCTCATTGGAAAAATATATCTATTAGTGCTTCTGAGCAATCTGAAAGATCATATTTACCTATTATAAAAAAAATAATTTCTTTCCAGGATTATTTAGAAAATAATTCGTCTGATCAAAAAATCATTTTAGATACTAGAGTAAACGCAATGTTATCAGAAGTATTTAATAGAAAATTTAAATCATGTTCTTTGTTGGTTGGGCCAGAAGGTGATTTCACTTCTGAAGAATATGAATATGCTAAAGAACTGAATTTTTCATCAGCAAGTTTAGGTGGTAATATCTTGAGAGTTGAAACAGCAGTTATTGCGGCCTTTTCATATATTAATATACTTACTAATAGTGATAAATATGAATAAAAAAGTACTTGTTATAATGGATCCAATTGAATCTATAAATGTACAGAGAGATACAACTTATTTATTAATGCTAGCAGCGCAAGAGATAGGTTATGAATTATTTTATTTAATGCCAGGTTCTTTATCTGTAAATTTTCTAAAACCTGTTGGTAGAATTGCAAAAATTAAAATATTTCATAATAAAGAACCTTTTTATGATATTTCTGAAATAAAAGATACAGAGTTAGGTTTTTTTGATTGTGTGTTGATGAGAACTGATCCACCTATAAATAGCACCTATATTTACATGACATATATTTTAGACATGTTAGATGAAAAAAATATTAAAGTGATAAATTCTGGCTCTTCATTAAGAAATTATAATGAGAAACTTATTACGCTTAATTTCCCTAAATATATACCAGATACAATATTAACTTCTGACAAGAGGCAAATTGAAAATTTTAAAATAAAACATCAAAGAATTATTTTAAAACAATTAAATCTTATGGGTGGTAGATCAATATATTTTTTAGATAAAGATGATAAAAATTTAAATGTAATATTTGAGGACATGACTGATTTTGGCAAAAATTATATTTTAGCTCAAGAATATATATCAGAAGCTAAAACTGGAGATAAAAGAATAATTATTGTAAATGGCGAAGTTATTAAAGAAGCCGTAATTCGTGTACCAAATGATAAAGATCATCGTGCTAGCGCAGCTGCTGGAGGATCTATAGAAAAGTATTATTTAAAAAAAGAAGAAATTGAAATATGCCAAGATGTTGCAGATTTTTTATATGAAAAAAATATTCTTTTTGCAGGAATCGATATGATAGGAAATAAAATTACTGAAATTAATATAACCTCTCCGACTTGTGTAGCAGAAATTAATCAATTTCATAATATTGATCTTGGTAAAAAGTTTTGGGAATGTATTAAATGAAAATAATTAAGGTTCTTGCAATTGACTATGGCGAAAAGAGAGTCGGGCTTGCTATAGGTGATTCAGAAAATAAGATTGCTATGCCATTAAAAACTATAAAAAATAATGGATATGAAAATACTTGTAAAGAAATAGTTGATTTAGTAAAAGAGTGGGAAGTGAACAGAATTGTAATAGGACTGCCTGAAATTCACCCTGATCAAAAAATTAATAAGAAAATATCCCATTTTAGTAAAATTCTTAAAAAGAATGCGAATGTTAATATTATTTTTTATAATGAGGATTATTCTTCTAATTATGCTCAAACGGAGTTAACCAGCCAAATGAAAGTGGGTAGAAAAAAAAGTATTAATAAGGAAGAAATAGATAGAATTGCAGCCGCAATAATATTACAATCTTATTTTGAAAATGAAATATTCAAAAACGCAGACACAAGATCTACTTCTAAAGATTGAGAATTCTCTAAGGGATTATCTTTTAAATAACAATATCAAAAATCCAATTATAATAGGTGTGCATACTGGCGGCGCATGGATTGCTGATTGGTTGCAAAAATCTCTTGGTTTTGAAGGAAAAGCTGCTTCTTTAAATATAAGTTTTTATAGAGATGATTTTAGTAAAGTTGGAGTAAATCCAAGGGTTGATCCTACAGCAATGCCTGTTTCAGTAGATGATAAGCATGTTATTTTAGTTGATGATGTTCTATTTACTGGCAGAACAACAAGAGCAGCTATAAACGAAATATTTGATTTTGGAAGGCCGCTTTCAGTTACTTTAGTTGTGCTTGTAGAAAGGAATGGAAAAGAATTACCAATTTCAGCAGATATTGTCGGTGAGAAATTAGAATTAGATAATAATAAAAATATTAAATTATTAGGTCCTGATCCAATGATTTTAGAAATTATTGATAAGGGATAATATAAGAGGTAAATATTGTGAATGAAAAAGATGATATGGGCATAAAAAATAAAGAATTAAACCAACAAAATATCGTATCTCAGCAGCATCTCCGTCATTTTTTAGATATTGAGTATTTACCAAAATCATTGATTTTAGATATATTAGATTTAGCAGAATCATTTGCTGGAGTTTCTGGCCAACCAGTAAAAAAAGTTCCTCTATTGAGAGGAAAAACAATAGTTAACTTATTTTTTGAATCAAGCACAAGAACAAGAACAACTTTTGAATTAGCAGCAAAAAGACTTTCGGCAGATATTTTAAATATAAATTTAGATTATAGTGCAACAAAAAAAGGTGAAACTTTATTAGATACCTTAAGAAATCTTCAAGCTATGCATTGTGATATGTTTATAGTTAGACACCCATCATCAGGGGCGGCAGAATTTATTTCAAAAAATGTATTACAAAATATTAGCGTTATAAATGCTGGAGATGGTAGACATGCTCATCCAACGCAAGCAATGCTTGATATTTTTACAATCAGAAAGTATTTTTCAGATTTTACAAAAATTAAAGTTGCTATTGTAGGAGATATATTACACTCAAGAGTTGCTAGATCTTTAATGCATGCTTTAAGGATTCTTGAAGTGCCCGATGTAAGAGTTATTGCTCCCAAGACTTTATTACCAATTGGAATTGAAGATATGGGTGCAACTTCTTATGTAAATATGGATGAAGGAATAAAAAATTGTAATGTAGTAATAATGCTGAGACTGCAAAATGAGAGGATGAATTCAAGCTTTATACCTAATGAGCACGAATATTATAATCTTTATGGGTTTACCCCAAGAAGATTAGATCTTTTGGCTAAAAATGGAATTGTAATGCATCCAGGACCTGTAAATAGGGGGGTAGAGATAAGTTCAGAAGTTGCAGATGGAGATAGATCTGTGATTCTACAACAGGTGTCAAATGGTATTGCAGTAAGAATGGCAATTTTATCTTTATCAATGCAGCCATAGCGGAGAAATAATGAATGATATAATAATAAAATCAGGAATTCTTGTGAACCCAGGTGGAGAGATGTCTGGGGAACATGATATCTATATTAAAAATGGATATGTAGTTGGTATAGATGAAGATAATACTAAATTAAATTCTCCCATAATAATAGATGCTCAAGACTGTATCGTTTGCCCAGGTTTAATTGATCTTTCGGTTAGATTTAGAGAGCCAGGTTTAGAAAAAGAAGCTACAATAATTAGCGAATCTCATGCAGCTGTATCTTCAGGAGTTACAACAGTTTGCTATATGCCAGATACTCAACCAGTTATAGATACACCTGCCCAAATTAAACTAGTGGAAGAAATTTTTAGTAGTGTTGGTTTATGTAATGTTAAGGTTTTAGCTGCACTTACTAAAGGCCTTGATGGAGAAAGGCTTAGTCCTATGATGGAACTTAAAGAGGCTGGTGCTGTAGGATTAACTAACTGCCTTAACCCAATAAAGGATTCTTTAGTTTTGAGAAGAGCTATGGAATATGCGTCTGGTCAAGATATAACAGTATTTTATCAACCTCAAAACAATTATTTGGCTAACAATGGTTGTGTTCATGAAGGTAAGATTGCAACAAAATTAGGATTGCCTGGAATTCCTTCTGCCGCTGAATCAGCTGCAGTCGCAGAAGCAATCTTATTAATGAAATTAACAGGAGTTAAGTTACATTTATGTAGAATATCTTGCCTTGAGTCTTTAATGATTATAAGGAATGCTCAAGCAGAAGGAATTCGTGTAACTGCAGATGTTGCGATACATCAATTATTTTTCGATGAAAATTCGATTAATAATTTTAATAGTGATTTTCATGTTATGCCGCCATTTAGAGCTAATGAAGATATGGTTGCTTTACAAAAATCAATATCAGAAAATACGTTGACAGCAATTTGTTCTGATCATCAGCCCCATAATAAAGATGCCAAGCAGGCTCCGTTTTATAATACGCAGCCCGGAATTTCATCTATAGAATTATTACTTCCATTATTAATGGAACTAGTAAATTTAAATTTTCTAGATTTAAATACAGCAATTTCAAAAGTGACAATAAATCCTGCTAAAATTTTAGGTATAGAAGCTGGAATTATTCAAAAAGACTCTCAAGCTGATTTATGTATATTAAAAAAAGAAGAATGGCAATTAGAAGGAGATAAAATAATAAGTTCTGGAAAAAATAACCCATATATTGGGAAAAAATTTAATATGGTTGTAGCTAAAACAATTTTTAAGGGGCAGATTGTTTATGAAAATAATTAAACTTAACCAATTTTAATTAGGGAAGTAATTTTGAAAGATTCATCAATATATATAGAAAATGCTAAAGTTTTAAATCATCAGCATATGGAAGGTGGTCAGCATATAATTAGGTTAGAAAGTGAAAAATGCTCACAGTATGCAAAACCCGGAATGTTTATTCATTTAAAATGTGATGAGAATACTTTAATGCGAAGACCTTTTTCAGTTATGAGAGCATCAAAAGAAGAAAAATGGATTGAAATTTTGTATAAAACTTTTGGGCATGGCACTAATTCACTTAAATTAGTTGAAGTTGGTGACACATTGAATTATATGGGACCTATTGGCAATGGGTTTTCATTAAGTAAAAAAAAAACTATTCCACTTTTAATTGGTGGTGGTGTAGGAATACCTCCGTTAATATTTCTTGCTAGCGAAATAAAAGAATTTTGTAATTTTAAACCAATAATATTTTTTGGGTCAGAAGTAACTTTTCCTTTTAAATATTTTCCATCAAAATATATGATAAAAGATTTTTTGCCTGAGGTAACAGCTTCTCCAGATTTTATAGAGGCAATGGGATTTGTATCAAGATTAGCTTCGCAACAAGATTACCCTGGCTGTTATAAAGGCTTTATTCATGAGCTTGCTGAACATTGGATTAAAACTTTAAATACAGATCAATTAGATAAAGTTTGTATATATTCATGTGGACCAACTCCAATGTTAGAGGCTGTATCATTAGTAGCTCGAAAATATAAAATTGATTGTCAAATATGTATAGAAGAGCATATGGCTTGTGCAGTTGGCGGTTGTGCAGGTTGCATTGTTAAAATTAAGGATAATAATAAGATTGTTTCAAAAAGAGTTTGCGTAGATGGCCCAGTATTTAAATCAAGTACAATTTATTATGAATGAGATTGAAAATAATATTTTAAATATTAAAAAAAATATTATTAAAGCTGAATTAAATTCAAGTAGAAAAGAAAATAGTGTTATTTTAATGGCTGTTAGTAAAACACAATCCGTAGAAAAAATTAAGCATGCCTATAATGCTGGGCAAAAGGACTTTGGTGAAAATTATTTACAAGAAGCTGTAAAAAAAATTTTAGAATTAAAAAATTTTGATATTATTTGGCACTATATTGGTAAAATTCAGGGTAATAAAGCAAAATTAATTGCGGATAATTTTGATTGGGTTCATAGCGCTGACAAAATTTCAACTCTTATAAAAATTGATAATTATAGAAATAAGTTAGAAAAAAATCTTAATGTTTGCATACAGGTAAATATTGATAATGAAGAATCTAAATCTGGCATTGAAATTAAAAATATTGAAGAGTTTTTAGAATCTACACATAACCTTCAAAATATTAATATTAGGGGATTAATGGCTATACCTCAATATCAAGAAAGTTTTGAAGATCAATTTAATACATTTAAAAGGCTTCAGGATTTATTTAATAACCTTGTAAAAAAAGGATATAAATTAGATACTCTATCAATTGGAATGAGTTCAGATTATCATGCAGCTATAGAAGCAGGATCTACAATTATAAGAATTGGTACAGCAATATTTGGTGAAAGAATAAAATGAAAATAGCATTTATTGGTTATGGAAATATGTCAATTGCAATTATTGACGGAATACTGGAATCTAAAAATAATAATTTTTTAGATAATATATATATATTTCATAATAAAGAAAATTTACATTCTAAAAAAGAAGGTTGTAAATACTATTTGTCTGGAAATAATCAATCTAAAGAAAATTTCGATATTGTTTTTCTAGCGGTAAAGCCAAAAGATATAAATAATGCAATAAGAGAAAATATTAATATTTTTAAAGATGAGCAAATCATTATTTCTATAGTTGCTGGTATAAATGTAAAAACGATAAAAAGCATTATAAATAGAAATAATTCTATAATAAGGGCTATGCCAAATTTATGTGCAAAAATCAAAAAAAGCACTTCAATTATTTTTTATTATAATAATCTTAATAATAATTTAAAAAAATCAATAGAAAGTTTATTTTCTTGTATTGGAAGCATTATAATAATTACAGATGAAGAGCAGCTTCATAGTTACACAGCTTTAACTGGAAGCGGGCCAGCATATGTGATGTATTTTATAGAAGCCATGTATGAAGCTTGTGAAAATTTTAATATTGATGATAGTTTGAAGTTCAAAGTAATTTTGGATATGGCTATTGGTACTTTAGATTTAATTGAAAAAAAATCTAAAGGAATTGAGGATATAAAAAAAATGCGTAATGAAGTTACTTCTAAAGGCGGTACAACAGAAGCAGCCATAAAAAGTTTATCGGATAATTCATTTTCTAAAATTTTAAGGGATGCGGTCAATGAAGCAAAGATAAAATCTATAGATTTATCAATTAAGGATTAAATTTGATGTCAAATTCATTTCCACAATTAGGGTTAAATTTAATAGATATATTTTTTTCTTTTATTATATTTGTTTTTACGTTAAGACTATTAATGTCTTTTTTTAGTACGAGTGCATATAATCCAATAACGCAGTCATTAATTAAAATATCAAGACCAATATTAGTGTTTTTTTTCTTTATTCCTAATCTAAATAAATTTGAGTTATCAAGTCTTTTCGTTATATTTTTATCGCATTTTTTAAATTTTTTTATACAAGGTTCTTTAATAGGAGCAGACATTTTTATTGAGTCTATAATAATATTTTCTATTAAGAGTTCTATATTTAGCATTCTTAATGTTTTATCAATTATTTTTATAATATTAGCTTTATCTAGTTGGTTTGTTCAATCTTCACAATCTAACAGAAATCCAGCATTAGATATAATTTATCAGATATCAACCCCAATTTTATTTTTTATTAAGAGATTAGTGCCTACATCAATAGGTGTAATAGATTTTTCAGTAATAATTGTACTTGTTCTTATTATATTTATTAAAAATATCGTTAATATTATTTTATAAGCTTATTTGTATATTTTTCTAAATTCGTATATATTGCATAAAACACCGATTTGAAGTCAGCTTGCGGGTGGGAAAATACAGCTAAAGCGAAAAATTTATCAAGCATAGCCAAATTTCCTTTATATATAATAATGATTTCAAATATGAAATTATGGATTTTATTATGCAAAATAAACTAGATAAAAATTCAGTTGGCATTGTTTCTCCTAGCTCTGTTGAGATAAAGCAGAGTCTGGAGCTTGATTGTGGGAAAACTATAGAAAATTTTTGTTTGGTATATGAAACGTATGGGAAATTAAATAAAGAAAAAAATAATGCAATTCTAATTTGTCATGCTTTATCTGGGGATCATCATGCTGCTGGGTATCATGACATTAATGATAAGAAGCCAGGATGGTGGGACGTATGTATAGGCCCAAACAAACCTTTTGATACTAATAAATTTTTCATAGTCTCTCTTAACAATCTTGGTGGTTGTATGGGCTCAACTGGGCCAAACACATTAGATAAAAAAACTGGTAATGAATATGGTCCTGATTTTCCAATAGTTACTGTAAATGATTGGGTTAATAGCCAAAAATTATTGGCTGATTATTTAGGAATTAATGCTTGGGCTTGTGTTATTGGAGGTAGTCTTGGAGGTATGCAAGCGTTGCAGTGGGCAATAAGTTACCCAGACAAAATAAGAAATTCAATAATAATTGCTGCTGCAGCAAAACTTTCTGCCCAAAATATTGCATTTAATGAAGTAGCAAGACAGTCGATAATTACCGACCCAGAATTTCATGACGGGCATTACAATAAATTTGGAGTTATTCCAAAAAGAGGACTTAGTATCGCAAGAATGTTAGGGCATATAACATATTTGTCTGATGATTCTATGAGGCAGAAATTTGGGAGAGATTTAAGAGAGGGAAAATTACATTTTGGATATGATGTAGATTTTCAAGTAGAAAGTTATTTGAGATATCAAGCACAAGCATTTGTGGAAAGATTTGATGCAAACACATATTTATTAATGACTAAGGCATTAGATTATTTTGACCCGGCAAAAGAACATGGAGGAGATTTATCAAAAGCATTAGAAAATACTAAGTCTAGGTTCCTTGTTTTGTCTTTTACTAGTGATTGGCGTTTTTCATCATCTAGATCACATGAAATAGTGAAATCATTAGTTAGAGCAAGAAAAAGTGTTTCTTATTCTGAAATTGAAGCAAATCATGGACATGATGCATTCTTAATGCCAATACCTCAATATTTGGGTGTTCTTAAGAATTTTATGGAGAATGTCTAATGATAAGAAAAGATTTTAAAATAATATCTGATTGGATAAAAAAAGATTCAACTGTTTTAGATTTAGGTTGTGGTGATTCAACCTTGCTTGAATATTTAAAAATAAATAAAAATATTTCTGGTTATGGATTTGAAAAAGATATTAATAAGGTTCAAGAGTCTATAAAAAAAAATATTAATGTAATACAAGCAGATTTTAATGTTGGTTTGGCAAAATATTTTAATAGTAACTTTTTTGATTACGCAGTTATGACTCAAGCACTTCAAGAAAACAAGAACCCAAATCATATAATTTTAGAAATGTTAAGGGTTGCAAGAGAAGGTATTGTAACTTTCCCCAATATGGGATTTTGGAAAAACAGGTTTCAACTTGGTTTTCTTGGACGTATGCCAGTATCAAATTCATTGCCAAATAATTGGTTTGATACCCCAAATATTCATTTGTGTACTTTTAATGATTTTGAAAAACTTTGTGGAGATTTAGAAATTATTATTTTAGATAAGAAAGTTTTAAATAATAATTATTCCACTAATTTTCTACTTAAAATATTTCCTAATTTTTTTGGGGAAATAGCTTTATATCGTTTTAAGAAAGATTAATTATTTTGTTTTAATTTTTGCCTTAATAAAATCAGTATGACTTAAATGCAGTAATTCTGATATTTTTCTAATTCTGTGTTCTTCATGTTTATCAATAATATTATCAACTCTTGCTATTTTCCAAGCCATATTAAGTATTGTTTTTTTCTGTGTATTAGTAAATTTATCGTTAATTAATTTAATGTACTTTCTAAGACAATTAATGTTCTTATGTAATTCTTGTGCTTCAGCAGTTACCCATTTAGCTTTTTCTTTGTCTAAATTATATTCTTTTTCAATTAGATTGACTATAGATCTAATTTCAATTTCACTAATTTTAAAGTCAGCATAGCTAACTTCTATTAAAATTATTGCACAAGCGATGTTAATATCACTTATTGGATCAATATTCTCTGGTGCTTTTTTAAATATTTTTTTTATTAGATTTAGCATAATTTATGATATTTTATCATTAATAGAATATATAATTTTAATTTTTTCAATATCATTGATAATTTCATTATTAAGATATAAAGTAACATAAAATAATTTTTGATAAATTATGACTAATTATACGGATAAAGAATTTATGTACATAACAGAAACTGTTATGAGGATTTTAGATACTTGGAACCTTACAACCCAGCAAATGGTTTTAGTTATAGGACTTCCAACTCAAACTAAGAAAAGACAGCTAGATAAATTCAGATCTCTAAAAGCTTTTCCAAAGGATGATCTAATTATAAAAAGGCTAAGTCATATAGTAGGAATATCTGATGCACTACGAACTTCATTTCCAAGAAATGAAAATATGTCAGAAAAATGGTTAAAAACACAACATAGGAGATTTGATAATGAGACCCCTTTGTCTGTTATATTGGAGCAAGGGGTGGATGGACTATGTAAAGTAAGATCTGAATTAGATTGCACTTTTGCATGGGATACATCTGTACAAATTTAATCAATTAATATTATGAAAAAACTTTACACAATAAAAAATTCAAAATTACATGGAAAAGGGTTATTTGCTAATTGCAACATAAAAGCCGAAACAAATATTGTTGAGTACGTTGGTGAAAAAATAACAAAAGCACAATCAGAGAAAATATCTGATATACAACTAAAAAAATCTCAAAAAAATAAAGATGAAGGGCAAGTATATATTTTCACATTAAATAATAAATATGATATTAACGGCAATGTAAATTATAACAAAGCTAGATTAATGAATCATTCATGTAATTCTAATTGTGATACCGATATAATTGATAATAAAATTTGGATAAGATCGTATAAAGATATTAAGAAAGGTGAAGAATTGACATATGATTATGGTTTTACTTTTGATAAAGATGATTTTAGAGATCACATTTGTAAATGTGGGTCAAGAAAATGTGTAGGATTTATTGTAACTGAAACAGACTGGAAAAAGCTAAGAAAGTTTCTGTTAAAGCTAGCTAAAAATTGTTTAAAAACTAACGAATAAATTTTTTTGAAAAGCAAGAAACGTTATTTATTGAAGTATAATTTTCTACTATTTGTTTTTCTTTTTTTGAATCCGGATAATTTATCGAGATAAGATTTTTAATACCATTTTTTTCAGCAAATTTTAAAACATTTTCATTATCATCAATAAAGAATGTTTTTTCTTTATTATAAATTATATTTTTATTTAATATATTCCAAAAATTTTCCGTCTCTTTGGCATACCCATAATCATGAGATGAAATTATTTTATTAAAATACCCCCATAATTTAGACTGTGTAATTTTAATATTTAGCATTTCTCTTGGGCAATTAGTTATTAGAACTGTATTAATCTGATTTTTTTTTAGAGTTTTAAGGAATTCTATTGTGTTAGGAAGCACTGAAATTTTGTCTTTGGTATTTAATATTTCTGATTTTAAATTAATGTTCAAAATATTACTCCAGTAATTTATGCTGTACCATTCAATAGTACTTTTTTTCTCCATATACATGCCTTCAAGTATTATTTTTGCTTCTGCAAATGTTGTTTTTTCTATTTTAGAATATAAATTTGGAATATGCTCATGCCAAAAATAGTTGTCATATGCTAGATCAAGTAATGTTCCATCCATATCTAAAAAAAACGTTTCTATTACGCCCCATTTCATCTACTCTATTCCTACATTAGTTATTTATTTGATATATATGATAACAGAAAAAAAATATACAGCTTTGGTAAACCTATTATTACAGGTACTGTTTGTTGGTATTTTGCTTGGGTTATTTAGAACTGCTATTCCAGCATTATCAGAAAGTGTTTTTTTAGTCCCTAAAAATTCATTTATATTTTTATCTACTTTTATTATTGCTTTTGGGATCATTAAGGGAATTGCTAATTATTATGCTGGTGTTTTTGCTGATAAATATAATAGAAAAACTGTTCTATTATTAGGTTGGTTAGTAGCATTTCCAGTTCCTTTTATAATTTATTTTGCTACAAATTGGTATTACATAATTTTAGCCACATTTATTATTGGCATTAATCAAGGGCTAACCTGGTCAGTGACACAAATTTCAAGTGTAGATATTACAAAAAATGAGAATAGAGGATTTATTGTTGGGTTAAATGAATTTTCTGGATATTTTGGTGTTGCTATTGGAGGTATTTTAGTTAGTTATATGACATCTTTACTTACAGTAAAAATAGCTTTATTTCTTTTTAGTATAATATTTATTTTAATAGCTACTTTATATTGTATATTTTTGGTTAAAGAAACAAAAAGCTATGCAAACATAGCATTTGGTAAAAATCCAAAAAACGTTTTTTTATATGTAACATGGACAAATAAAAAATTATTTGCTTATTCTCAGGCAGGACACATTGAAAAATTTGTTGATACTTGTATATGGATCTTCTTCCCTGTTTATTTGTTTAATAACGGTGTAACTTTAATTGAAATTAGTTACATAGTTGGTACATATACTTTTACTTGGGGGATTTTTCAAATTTTCACGGGTTTGTATTCTGATTATGTGGGAAGAAACTTATTAATTATATCAGGAATGTTAATTTGTTCTATTGTACTTCCATTATGTTTATTAAGTCTTGAATTTAGTTGGTGGATGACGTGTAGTTTTTTTCTTGGTTTGGGTATGGCTCTTTTATATCCGTCAATAAGCTCTGCTGTTAATGATAATTGTGATGATAGTTGGAGAGCTTCTGCAATTGGTATATATAGATTTTGGAGGGATACCGGTTATGCTACAGGAGCATTAGGATTAGGCATAGTAACAAGTTTAGTAAACATTGAGGCTGGCTTTATTTTTGTTTCTTTCAGCATGATATTGTCAACTTTAATTTTAATTTTTACTTTAAAAAAATATAGTTAGTATATTAAATAAAAATGTTTTTGGTGAAACGATAGGAATTTGTAGTTAAGAATACTATGTATTCTATTTCACAAGTGGAGGAACCATACCATGGTGAAATATGTATGCTACACCGTAAGCTATTGGAGCTATAACTACAAATAAACCAATAGCATATAGAAATGCAAGTTTACCCATGCCTTTTAATTTACTGAAATCAGTTATTACTCCGATGCTAACGAAAGTAAGCATAAACATCATTTTTCTCATAGGGCTTTGAACAACATTAGCTCCAACTGACGCAGCATCTTTTACATCTGGCGCTAAAATAATAATTAATAAATAAAAAAACCAGGTTATAAAATAACCAATCACAAATTTTGGAAAGCGAAACCAAATTTCTGATAAAGGCACATTACTTCCAACCGACCTTTTTTCAACTTTGTACATCCATATTAAAGCCAATATAAACGCCCAAACACCAATAAAGACATCTATCCATATTTTAGTTAATACGGCAGCAGCAAGTATCCAATCCTCTTGCCATTGTTCTCCTGTTTCTTTTAGATGTTGGCTAACCATTATTTCATCTAATATTGCTCCTGCAGCCGCATCTGCGCCATCTGTTTTAACAGTCATGCCCATAGCAGCACCATTTACTATTGGCTCATTAGGTGCAACAGCTGCATAAAAACCTGGCAATACCACTAATTCAAGCATTGCAAATATTACTATTAACATCGAAAGGGCTATAGGCAAAATGGGTTTTGCACGAATTGCGCCAGCTGTTGCAATTGCTGCAGAAACTCCACATATTGAAATACCAGATGACAGAACTGCTGCGGCGTCTCGACTAAGCTTAAATAATCTTCGCGATATAAAATATATAATTGGCCAAAATAAAAGATATGCTACAAAAACTGCGGCTGCACCAGTTAGAGCTAGATCTATTGCAAAACCTGTTGCTCTCATAGACATTAAGCCAAGCTTTATTCCAAGATAAACAATTGCTGTTTTAATAAACCATTCTGGTTTTGCTGATTCTCGTAAAAACTTTGCCAAATTTTTAAAAAAATTTCCTATTATTAATCCAATAGCTAAAGCTAGCATATAAGAAAAACCACCACCCAATTGTAACCCCCATGTTAAATTATATTTTTCAAAATAATTTTTTCCTTTTACAATGGCATCAACAGATTTGAAGTGTGCTTCATGACCTACAATCCAGCATAGCCATGTAATAAAAAATATAATGGTGAACCCAAAAAAGAATTTTTTTACATCAAGTTTTTGAAAGTAAGCACCAATGCATGTAATAAATGTAAAAATAAAATAAGTGAAAAATAATGAAACTAGAGGATGTAATTGCGCATAGTATTTTGTAGATGGTTTAAGCAACTTTGCCCATGAAAAATTAGACATAAGATCAGTCCATTCCCAAGTTTTTACTTTTGTCATCCATCCTACTAGGTCAATATCCCAGATAGTAAAAAGTCCTGCAAAAAACATTATTAAACCTAACCAGACTGCCCACCAGTCTTCTGTTCGCAGCATGCCATCTGACCATTTTCTATTAATATTTTCCATATTCATATATCAAAAATTAATATTCTGTTGAAATAGTGTGAATGATATTGATGAAGCCACTTCGGGAATGTGGAAAAATCATAAACCATATTAACTTTTATTTTTTTTCCTTTTTCTTTTATTAGTAAATTAGTTAGCGTTATTTTAATTTTATCATCTAGATCAGTAATCTCTTTTGCTTTCAATTTCAAGAAATTATTTTTCGCAAACCAATAATTATTATTATGGCTAATTTGTAATTCTGTATTTATTACTAGTATTGTCTTCATAATACTAACAAGTTTATTAAAATACCGAGAATAATTAAACCAATAATGGCAATTAGGATACTATAGATTACTAGTTTTGATTCCCAGCTTTCCCATGGTTCTGGGTTACTTAGTAATTCTTGCGCAGACTCTAATTCAATAGATTTTACTTTATCTTTCATTTTTAAAAACCTCATAAAGTACTTTATATAATATATGGAAAAATTTGCTAAATTAACAAATTTTTCTTATAGAGTAGTTTAATATGAATAGCATAAAAGTTAGATATGCTAAAGATTTTTTTTAATAGAATATTATAAATGGTGGCTCGGGGCAGAATTGAACTGCCGACACGAGGATTTTCAGTCCACTGCTCTACCAACTGAGCTACCAAGCCGTTATTCATTTATAATTCATTATGAAAAAAGTGAGTATACACTAATGTATTAATAGATGAAGTTATGTTTTTAATGATAAATTTTTTTATATTTTTTCATCAATATGAAATATATTAGATATTCATTATATTCGAATAATGGTATTTATTATAAATATTCAGTGAGTTTTTTTTATTTCTAAATTAATTTATTTTGGTTTAAATTCCTTAGGGAGCTCTGAACCTCTGCCAAATAAAAATTTTTCCATTTCTTCTTCTAAAAAAGTTCTAGCTTTTGGTTCCATAGGTGTCAGTCTATTTTCATTAATAAGCATGGTCATATGCTTCACCCAAAGAGCCCATGCTTCTTTCGAAATATTTTCAAAAATTTTTTTACCTAATTCTCCAGGATATGTAGGTCTATCTAAACCTCCCAACTCTTTATTAAGCATTAAACAATTTACAGTACGCATTAGGAAAGTTCCTCCGTCATTTTATTATAACCGATTTAACTGGTTTTGAAGATGCAATATTATCATAAATATTTTTCCAGTAATATTTATCAATTGTTATATTATTTATTGATTTCGTTTTAATAACAGAAACATTCATTTTAATATGTGTTAAATTATGTCTGCCATTATTTTTATGACAGCTAATTAAGTTATAAGAAAAATTATTTTTTTGATCTTTTCCATTCACCAGAGGCGCCACCTTTCTTAGATTCAAGCATAATATCACCTATAATCATTCCTCTATCGATAGATTTACACATATCGTATATTGTTAACAGTCCTATTTGTACAGCGGTAAGAGCTTCCATCTCCACACCTGTTTGTCCAGTTGTTTCAACAATTGCTTCGCATGATACAAACTTTTTTGTAGAATTAATTTTAAAAATAACTTTAACTGAAGATAAGTTTATATTATGACAAAGCGGTATTAGTTCAGATGTTTTTTTTGATGATGTAATTGCAGCAATTCGTGCGATTCCAAGCACGTCTCCTTTTTTATGTGTTCCATCTTTAATTTTGTTAATAGAAATTACGGACATGAAGATTTTGCCGCTAGCAACAGCTATTCTATTCGTGATATCCTTATCTTTAATATCAACCATTTGGGCATCTCCAGTTTTAGTAAAATGCGTAAGGTTTTTTTTCATTTTAATAAATTTTATTTTTTTATAGTGTAACAAAAATATGAATATAAAAGTAATTTACTTAGCAAGATTATCAGAAGACTTAGGTAAAAAAGAAGAGTATATAGAATTAACAGAAAACAAGTCTTCAATTAGAGATATTTTTTTAAAACTTAAGCTAGATAAATTTGATTATCAGATTTATTCAGCTAAAAACTATGAGCATGCTAGCTTAGATTCTATTGTAGTAGAAAAAGATGAAATTGCTTTTTTCCCAACAATAACCGGCGGTTGAAAATTTTAGTTTATTAAGAGAAAGGCAGTTCTATTTTTTCTTTGAACATGAAGTACTATTCCAGAATCGTTTTTCCCAGCAATAATTTCTAAATCTTTAATTTTTTGAACAGGAATATTATTTATTGATAATATTATATCATTGACTCTAATGCCCACTGAGTATGCTGGGCTATCTTTTTTTATTTTAGTAACTTTTATACCACTAATTTTCCCATATTCTGGCATATTCTCTAAAATTTCACTAAAAACCATTCCTTGCAACCTAGGATTTATTTTAATGCCAGTTTTATCTGATATTTTTGGTTCAACTATTTTTACTTTAATTTTAAGTATTTTTCCTTTTCTATTTACTTCCATAAGAATATTGGTATTAATTTTCAGAAGGCCAATTTTATTTCTCATTGAAGCAGCATTTTCAATTTTTTTGTTATTTAATTTTGTTATTACATCACCAATTTGTATACCTGCTTTATCAGCAGGAGAATTTTTTTGTACTTGGGTAACTATTGCTCCTTTTTCTGTATTTATCCCAAATGCTTTTGATAAGTCTTTGGTTAGATCTTGTGCGGCGACGCCAAGATAACCTCTTTTTACTTTACCGTATTTAATTAATTGATCGGTAATATCTAGAGCCATATTTATTGGTATAGCTAAACCTATCCCAACACTTCCTGAGCTTCCTCTAGATCCTATTATCGCAGTATTAATACCTACAATCTCTCCTTTTAAATTAACTAATGCTCCACCAGAGTTGCCAGGATTTATAGATGCATCTGTTTGTATGAAATTTTCATAAGCCTCAATTCCTAAACCAGACCTTCCTAAGGCGCTTATTATTCCAGAAGTTACTGTTTGGCCAATACCAAATGGATTCCCAATAGCTACGACAAAATCCCCAACTCTAGATTTTTCAGAATTTGCAAATTTTAATGATTGAAGGTTATCTGGTGTAATTTTTATTATGGCAATATCAGATGCAGGGTCTGTCCCTACTAAACTAGCTTTAAATTCTCTACCATCCTGCAGTTTAACTTTAATATCTTTAGCTTTTGCAATTACATGATTGTTAGTAATAATATAGCCTTTTTTACTGTCTATGATAACGCCAGAGCCTAGCCCAGCTCTGTTTTTCTTTTTAGATTGTTGTTGACCTGGAATATTAAAAAATTTTCTAAGAAAAGGATCATCAATGTATTGGTTTTTTTCTTCAGCTTCTCTAATAGTATAAATATTTACAACTGCAGGCGTAACATTTTCTAACATTGGAGCTAAGGAAGGAACACCAGCACTGAATAAATTAGATGTGTTTGCAAATAATGTTGTAGATGTAAGGATCAATACTATAAGTAATAATTTTTTTAGAATTTTCATTGTTTTTTAGTTACGTTTTATTTTCAAATTTTCCTAAATCTATATTTTTTCTGACATTATCAGATCGAAATACTCTTCCACTCATTGCAATATAAACACCATTTTCTAAACTTACAGCAGCAGCATATGCAAATCCAGAATTAAATATAGCATCTGTTTTTCTAAATCTTGCTGGTTGCATAGAGCCTGTAAGAACTATAGTTTTATTTTCAATGTTTTCTAAGCACTTTGCTGTTTCTATCATCGTGTCAGTTCCATGAGTAATTATAATTTTATCTTCTTCGCAATTTTTTACAGCATTTTTTATTATTTCCCTTTCTTCTTGGGTTATATCTAAACTATCTTTTTTTAAAATTGATTGTACTCGGTAGTCAGAAGTAACGTTTCCTTCATCAAGTATAGATGATATACAAGGTTCGCCAATACTATATTCACTATTGGCATCAAAATAAACTTTGTCAAATGTGCCCCCGGTCGTAAGGATTGCTACTTTCATATTAATATACTCCAATACAATTAATGCTATGTTATTATGTCGAGATTGTAATTCTTCATAAAAATAGGAAATAAGCAAATTTATTTTATTTATTTAATAACTTGGAATATTTAATATGAGAAAAAATGGAAGAAAGCCTAACCAACTAAGGGATATAAGGATTACTAAGGATTATATTTCTCACCCAGAAGGATCGGTATTAGTCGAGTTTGGTAAAACAAAAGTTATTTGTAATGCCACAGTTGATAATAATGTTCCAAGATTTCTTAAGGGGCAAAGTACTGGTTGGGTTACAGCTGAATATGGAATGCTTCCAAGATCAACCAATGAAAGGATGAGAAGAGAGGCAAAAAATAGACAGAGTGGTAGAACCATGGAAATTCAAAGATTAATTGGGAGATCTTTAAGGTCTGCAGTAAATTTGGACAAAATTGGCGAAAGAACAATAACAATTGATTGCGATGTAATTCAGGCTGATGGCGGAACCAGAACTGCGTCAATTACTGGGGGCTTTGTAGCGCTTTATTTAGCCGTCAGAAATTTAGATAGCGAAGATTTTAGTTCGGCTGATGCAATTAAGTCTTTTACTGGGTCTGTTTCGTTAGGTAAAGTTAATAATGAAATTGTTCTAGATCTTGATTACGAAGAAGATTCAAACGCTGAAACAGATATGAATTTTGTGATGAATGAAGATGGAAATTTTATTGAGATTCAGGGAACTGCTGAAGCTGGTTTTTTTTCGCAGGATGAATTAAATCAAATGATATCTTTGGCTACTGAAGGTATAAGATCTATTATTGAGATTCAAAAAAATGCTCTAAATAGTGTATGAATAAAATTGTTATTGCCTCAAATAATCAGCATAAAATTAATGAATTTAATAAAATCTTAGGCCGCGAGGATGTGAAATTCATATCCCAGTCTGAGCTCAATATTACTGAAGCAGCTGAGACTGGTTTAACATTTGTAGAAAATGCTATATTAAAAGCAAGAAATGCTTGTTTATTTTCAGGTATACCATCAATTGCAGATGATTCAGGGATTGAAGTCGATGCTTTATCAGGAAGACCAGGTATTTATTCAGCTAGATATGCAGGTGATAATTGCGATGATTATGCAAACAATAAATTATTACTAAAGGAACTTTCAAATGTTCCTTTTGAAAGAAGAAACGCAAGATATCATTGCGCAATAGTTTTTTTAAGTAAACATGATTGTTCAATGCCAAAAATATTTAATGCAACATGGGAGGGTGTTATTGGAAGCAAGGAAATAGGTGATAATGGATTTGGTTACGATCCATTATTCTTTTTACCAACGCTAAATTGCACCGCTGCTGAGCTCTCAGAAGATGAAAAAAATACAATTAGCCATCGTGGTAAAGCTTTGAATTTGTTTAAAAAAGAAATTAAGGAAATAATATTAAAATACTAGCTATTTTTTATATAAATAATGTAAATTTTTATTGATTTTTTTAATTTTCTTCTAAATCTAGCATGGAATAAGGTTATTTATTCACAGTTATTTTTTTGTCAACTTCTTTTATAAATTTATTAAAAATAAATTAGCGTTAAAAATTATTAATTTTTATTTAATAAAATCAATAAGTTATATTGTACAAAAAATGAACAATTTAGTAATTATTAAAGAATGTTTGCCGTGTGATTAAAAAACTAAGTTTTTTGCACAGACTTATCCACAATTTTTGTGGATATAAAAAATATCCTTAAAAACAGTAATTTATATAGATATATTAAAATTTATTACCAAATAATAGGCTAACTATGGTAAAAATACCTACCAATTCATTATATTATTATTGTCTTATAGACGATATTACTTGTAGGTATTTAGTTCTTTAGGTATTATTCACTCTCTTAATTTACAATAAAGATATTATGCAAAAAAATATTCATCCAAAATATAATGAAATAGAGGTTGTTTGTAGTTGTGGTAACAAATTTATAACAAAATCTACATATAAAGACTCGGTTCTTTCTATAGACGTATGTTCTCAATGTCATCCTTTTTATACTGGAAAGCAAAAGATATTAGATACCGCAGGTCAGGTAGATAAGTTTAAAAAGAGATATAGCAAAACATAAATTTTATCTAATTCTGCTTTATATTCATTGTTTTTTTCGGCAATATTAGCTTATGGATAGACGCGGATTTTTAAAAGCTTCAACTTTATTTTCATTATCTGGAATATTGCCCTCCTGTGCAACTAATCCAGTAACTGGTGAAACGGATCTAATGCTTTTATCTGAAGATGAGGAAGCAGAATTAGGAAGAACTTCTCATATCGAAGTGATGAAAGCTTATAGGCCTTACATAAACCCTGAATTGGTAAAATACGTAACTTCATTGGGTGAAAAATTAGCTTCGGTTAGCCATAGAAAGGAGTTAATTTATCATTTTACAGTTTTAGATAGCCCGCACGTCAATGCTTTTGCTATACCTGGAGGCTATATTTATATAACTAGGGGTATGATGGCTTATTTAGGAAGTGAGGCAGAGTTATGTGGTGTTTTAGGCCATGAGCTTGGGCACATTACAGCGAGACATGGTGTAAAACAGTATTCTAAAAATCAAGTTACAAATATTTTTTCAACCGTATTTTCAATATTAATTGGTAGTAGGCAACTAGCAAATATAAGTCAATTAGCTACAGCAGCCATATTAAGAGGATTTGGAAGAGAGGCTGAGTTAGAAGCCGATAGAGTAGGAGCTGAGTATTTAGGAAACCTTGGGTATGATCCTGACGCTTTAATAAATGTTATAGCTGTTCTTAAAAACCAAGAAGAGTTTGATAAAGTTCTAGCCAAAGAAGAGAATAGAGAACCTTATGCATATCATGGAGTATTTTCTACACATCCTAATAATGATAAAAGACTGCAGGAAGTTATAAAAGCTGTAAAAGATAATTTTAGTGAAAAAACTATAGATGAAAATAAAGAAAAATATTTAAGAATTATTGATGGAATGCCTTTTGGACCTGGTGACGGGCAAGGTTCAGCAAGAGGCTCAAGTTTTTATCATGCAGATCTAGATTTTACAGTTAAATTTCCAAAAGATTGGAAAATAGAAAATTTGCCAACTACTGTATTGTCAACTTCAAAGAATAGAGAAACATTAATAGAATTATCTATGAGAGATTTAAATAGAAAAATTTCTGCAGAAGAATTAGTAAAAAGACTTTATGGCAAACATGTAACTGGGGGTAAAAATATAATTACACCAGATTATAACGGGTATGCAGCAAATGTAGAGCTTGATACTTCTTTTGGAAAAAGTCATAAATGTAGAGTAGCTATATTATATAAAAATAAAAAAGAGGCGTTTCAATTTATTGCAACTACTAAATCAGAATCTGATTTTGAAAAATACATTGATGATTTTGATAAAACTATTAGAAGTATAAGAAAACTAAAAACAGAAGAGAAGGAGCTGGGGCAGTCAAAAAAGATAAAAATGTATAAAGTTAAAAAAGGAGATACCTTTAGAGGCCTGTCTGCAAAAAGTTCTTTCAGTACACATGCAGAAAATAGACTTAGAGTCCTTAATAATATGTACCCATCAGGAGAACCAATACCTGGTAATTATATAAAATTAGTATATTAATATGAAACTAAAATATTTTTTTTTCAATTTTTTATTTTTTTTGGTTTTATGTCTAATATCTAACAACTCTTATTCAGATAACATTTTTAGTTCTATCAATAAAAATACTAAAACTTTTTTAAAAATAGATGATGCGTTTAAAGTGTCTTTATTTCAAAAAAATAAAGAATTAATAATAATTAATTATAAAATTCATAATGGTTATTATTTATACAAAGATAAGATAAAATTATTTATTAATGATAAAGAATTTTATGATTTTAGTACTCCAGCGTCAAAAACTAAAGAAGATGAATTTTTTGGCATAAGTGAAATATATGACTCAGATTTTATAATTTCTGTAAATTATCCAGGAAATATATATTCTCTAGTGGTTCATTACCAAGGTTGCGCAAATAAGGGATTATGTTACCCCCCAATGAAAAAAGAATTAATTTCGTCTTACTTAAGTAAAAAAAAGGATTTTGTTAAAATTAAAGTATCTGAGCCTGATTATATTTTTGAAAAAATATTATCAAATAATATTTTTATAAATATTTTATTATTTATTGGTTTTGGATTATTGCTTTCTTTCACACCATGTATTCTTCCAATGATTCCTATATTATCTGGTGTAATTTTGAAATCTAATGCAATAAACACTAAAAACTCTTTTTTATTATCTTTTTATTATGTTCTAGGCTTAACTTTTGTTTACTTATTAATGGGTTTATTTTTAGGTTATGCAGCAAGTATTTACAATATACAAAGCGTGTTTCAAAAACCTATTTATTTATTAATATTTATTTTTATTCTTATAGCGCTTTCTTTTTCTATGTTTGGGTTTTATGAAATTAGAATTCCTAGAAACATACAAGGATGGGCAATATCTTTTAGCGATAAAACGAACACTGGGAAATATAGTAGTTCTTTTGTGATGGGTTTTGTGTCTGCATTAATTGTTGGGCCATGTGTTGCGCCTCCATTAGCTGGAATTTTTTTATATGTTACTGCAGAAAATCCTGGTTCATTAGTAACAGGTATACTTTTCTTTAGCTTAGGGCTAGGAATGAGTATTCCATTATTAGTCTATGGAACATTTATTGGTAAATATGTGCCAAAAACAGGTAAATGGATGAAATATATTAATTATTTTATAGGAGTTTTGCTATTATTTGTTGCACTTACATTTATTGATAGATTAGTGCCAATTTTAAAATTCAGTAGCCAAGAATCTAATTTAATTTTTAAAAAAGTTGAAAATGTTAAAGATCTTAAGAGGTATTTAAGATTAGATAATGATAAGATAACTCTAGTTGACGTGTACGCAGACTGGTGTGTTGAATGCAAGTTGATGGAGCAAAAAACTTTTAGTAATACTGAGGTAGAAAGTTTACTAAAAGATTTAAATTTACTTAAAGTAGACGTTACAAATAATAAAAAAGAAGACGTTGAGATATTGAAATATTTAAAAGTTATAGGACCACCAGCGTACAAATTTTTTGATATTCATGGAGATGAAATTAAAGCATATGGAATTCAAGGATATATGGGGCCATTAGAATTCAAGTTACATTTGCAAGAATTAAAAAATCATTGATTTAAAACAAATATCATGTTATTTTAAAGAAGATAACCGAAATTAGACGAATTTAGAAGAAATTATGAGTACAATCCTTATTCTTAATGGGCCGAACCTTAACCTTTTGGGTGAGCGCGAGCCTGAAATATATGGGCATGACTCTTTGAAAGATATTTCAGATAACCTAGATAAAGTAGCAAAAAAAATAGATGTGACTTTAAATCATCAGCAATTTAATTCTGAATCAGAATTAATTGATACTATACATATAGCGTCAAAAGAAAAAATAGATTTTATTATATTTAACCCTGGAGCTTTTACGCATACAAGTATTGCATTAAGAGATGCATTATTAGGAGTTTCAATACCTTTTATTGAAATTCACATTTCTAATGTTTTTGCTAGAGAAGACTTTAGAAAGCAGTCTTATTTGTCTGATATAGCTATCGGAGTAATTTCAGGACATGGAATTTACGGATATGAACTAGCCTTAATGTCAGCTTTAAATATTATTGATAAAGGAAAATAATTGTGGATATAAGAAAAGTAAAAAAATTAATGGAGATGCTTGAGGAATCAGATTTAGAAGAAATGGAAATTATAGAGGGTGAAGAATCGATTCGCCTTAGCAAGACATCAAGTAATATAGCTGTAAATACCACAAACCCAATACCAGATAATATAAATTCAAATAGCACTACACAGAGTCAAAACAAAGTTAGTAATCTAGACTCTGCAGGTTCGGAGGAAATTTTACGAGTATCTGGTCATGAAATAAAATCACCGATGGTTGGAACTTTTTACGAAGCAGCTGTACCTGGGTCCAAGCCATTTGTAAGCGTTGGAGATAATGTAAAGATCGGAGATACTCTTTGTATTATAGAGGCAATGAAAATGCTAAATCAAATTGAAGCTGATAAATCAGGCGTCATAAAATCTATTCTTGTAGAAAATGCTCAACCCGTAGAATTTAATCAAGTTTTATTCATAGTAGAGTAGAAAATGATTAAAAAGTTATTGATAGCAAATAGAGGCGAAATAGCATTACGTATTTTAAGAGCATGCAAGGATCTGGGAATTAAAACTGTAGCAGTTCATTCAGAAGTGGATAGAAATTTAATGCATGTAAAATTAGCTGATGAGTCTGTATGCATAGGCCCAGCTGACTCTAAAGAAAGTTATTTATCGTCGTCATCTATTATTAGTGCAGCAGAAATTACAAATTCTGATGCTATTCATCCTGGGTTTGGTTTCTTATCAGAAAATGCTGATTTTGCAGAACAGGTTATAAAATCAGATTTTATATTTGTTGGTCCAAAATCTGAAACAATAAGATTAATGGGGGATAAAATCTTAGCGAAAAAAGCTATGAATGATGTAGGTATTACAGGAATACCTGGCTCTAAAGGACCAGTATCTAAAGACAATAAAGAAAATAAAAAAATAGCTAAATCTGTAGGTTATCCCGTATTGATTAAAGCATCACATGGTGGTGGTGGTCGCGGAATGCGAGTAGTAGAGCACGAACAAAACCTCGAAGAAGCTATAAAGCTAACAAAAAATGAAGCCAAATTAGCATTTGGCAATGATACAGTTTTTATAGAAAAATTTTTAGAAACTCCAAGACATATAGAATTTCAAGTTCTTTGTGATAATTTTGGTAATTCTATATGTTTAGGTGAAAGAGATTGTTCAATGCAAAGAAAGCACCAAAAAGTTATCGAGGAAGCACCTGCTATTGGTGTATCGGCCGTGGTCAGAAAAAAAATGATGAAATTGGTTGTTAGCGCATGTAAGAAAATAAACTACATTGGCGCAGGAACATTTGAGTTTTTATATCAAAATGATGAATTTTATTTTATTGAAATGAATACAAGAATTCAGGTAGAGCATCCAGTAACAGAAATGATTACAGGTATTGATATTGTTAGGCAGCAATTATTGATAGCTTCAGGGGAAAAAATTGGTTATTCACAAGAGCAAGTAGAAATAAAAGGCCATGCAATAGAGTGTAGAATAAATGCTGAAAATTCAAAAACTTTTATTCCATGTCCTGGAAAAATAGAGCAATTTCATGCTCCAGGTGGACCTGGAGTAAGGATGGATACTCATATATATAATGGTTATACAGTTCCCCCAAATTATGATTCAATGATAGGTAAGCTAATATCATATGGTAATAATAGGAATGCTGCCATCAGAAGAATGAGTAACGCTTTAAACGAAATTGTTATAGACGGAATTGAGACTAATATTGATCTTCAAAAAAAATTAATTGTGGATCCTGAATTTCAAAAAGGTGGTTTTAGTATAAATTATTTAGAAAATAAATTTAAAAAAGAAAATGGATCAAGATAAGTCAAATAAATTACTTAGAGAATTTGTAAGACAATCAATGAAAGAGTATTTTAAAAAAACTGATGGTTTTCCAATAAATAATATATATGGTTTAGTAGTTGGAGAGGTCGAAAAGCCATTAATTGAAGAGACAATTAAATATTGCAAAGGCAATCAGTCTAAAGCTTCAGAGATACTTGGTTTAAGTAGAGGTACTTTAAGGAAAAAAATGAAGCAGTATAATATTACATAAATAGGTACTAGATTTTGAGCACAAATAAAAAATTTGCACTTATAAGCGTTTCTGATAAATCTAAGTTAGAAGAAATAGCAAAGTTTTTAATTAAAAATAATTTTGAAATTATTTCCACAGGTGGAACACATAAAAAATTAGAAGAATTAAATATACCGGTAATATCAATTTCTGAAGTAACAAAATTTCCTGAGATTATGAATGGTAGAGTTAAAACACTACATCCTAATATTCATGCTGGTCTTTTGGCAAGAAAATCTGATAATAAAATATTAAATGAACTAAATATACGAAGAATTGACGTTTTAATTGTAAATTTTTATCCATTTGAAAGTACAATTAATAAAGCTAATGTAAGTTTTGAAGAAGCAATAGAAAATATTGATATTGGCGGACCTGCAATGGTTCGTGCTGCTGCAAAAAACTATAAGAATTGCTGTGTTATCACAAATCCTGATGATTATAAAAAATTTATTAAAATCTATGATAGTAATAAATTAATAAACAAGGATTTATATAAAGAAATGTCCTTAAAAGCTTTTCAATGTGTTGCTCATTATGATATTTGTATTGCTAATTATTTAGGAGAAAAAATTAGCAATGAAAATTTTCCAAAATTCTATTCATTCAAAAAAATTAAAGATTTACGATATGGTGAAAACCCTCATCAGAAAGCTTCTTTGTACCAAGATTTTGGACAAAGACAAATAAGTATTGTAAATTCAAAAATATATCAGGGAAAAGAATTATCTTATAATAATATTGTTGATGGTGATGCAGCATTGTCATGTGTATTAAACTACGAAAAACCATCATGCGTAATAGTTAAGCATGCAAATCCATGCGGTGTATCAAGTAATATTACTTTGAAGGAAGCGTATATTAATGCATATGAAACCGATCCGGTTTCTGCATTTGGTGGTGTAATAGCATTTAATAAAATTGTAGATGACGAATTAATAAAAAATATTTTAGAAAGACAATTTGTTGAATTAATAATAGCGCCAGAGTTTTCAAAAAAGTCATTAGAGTATGCAAAAACAAAAAAGAATATTCGTATTATAGAATATAATAGTTATAAAAAATTGGAAAATAATGCATCAAGCCAAATAAAAAATATTAGTGATGGAGTATTGATACAAGAAGTTGACTCATCAATGGATGACAATCAAGAAAAATATAAAGTGGTTTCAAAAAAAATTCCTACAAAAAAAGAATTATCTGATTTATATTTTGCATGGGTTGTTGCTAAATATGTTAAATCAAATGCTATCGTTTTTGCTAAGAATAATAAAACATTAGGTATAGGCGCTGGCCAAATGAGTAGAATTGATTCAACATATATTGCCTCTAAAAAAGCATATCAACAAAATTTGGAATTGATGGGAGCAGTTATGGCGTCTGATGCTTTTTTTCCATTTTCTGATAATGTTGAAAAAGCTGTTGAGTTAGGCATATCTGCGATTATACAACCAGGAGGCTCACAAAATGACCAGGAAGTAATAGACAAATCAGACGAGTTAAATGTAAGTTTAGTATTTACAGGTATAAGGCATTTTAGGCATTAGATATGAATTTATTAATTATTGGCGGCGGCGGTAGAGAACATGCAATAGTATGGAAGGTATCTCAATCTAATAAAGTAAGTAAAATTTTTGTTACTCCAGGTAATCCTGGCATAGCAAATGAAAATAAAGTAACTCTTGTTAGTATAGATAATCCAAATATCAAAGATTATGTTCAGTTAGCAATAGAGAAAAATATTGATCTTACAATTGTCGGTCCAGAAGATCCTTTGGTAGAAGGAATAGTTGATGAATTTAATAAAAATAATTTATTAATATTCGGGCCAAATAAATTAGCATCACAATTAGAAGGATCAAAAGACTTTTGCAAAAAAATATTAAATTCTGCAAATGTTCTTACTGCGAAACATGAGTCATTTAAAGACCCTATATCTGCAAATAATTATATAAAAAATCAAAACATGCCAATTGTAATAAAAGCTGATGGTCTTGCTGCAGGGAAAGGCGTTTTTATTATGAAAGATAAAAATGAGGCATGTAAATTAATAAATGATTTATTTGATGCGAAGATAAATGGCATTAAAACATCTTTGGTAATAGTTGAAGAATTTTTAAAAGGCGAAGAAGCAAGCTTTATATGTTTAGTTTCTGGAGATACAGTTATACCAATAGCTTCATCAAAAGATCATAAGAAACTATGTGATGCAGACCTAGGGCCCAATACAGGGGGAATGGGAGCATATTCTCCTACTAAACTTATAAATACTGATATGTCAGAAAATGTTATCAATAAAATTATTTTACCTACAATAAAAGAGCTAAAAAAAATTAATATAAATTATCAGGGTTTTCTTTATGCGGGATTAATGATAGATAAAAATAAAAATGCATATGTTTTAGAATATAATTGCAGATTAGGTGACCCAGAAGCTCAAGCAATACTTATGAGGCTTGATAGTGATATTATCAATATGTTTTTATCTACAATAAATAATCAACTAGATAAATTGGAAATAAAATGGAAGAAAGAAAGCGCTTGTACAATTGTTCTTGCGTCTGAAGGATATCCTGGTAAATATGAAAAAAATAATAAAATTAATGGGTTAGATTATGAAGTAAATGATGTAAAAATTTTCCATTCTGGAACTAAATTAAATGATGGCTCTGTTGTTACAAATGGAGGCAGGGTATTAGCCGTAACAGCATTAGGGATAAATCTTCAAATAGCACAAGCTAAAGCATATGATAGATGTAGTCAAATATCTTGGGATGGAAAAATTAAAAGAAATGATATTGGAAACAAAGAAATAAATAATAAATTTATCTTTTCATAGATTCAAAGAATTCACTATTTGTTTTTGTTGTTTTTAATTTATCTAACAAAAACTCAACAGCTTCAATTTCATCCATGGAATGCATGAATTTTCTTAATATCCACATTCTTTGAAGTTCTTCTGGTGACGTTAAAAGTTCTTCTCTTCTTGTTCCAGATTTATTAATACCAATCGCTGGGTATACTCTTTTCTCTGCTATTCTTCTGTCTAAGTGTATTTCACTATTACCGGTACCTTTAAATTCTTCAAATATTACTTCATCCATTTTAGATCCAGTGTCAACAAGTGCTGTTGCTAAAATTGTAAGTGATCCACCTTCTTCTATATTTCTGGCTGCCCCAAAGAATCTTTTTGGTCTATGTAGCGCATTAGCGTCAACACCACCAGATAAAACTTTTCCAGATGAAGGAGAGACAGTGTTATAAGCTCTTGCAAGTCTAGTGATAGAATCTAATAGAATAACCACATCCTTTTTGTGTTCAACAAGTCTCTTTGCTTTTTCAATCACCATTTCTGCTACTTGCACATGTCTCGTAGCTGGCTCATCAAATGTACTAGAAACAACTTCACCATCTACCATGCGAGCCATTTCTGTAACCTCTTCAGGTCTTTCATCTATAAGTAATATAATTAGATGACACTCTGGATTATTAGTTGTAATGCTTTGTGCAATATTTTGAAGCATTATAGTTTTACCAGCTTTTGGTGGAGAAACAACTAATCCCCTTTGACCTTTACCAATCGGTGCGATTATATCTATTATTCTAGCAGTAATATCTTCACTGCTTCCATTCCCTCTCTCTAATTTAATTCTTTTTTCAGCATGCAAAGGTGTTAAATTTTCAAATAATATTTTTCTTTTTGCATTTTCAGGAGATTCATAATTAATTTGATCTACTTTAAGCATCGCAAAATATCTTTCTGTATCTTTAGGAGGTCTAATTTTTCCTGATACTGTATCTCCGGTGCGCAAACCAAATTTCCTAATTTGGCTTGGTGAAACATATATATCATCAGGACCTGCAAGATATGAACTATTTGAAGATCTTAGAAATCCAAATCCATCTTGAAGAATCTCTAACACACCATCTCCAAATATATCTTCACCATTTTTTGCATGGGATTTTAATATAGAAAAAATTACTTCTTGTTTTCTTGCTCTAGCTATATTTTCTATACTCATATCTGCAGCCATAGTCATTAAATCTGCTGGGCTTTTTTTCTTTAACTCTGTTAAGTTCATAATAATTTTTACCTAAGGAATTTTGTAGATTATATAAAGGATTAATGCGTTTTTTTATAATTTGACGCGTGAAATTTTTTCTTTGAAGTGCTAAATCTACTACTGAAATTGAAAGTTAACATTAATTATAACTTTCGTCTAGCTTTTTTTTAACTAAATATTGTCCTCAATAAATTTTTTTAAATCATTTTTACTTAAAGCGCCTACTTTTGTTCCTACAGGTTCACCGTCTTTAAAAAGCATTAGCGTAGGTATGCCACGTATTCCATATTTTGGAGGTGTTTGTGAGTTTTCATCAACATTTAGTTTGCCTACCAATACTCTGCCTTCCATCTCATCAGCAATTTCTTCTAGTATTGGAGTAATCATTTTGCAAGGCCCGCACCATTCAGCCCAGTAATCAACTAATATTGGTTTTTCTGATTTAATGACTAAATTTTCGAAATCTGTATCTGTTATTTTTAATATTGATTCTGACATAAATTTTCCTTAAATAATTTTTTTGATTAGTTTTTTATTATACATATAATTACTTTAAATCAAGATATTTTCTTGATTATTATGTATCTTCATAAATAATTCTCCATTTTCCGTCTTTTTCTTTCTTCCAGAATAATTTTTTATTTGTAGCAGTTTTAAAATTATTGCTTTCATAAAATTGTCTAAAATCAGCATATATTAAATTTCTTTGCTCAGGATAAAAAAATAAGTTTAGATTTTTAATATTTATTTTAATGAAAGTTTTGTTCCCAATTATTCTTAAAATATGCGCAACTCTTTTCTCAAAATCATGTGTTTTACTATTAAAATTAATTGAATGTTGTGCTATAAAAGAGTGTGGATCCAGACTTTCCCAGCTCTTTTCCCATTCTTTTATGAAATTATTTGCTTCTTCTTTATTTTGGTGCCACTTATTTCTTTTTATCCAATTTACGTTTTCTACTAATAGAACTGGTGTTTTGCCTATTTCAGTGTATTTTTTTAATTTCTGCAGGGTTCTGTTGCTCGTTACAACGCAACCTTCACTAGTAAGCGGAGGTCTACTATAAACATCCCTAGGAACTCCGTGAATCCATATACCGTAACCAGTTTTATTATTTCTTATATCCCATGAGTTTGGATAATTTATAGGGTATGCTCCATTACCATATAGTTCCGGAAGATCTTCATCTATTAAATGTGAAGTAATCTTATAAACGCCGATAGGGGTTTTATTATCACCAGAGATTGATTTATTGTAACCACCTTTACCAATAGAAACATAATAATCTGCAATAATTTCTGGAATCCCACTATTATTTTTTACTAAATATAATCTTGATTTAGATAGTTCAATTAAAAAAGCATATTTAACATTATCAGATAATTGAACTATTGATTTAGGTAAAAGATCATTTTTTTTATATACAGAAGTAAAATTTATTCTAGCCTTTGCTTCACTCTTTAAATCATTTATTTTTTTGTCTTTAGATTTACTACTGAGTACTGGTTTTTTTTGTAGATGTGATGATAATAAATCAGCATAAATTACTTTTCCTAATTTAAAATTTGGGTAATTTTTACTTAATTTTTCAGCAATAAATAAAGCTTCTTCATTACTGCCATTTCTCATGTAGTCAATTATTTTTAAAAGTTCAATTTCTGCTTTTTCATTTGGAGAAATTATTTCATCAGCATAAATATTATTAACAAATAATATAATTAATAAAAGATATAGAGTGCGCATTATTTAAGAATGTATTCTCCAGTTATCTTAAAACTATTATTTATTATGACTAATGTGGCATGTTTATTAACAACATCTGAAAATGAGTCTGAATTATAATTTTGTGTAAATTGAAGTAATACATTTTTATTACCAAAATTTATAACTTTAAAATTTAAAATTTTAACTTTTATATTTTTTTTACTTAAAATTTTATTTTTCCTATCTGTTTCCCATAATATTCTAGATTTATATTTCTTAGGAAAATAGCCTTTTTTATAGTAATTAAAATATTCTTGATAGTTTTTGTTTTCCCATGATCGAGCCCAATTGTTAATAAACTCTTGTGCTCTACCAGAATCAATTGACTGAATATTCTCAATATTAGTTTTTTTGGTTACTGTGTTATTTGTTATTTCATTTTTAATTGTCATTGTATCTAATGCTTTTGCTAATATTAATTTGATGCTATTTTTTTCTGAATCTTTAATTGAGAGTGCTTCCTCATATAAGATATTTGCCTGATAAGCATACAAACTTGTTAAATTTTTGTAGATAATTTCTATATTTTTATTATTGCTTATAGATTGTCTTAGTATTTTTACTGCAGTATCTATATTGCCTTGTTTTGCTTCTATATAAGCAATGTTATTTATAACTTGATCATTCTTTGGATGATTTTTTAATATATTTTTTAAAATATTTTTAGCTGCTGAAAAATTCTCTATAAGAATTAATTCATTTGCTGCATTAAATTTCTCAAAATTATCTACTGAAAATGCTGGGCAAATATTTGAAGCAATCAAGAAAAAAAAAATTACTGTTTTTTTACGCATTTAATATTATGTTAAGTTATTGTATTATTGTAATTATATTACATATCATTATATGTTAAAAAGTGGATAATACAATAATCTTAAAATTGGAAAAGCTATGAATATAACTATACTGGGTGGCACTGGTTTTGTGGGAATGAGTATAATTAATTGTCTCGCTAAAACTGAAAACAATGTAACTATTATAACTCGTGATCGTGAAAAAAATAAAAAAATATTAGTATATCCCCGTGTAAAATTAATTGAGGCAGATGTTCATAATTTAGAAGCTTTAGCTTCATATACTAAAAATACAGACGTTTTAGTTAATTTAATCGGAATATTGAATGAAAAAGGGCATTCAGGAAGAGGATTTAGAAAGGCACATAGTGATTTAGCAAGAAATATACTAAATGTCTGCAAGCTGAACAACATTAAACGAATATTACATATGAGCGCTTTAAATGCCGATCCTAAAGGCAATAGTCATTATTTAAGAACTAAAGGCGAGGCTGAAAGTTACTTGATGACATATGGGAAAAGATTTGCAAATGTAACTATATTTAAGCCCTCAGTAATTTTTGGGAAAAACGACAATTTTATTTTAAGATTTAGCAATTTATTAAATTTTATGCCATTTATATTTCCTTTAGCATGCCATGAAGCTAAATTTGCCCCTGTTTATGTAGAAGAGTTGTCTGAGTTTATTGTAAATTCAATAAAAAATACAAAAAGCTTTAATAAGAAATATGATTTATCTGGGCCAAAAGACTATACTCTAAAAGAGATATTGGAATTAATTATCCAAACTAAAAAAAGGAAAATTAAAGTAATACCCTTATCAAAAAAATTATCTAAATTACAAGCCATAATAATGGAGTTTATTCCAGGAAAACCTTTTTCAATAGATAATTTTAATTCATGTCAGATAGATAGTATTTGCAGTTCAGATTATAATTTTTATTCTGACTTAGAAACTATAATACCTACTTATATTAACCCACAATAAATTAATAATGAAAAAATATCTTGTCGGTGGTGCTGTAAGAGATAAATTATTAGGTTTAGAACCCAAAGAAAAAGATTGGGTAGTTGTAAATAGTAGCCCAGAAGAATTGATTTCTTTAGGTTACAAACAGGTAGGTAAAAATTTTCCAGTTTTTTTGCATCCAAAAACTTTTGAAGAGTATGCATTGGCAAGGGTGGAAAAAAAAGTTAATACAGGGCACCAAGGTTTTGAATTTAATACGGAGAAAAGTGTAACTCTTGAGCAGGATTTATTAAGAAGAGATTTAACAATAAACGCGATTGCTGAAGATGGTGATAATAAATTAATAGATCCGTTTAATGGCTTAAAAGATATAGAAAATAGAGAACTTCGACATGTGTCAGATGCATTCTCAGAGGATCCACTAAGAGTATTTAGAGTAGCGCGATTTTACGCATCACTTAGTGAATATAATTTTAATATTCATGATTCAACATATATAGCAATGCAGAGTATTGTAGATTCTGGTGAAATAGAAAGTCTTTCTAGGGAAAGATTGTGGGGAGAATTTTCCAAAGCATTTAGTACGAAGGAGCCATACAAATTTTTTGAAGCATTAATTAATTCTGGTACTGCAAAAAAGTATTTTCCTGAGGTTGTAGATAATGAAATACTTAAGAAAAAAATAATTTATTTCGCTAAACAGAATATAAGTAAAGATATATTTATATCATTAATTGGTTTTTCTGTAGATTTTCTAGAATTATTTGGATTTCCTAAAAAAATAGTAGATTTATATTTTATATTTAATGAATTTGGAGCTAAGTTTTTATCCTTAGAGTTAAAAAAAGAACTAGTTTTAAATTTTTTGAATGAATTAGATGCATTCAGGCGCCCTGATAGATTATACAATTTTTTGATACAAATTAATTGTTTTTTAGATTTTCATAACCAAGATGAAAATAGTAAAATTAATATTTTTGACGATATATTAAAAAATATTGAAAGTAAGATTAATTATGGGAATTTAAAAAATCTTAATGTTGCTCAAATTAAACAAAGTGTAGAAAATACTAATTTAAATATTATTAATAAGATTTTAAGTAAAAATACTTAAAAGAACTATTCCTAATATTAATCTGTATATCATAAAAGGGTAAAATCCAATTTTATTTACATATAGTATGAAATTCTTTATTACAACATATGCTACTAGAAAAGATATTATTATTGATATAAATGACGATAAAATAATTTCAAAATTTATACTAGAAAAATTTAAGGAAAGCGTTTCATAGCACATGGCAATAAGAATTACTGGAAATGCTAGAATAATTGCAATAATAATTGAGCTCTTTTTGTTATACCCAAGTAATAATGCCGACAATATAATTATTGCTGATCTAGATGTTCCTGGAATTAATGCTAGAGCTTGAAATAGACCAATAATTACCATATCAATATTATTAATTTCACTAATATTTTTTGACTTTTTGCTAAATAACTCTGCTGCTAATAAAAAAAGTGCAACTGCAATAGTAGAAATCGCAATAACTTCTAAATTTCTTAAATGATTAATAATATAATCATGAAAAAAATACCCAAAAATTAAGACTGGCAAAGAGCCAATTATAATTTTTTGAATATTTATATAATTTTTTGCATATTCTGTATTTATAAACTCTGTAGTATTTTTAGAATAATAATAAATAATGGCAAGTAAAGACCCAAAATGCATAGATACGTCAAGAAAAACTCCTTGGTCATTCCAACCTAAAATTTTTGGAATAAGAATTAAATGCGCAGAACTTGAAATAGGTAAAAATTCTGTAACACCTTGCACTAAAGATAATATTATTACATGAGTATAATCAATCATAATTTGTGCCTATAATCTTTAAATGTTACTTGAAATTCTGAATTCATATTGTCACAGAATATCATCATTTTAAAATTTTCTCCCATATCCGAAGGGAATAATAATGTCTTAAGAATATTTTGTTTTTCAATAGTATCTGCGATTTTTGTTGAATTATCTAATATATTATTATGAATTAAAAATTCACTTTGAGTTGTATAAGCAATAAGTTTTAAATTATTAGCTTGAACAATCCTATTAATTCTAGAAAAGTCTACACTAACTGATATATCAAAAGTTCCAGGGCTATTTAATGGGGATATTAATTTTTTATGATCTTTATAATATTGAATAGTCCCTTTATTTCTTTCTTGATGATAAAATTCACTTTCACTATAACCGTAATCAATTATTACAAATATAAAATTACTAATATTTTTAAAAATATGTGATAGCCAATTATCATAAGTAATATTAATTTCTGAACTATAATTATTAGAAAATGGGGCCCCAAGTCTATTTTCTATATTTTTAATTTTTGTAGATAAAAAATCATTACATGGTATTTTTGAGAAGTATAATTTATTATTTTTTAAAGTAATTACTTTTTCAAAAAGTGCATCATCTTGTTTTTTAAATATCTTTGAAGGTATAGCGTCTAAAACCTCGTTAGCAATTAAAAAAACATTTTCTATATTTTCTATTTTGTCAATCCATTTAACTATAGATCTTTTAATTTTTGGAAGTTTATTTATTTTTATTTGTTGTTGTTTTTTTAAATAATAACTTTTTTCTAATATATAATATTTTTTTGGAAGCATATTATTATTTATGTTTTTAAGAATATTAAAAGCCATTTCTCCACTCCCAGCCCCAAATTCAATAATATTTTCAATATTTTTATTTTTTTTACATTTTATATAAAAATGTAATATTGATTCTGAATATAGAGAAGATATTTCCGGAGCAGTTACAAAGTCTGAGTTTTTTGGATTTAAGCTAATTTGATCGTTATTATAATAACCTTGATCTGGATAATATAAACAAATATCCATATAGTTATCAAAAGTTATATGTTTATCTTGTTCAACTTTTGCATGTATTCTTTTTATTAATTCCACGTAGTAGCCTATAATCTAATTGTTAGTAGGGCAGTATAATTATCTAGTATAATGTTTTTATGAATCAAAATATTAAAAAAAATAGAAAAATTGTTTTAATTACTGGAGCTGCAAGGCGCTTGGGGAAAGCTATTGCATTAAAACTTCATTCTAGCGGCATGGATATTATTATTCATTGTAATAAATCTGAAAAAGATGCGAAAAAATTGGTATCTGATATGAATTTATTGAGAGAAGATTCTGCAAAATATATTAGTTTGAATTTAAGAGATTTCAAAAAATATGAAAATTTTTTACCAAGTCTAGGAGATAGATGGGAAAATATTGATGTTCTTATTAATAATGCTTCTACTTTTTACCCCAATCAAATAGATAAATCTTCATTAGAGAACTGGAATGATTTACAAGATGTTAATTTAAAATCTACTTTTTTTCTTTCAAAGATATTTTATAATAGTTTAAAAATTAATAAAGGCTGCATCATCAATATTATTGATATCCATGCAGATAAACCATTAGGGGGTTTTTCTATATATTCAATTGCAAAAGCAGGGTTAAAAATGTTAACAAAGTCTTTAGCTGTAGAATTTGGGCCAGATATTAGAGTTAATGGTATTTCTCCAGGATCAATAATATGGCCTGAAATTAAGGAATATGAAAGCGAGCATCAAGCAATAATTGATAAGACCTTACTAAAAAGACAAGGAAGTACGAATGATATAGCTAACGCTTGTATTTTTTTAATAAATTCTGCAGATTATATAACTGGCCAAATAATAAATATTGATGGCGGAAGTAGCTTAAATAATTAGATTATGCTTTTCTTGTAATAGTAATGCCAACATCTTGAGATCCTCTAATTGCTCCAGGCTTACTAATCGATATTGTAACATATTCAACTTTAAATTCCTTTAACACCATGTTTGCAATGTTCTCAATTAAAGTTTCAACAAGGTTATGTTGGTTATTTTCTACATAATCAATTATCATTTTTGATAATGTTTTGTAGTCTAAAGAGTATTGAATATCCTTAGTATCAGCAGCTTTTTTAATATCAGTACCTATTTCTACATCTATATTAATTGTTTGGTCAATTTGCTTTTCCCAAGCAAATATACCAATTCTAGTTTTTAATTTAAGATTTTTTAAGAATATTTTGTCCATATGAGGCTGATTATAGTGTATTATAGAATTTATTGTTGTATAGATAGCAAATATTTGTTATCTTTTTTCTTTTTAAAGGTTTGAGATTATTATGTCAAGAATATGTGAAGTTACTGGTAAAAAACCAATGTCTGGAAATAACGTTTCTCATGCAAAAAATAGAACAAGAAGACGTTTTCTGCCTAATTTACAAATGCACAGATTTTGGGTGGAAGCTCAAAAAAAATGGATTTCTTTAAGAATTTCAAGAAAAGGATTAAGAATTATAGAAAAAAAAGGAATTGAAACTGTATTAAAGGAAATAAATAAGATATGAGAGAGAAAATTAAACTAGTATCTTCTGCAAAAACAGGGCATTACTACACTACAACTAAGAATAAGAAAAATACACCAGATAAGATGGAAATCAAAAAATTTGATCCAGTTGTTAGAAAGCATGTAATTTATAAGGAAGCAAAAATTAAATAGTTATTATTCCGGGCAAGGGCAAAAACATTGGCCTTTAGCATTCCAGCAACATCTTCCAGATTCACCTGTTTTACTTTTCCACATTGCGCAACCAATTCCTGTAGCTCTAGGTCCTAAAGGATCAGCAACCTTAACAGCAATTTTATCCTTAATGTTGACAGTAACGTATTCGAATTGTGATTTACTTTTATTTGTAATCACAGTTTCTGTATCTTCTTCGCCATCATCAAAAGCCCAATCATAAACCTCATTTACTGTCGAACAACCAGAAATCATTAAAAAAGCAATAATTGGAAAAACAATTTTAAATTTCATGTTAAAAAAACTCCCTAATTTTAAGTTGAATTAATAGTTTTTTACTATTATATCTATATTTGATTTATAATGTACTCTATATTTTTTATATTTACAAAATATATTAGATAAATATACGGTTGCAATATATCCCATAAATTATGTAAAGAGATCATTTGTGTCAATAAACGTTTTTTTATCAAATAAACTACCACTAAAAAAGGATAATATTTTATCAATAATATCTTTTGATAATAAAGTAGAACATAATTCCGATATATTGATAACAGGAGTTCCATCTTTAAACGGAAAAAAAATTTATGAGATATGGGAAGTCAAAGAAAATGTTAAGCAATTAAAATACAATAATATAAATATATCCCAAACAAAGGATTATTTATTTGGAATTTCTATAATTAAAAATTCTGGGACATACGAGGAGATAAAATTAGAGATACAAAAGGAATATACTAATTTTTTTGAGTTTTCAAAAAAAAATGAAATGAAATTAGTAAAAATTTGGCACTATATTCCTGATCTATTAAAAGTTTACAAAAATAAGAAAACAAATTACTCATTACTATGCGAAGCTAGAGAAAATGCATACAAAGTGCATTATAAAAATTTTAATTATCCTGCGGCGACAGTAATCGGAACAAATAGTGACAAAATATTAATTTATTTTTTTTCAGCTCTTTGTAATAAATACAAAGCCATTGAAAATAGTAGGCAAATAAGCTCATATAATTATCCTCAAAATATTTTTTTAGAAAGGCCGATGTTTTCAAGGGCTGTAAGCTTCCAATTATTAAATGAACCCCAAAAACAAACAATGATATCTGGAACAGCTAGTATTAGAGGATATGAGTCTGTTTATAAAAAAAATGTTTTAAATCAATTAAATGAGGCAATTGAAAATTATAAAACATTTATGACTCTAGATAGTACAGTTACTAATGTCTGCAGAGTTTATATATCAAAATCGCAAAGTGCTAATTTAAAATTTATTACGGAAATGTTAGATAAGGTTATTGGCAGTGAAAATTATGTTCTTTTAAAAGGCGTCATATGTAGGGAAGAATTATTAGTAGAAATTGAAGGTATTATGAAGTGAGCAATATAAAATATAGAATAAAACAGATATATCAATTTTTGAAATAAAAAAAGAGTCTCTTGGTTGCTGTTAATGCAGTTATTCAAAAAACTGGTTACTTACTATGGGATAGCCAAATTGAATCTGTTGATACAAGCTTAGAAATTAAAAAATTGGGAAAAAATCCCTGTTTAATAGAATTTAATATTTATTTTTCTCCATTTTTAGATCATATTTTCCTGAAGCTGCTAGGCTATTTAGATGTGCCCTATTGCTAATAATTTTTTGAGCTTCTAGAATATTATTATTATTTCCTTGCCATCTTTTCATGGCTTCTAATTGCAAAGCTCTACCATATGAAAATGTTAATTTCCAAGGATTATTATTAAATTTATTAATATAATTTAAATTATTACTTGCGTCTTGGTCAGTTTGTCCGCCAGATAAAAATGCTATTCCCGGAACTTCTTTAGGGACATTATTTTCAAGGCATTTTATGGTTAGTTTAGAAATTTCTTCTACACTTGATTTTGAGTTACATTTGTTCCCCGGGGTAATCATATTAGGCTTTAAAATTATTCCGGAAAAATTTACATCTAGCTTATCTAGAGCTTCGAAAACAATAGATTGAGTTTCGTTAGTAACTTCAAAACATTTATTTATGTCGTGAGCTCCATCCATTAGTACTTCAGGCTCGACAATGGGAACGATATCCATTTCTTGGCAAATGCTTGCATATCTTGCTAGAGCTTGAGCGTTAGCTATTATGCATGCTTTTGATGGAATATTTTCACCAATGGTAATAACCGCCCGCCATTTTGCAAATCTTGCTCCTAAAGCTTTGTACTCTTCTACTCTTTTAGGAAGATTATCTAAGCCCTCAGTTATCTTTTCATTAGGATGACATGAAAAAGGTTTAGCGCCTGAATCTACTTTAATGCCAGGTATTATACCTATGGTATTTAAATGATCTGGGAAAGGTACGTTTTTTTTAGTTTTTTGTTTAATAGTTTCATCAAACAGAATTGCACCAGATATATAATTAAATAATGATTCTGCAGTAATTAACATTTCTCTATAAGATCTTCTGCTTTCTTCAGAAACATTGATATTAAGATCATCAAATCTTTTTTTGCATGTTGGATGGCTTTCATCCATCGCAAGAATACCTTTTGAATTGGCAACCAATGCTATTGCGGTTTTATTAAGTATTTTTATATTCATAAAAATAATTCCTCGCTTTATCCGTCTGTTAAGTGTCCAACTGTAACAACTTTCATAGCATTAGTTCCACCTCGAATTCCAGCAAGATCGCCTTTTGTTATTATTACTAAATCATTTTCCTTTGCAACTCCAAGTTCAGTTAAAACATTTATTGCATCTTTATTAACAGTTGCATGATTTGTATCTATTGTTTTAATTCTAGCGGGATAGACGCCTCGGTATAGAGTTACTTTTCGTAAAGTCCCAATATGAGTTGTTAAGGCAAATATTGGTATACTATGGTTTGTTCTGGACATCCATAAAGCTGTTGAACCTGATTCAGTTAAAGCTGCAATCGCAATAGCGTTTAGATTATCAGCAGTAAGCATACATGCCATAGATATAGCTCTATCAACTTTTTTGCTTTCAATAGAATAATTTGATCTTTTTTTAGTTACTGAATTTTCTTTTTCTGAGCCTTCGCAAATTCTACTCATAGCTTCTACTGCTTCGACCGGATGATCCCCCATAGCAGTTTCACTTGATAACATTACAGCATCAGTACCATCAAGAACTGCGTTTGCAACATCAAAAACTTCAGCTCTAGTAGGTATTGAATTTGTAATCATAGATTCCATCATTTGTGTTGCAGTAATAACTGCTTTGTCTTTATCTCTCGCTTTTTGAATAAGTTCTTTTTGAACAGCTGGTAATTGCGCATCCCCAATTTCTACACCAAGATCTCCTCTTGCAATCATTATTGCATCTGATGCAACAATGATTTCATCTATATTTTCAATAGCTTCCGCTCTTTCAATTTTTGCAATTATTCCACCATTATTCCCAGATTCTTTTAATAGTTTTCTCGCAAGATTTATATCTGATGCTTCTCTTGCAAATGATACAGCAAGGTAATCTACACCAATCTCAGCAGCCAACTTAATGTCATTTATATCTTTCTCGCTTATAGCTGAGGCAGACAGTCCACCACCTTTTCTATTAAGCCCTTTTGAATCGTACAAAAGACCACCGTGAATTACTTTAGTTATAATCTTTGAACCAGAAATTTTTTCAACACTCAACTCTATTCTTCCATCATCTAAAAGAAGTATGTCTTCAATATTAAGTTCATTAGCAAGACCTTTATATGTTGTCCCAACGATCTCTTCTGTGCCTTTATCAAACGCATGTTGATCATCTATAGTAAATTTTGCATTATTTAATAATTTAATTTTTGAATTTATAAATCTTGTTATTCTTATTTTTGGGCCTTGTAAATCACCCACAATACCGACATGATAACGTTTTTCTTCTGTAATTTTTCTAACTAATTTAGCTCTTTCTATATGAGTTTCTTTGTCACCATGAGAAAAATTAAATCTTACTAAATCTACTCCTGCATCTATTAAACCTTCAATTGATTCTCTTGAGGATGTGGAAGGGCCTAGTGTGGCAATAATTTTAGTTTGCCTATATATGTGATCATTAATTGCTGTCATAATTTTTTAATTATTTCTATTCCAGGTAATTTATTTCCTTCTAAAAATTCTAAGAAGGCCCCACCGCCAGTTGAAATATAGTCTATATCATCAATATTTATAAATTTTTCAATAGCAGAAATTGTATCTCCTCCTCCTGCGATTGTTGAGCCTTTAGCTTTTCCTATGGATTTAGCTATTTCTTTTGTGCCATTTTCAAATAGAGTTTCTTCAAAAACACCAACTGGGCCATTCCATAATATTGTACCAGCTTCTTCAATAAATTTTTTATAAATTGTAATGGTTTTTGAACCAATGTCTTTTATTACTTCTGAAGTATTTATATCATTTATTTCTTTTAAAGTTATTTCTGTGTTTTGTTCACATATAACATCAATTGGCAAAGGAAAATTCACTTTGTATTTTTTTGTTAAATCAATAATTTCCTGCGCATCTTCTACCATGTCTTTTTCAACGAGAGAATTACCAACTGAAAAATTTTCGTTAAGTAAAAATGTATTAGCAATACATCCCCCAACAATAAGTGAGTCAACTTTTTTTATTAAGGATTTTAAAATATTTAATTTTGTTGATACTTTAGATCCTCCAATTATAGCTAAAACAGGTTTTTTTGGATTATCAAATATTTTATTTATATTTACAATTTCTTTGATTAAAAGAAGACCTCCGCAAGTCACAGGGATGTATTTTGCTAAAGTGTATGTAGAGCAGTGTCTTCTATGTGATGCACCAAAAGCATCCATTACAAAAACATCGCAATTCGTAGCAATGTTTTTTGCAAGCTCATCACTGCCTGCTTTTTCACCAACTAAAAACCTTGTATTTTCATAAAGAGTAATATCATTTTCGTATGTTGGAGGCTTAATATTTAAAGGCTCTTTTTCAAAGTAGACTTTTAAACCTAAAAGCTCAGATAATCTTAAAGCAATTGGTTCTAAGCTATAATCTTTATTATATTTTCCTTCTTTCGGCCTTCCTAAATGAGACAATATGGCTATTTTTGAGCCTTGGGATAAAGCATATTCAATAGTTGGAAGAGCGGCTTTAATTCTTTTGTCATTTGTTATTTGGTTATTAGTAATAGGCACATTAAGATCTTCTCGAAGCAATATGTGCTTATTTTTTATATCAATATTAACAAGTTCGTTAAATTCAGACATTATTTTGCATTCATTAAAGCTAATGTGGCATCTAGCATCCTATTTGAGAACCCCCACTCATTGTCATACCAGACATAAACTTTTACTAATTTTTTTTCCATTACTTTAGTTAGGTTCGAGTCATATATTGACGAAGCTGGGTTATGATTAAAATCTGTAGAAACTAAGGGTATGTCATTAAATTCAATTATTCCTTTCATTTCATTTTTTGAAGCATTTAAAATTATTTCGTTTATTTCACTTATTGAGGTTTCTTTTTTTGTTCTAATTACTAAGTCAACAACGGACACATTTACTGTTGGAATACGAACTGCATGCCCATCAAGTTTTCCTTGTAATTCTGGTATAACCAAGCCTACGTTTTTTGCTGCCCCTGTTTTAGTAGGTATCATGGACTGAGTTGCAGCTCTAGCTCTTCTTATATCTTTATGGTTTGCATCAGTTAATCTTTGGTCATTAGTAAATGAATGAATTGTTGTTATAAGTCCATGTTCAATGCCTATATTATTATTTAAAACTTTTATAACTGGAGCAATACAATTAGTAGTGCAAGAGGCATTTGAGATAATTTGATGTTCTTTGGAAAGAATATTTTCATTGACTCCATAAACAATAGTCGCATCAACATTTTCCCCTGGAGCTGAAATTATTACTTTTTTTGCGCCATTTTTAATATGAATCAGCGTTTCTTCTTTTGAATTGAATTTTCCAGTACATTCAAAAACTACATCAACATTATATTTCCCCCAATTTATTTTACTTGGGTCTCTTTCAGACGTAATGTTAATTTTATCTCCATCAACATACATAAAATTACCTTCAGCAGTTACCTCTTTATTAAATTTCCCATGCGCAGAGTCATATTTTGTTAAATGCGCACTTACAGCATTATCTCCTACATCATTGATTGCAACTATCTGAAGATTCTTATGTTGGTTTGATTCATATAAAGCTCTGAGAATATTTCTACCAATCCTTCCGTAGCCATTTATTCCTATATTAATTGTCATGATAATTTCCTATATCTATTTTTTAAGCATTAATTTAACTCGGTCTATTATATTCTTTTGTGTGAAACCAAAATATTTTAATAACTCACCGCCAGGTGCTGATTCTCCAAAAGAATCAATACCGATAGTATCCCCATTTAATCCAACATATTTGTACCAAAATGAAGTAGACCCAGCTTCTATTGAGATCCTGTTTTTTATTTTTGCAGGCAAAACCTCTTCTTTATAATCATCATTCTGCTTCTCAAAAATTTCAGTTGATAGCATTGAAACAACCCTAGTATTAATTCCTTCTCTCTCTAATTCTTTAGCAGCATTCATTGTTATCCCAACTTCACTTCCTGTTGCTATTAGAATTACATCTAAATTTTTTGCATCTTTTAATACGTAAGCGCCTTTGTTAGATAAAGCTATTTGTTCGTTAGTTCTTTCTTGAAATTCACAATTTTGTCTAGACAGTATCAAACATGTTGGCCCATAATTATTCTCGATTGCATATTTCCACGCTATTGCTGCTTCTATGGTATCACATGGTCTAATTACGGTTGTATTTGGAATATCTCTTAAGCTATTTATATGCTCTATAGCCTGATGTGTTGGACCGTCTTCACCTAAACCAATAGAATCATGCGTAAAAACAAAAATATTTTTTAAACTCATAATTGCTGACATCCGAATTGCATTTTTTGCATAGTCAGAGAATGTTAAAAAAGTTCCACCGTAAGGAATAAATCCTTTGTAAGAACTGATCCCATTCATGATTGCTGACATACCAAATTCCCTAACACCATAATTAATATAATTACCATCAAAGAACTCTTTAATATCCTTAGACCCAGACCACATTGTTAAGTTTGATGCCGCAAGATCAGCAGAACCCCCAATCATTTCTGGTAAAATTTTTGCGTATGCTTCAATAGCATTTTGTGAAGCTTTTCTAGTGGCAATATTTTCTTTCTTTTCATTGCAAGCTTTTATGTATTCTTGTGATTTTAATATCCAGTTGTCTTTTAATTCTGAAGATATTCTTCTTTCAAATTCATATGCATCTTTTGGATATCTTTCTTTATATATTTTGAAATTATTATTCCATTCATCCTCTAAATTAGAGCCTTTTTCTTTTTTGTCCCAAGATTCATAAACATCTTTAGGTATTTCAAAAGAACCATAATCCCAACCAATCTCTTTTTTTGTTAATTTTGTTTCTTTATCTCCAAGAGGAGCACCATGTGAACTTTCTTTACCTTCTTTATTTGGTGAGCCAAATCCAATTTTTGTTTTACAGCATATTAATGTTGGTTTATTTTTTGATTGAAGTGCTTTTTCTAAACTTTTTATTAATTCTTCAGAAGAGTGACCATCAACATTATTTATTACATTCCAATTATATGACTCAAATCTTTTAGCTGTATCATCAGTAAACCAGCCGTCTACTTTTCCATCTATCGAAATTCCATTATCATCATAAAAAACAATCAGTTTATTTAATTTTAATGTTCCCGCTAAGGAACAAACTTCATGTGAGATGCCTTCCATAAGGCAACCATCCCCAGTAAATACATATGTATGATGATTTATAATTTCTATATCTTTTTTATTAAATTGAGCTGCAAGTGTTTTTTCTGCTATTGCCATACCAACTCCATTTGATAAGCCTTGTCCTAATGGCCCTGTAGTTGTTTCAACTCCTTTAGTTACGTGAGATTCAGGATGTCCTGGAGTTTTTGAATGAAGCTGCCTAAAATTTTTGATCTCATCTAGACTTAAATCATATCCTGTAAGATGAAGAAGACTGTATAGCAACATTGACCCATGCCCATTAGATAATACAAATCTGTCTCTATTGGCCCAGTTTGGGTTGTTTGGGTTATATTTTAAATAATCGTTCCATAGCACCTCTGCTATGTCAGCCATGCCTAAAGGCATACCAGGGTGCCCAGAATTAGCTTTATCAACAGCGTCCATAGAAAGTGCTCTTATAGCATTTGCTAAATGTTTTCTAGAATTATTGTTAATTTTTGTTGCCAATCTTTGTTTCTTTGTTATTTAAAAGGTTGTGAATATTTGTTTTATGCTTATATATTACTACAACTGTTAAAATTAAATATACTAGCGTTATTAATAAAATTTCATAACTTAACCAAGTATATATCGGTAAAAAAGTAAATGAGACTATAGCAGATAAAGCAGAGTACCTAAATAGGAATGCTGTTATTAACCATGTAATCATACAGATTAAGCCTAAGATTATGTCAAATCCTAGAATTGCTCCAAAAGCTGTTGCAACACCTTTACCACCTTTAAATTTGTAAAAAATAGGATATATATGCCCAAGAACTGCAATGACGCCAGCAACTTGGACATATAATTTATCTTCTATAATGTAATAAGCTATTAATACTGGTAAAAATCCTTTTAATATGTCTAATAGTAATATAAGAAGAGATAAAATTTTATTGCCAGAACGTAATATATTTGTTGCACCAGGATTTTTTGAGCCATAATCTCTAGGATCAGGCAACTTATATATTCTTGAGAGAATTATTGAGCTATTAACAGACCCAATGATATAGCAGATGGGGAATAGTAGAATAAAAGCAATGAGAATTGTGTTCAAATGTTACCTTCTGTTATTTAAAATAATCATTATTTAATATGTTAGATTATAAAGATAAAATTAGAGAAAAATATAAAAAAATACTTTTTATTCATGGTTGGGGAGTAACAGATAAGATTTGGATAAATTTTGCTAAAAAATTTTTTTATCTCGATACTTGCCACTTTCTTAATTTATATAGTTATATTGAGGGTTCCAATGGTGATCTCAAAATTGCCGCAAAAAAGGTTCTAAATGATTACGAGGATGTAGATTTAATAGTTTCATGGTCTTTAGGTTGTTTTCTTGCAAAGGAAATAGAGAAAATAAGTAAATCTAGCACTAAAGCAATAATTTATATTTCTTATGCACCAACATTTATGAAAAGCAAAGAATGGGATTTTGGTTTTGAAAAAAATACCATTATAAAATTGAAGAAAGAATTAAAAAACAACAAAGAAAAGGCTTTAAAAAATTTTTATTTATTAATAATTGGGCAAGTAGTTAACAAAAAAAATGTATATAAGGAAATAATATCTAATATTAATGAAATGAATTATGTAAGCTTGAAAACTTTAAACCTTGGGTTAGATATTATACAAAATTCTAATTACAAAGATTTTGCCACAAATAAAAAAATAAAAAATCTATATATATATGGTGATGACGATAATATAACACCTAAAAATAATATAAAATTATTAGAGCCTTTGTCTACTGTAAAGGTTTTACCTTGTTCTTCGCATATTCCTTTTCTAAGTAATAGTGACGAATTTTTTAAAATTATAAATGAGTTTATGTAATGAAAAACGAAAAAAAAATTATTTCTTCTAATTATTTGGAATCTGCAATTGTTCAAAAAGAGGTAATAAGTAGATTAATGCAAAGACTCTCTCTTATTAATATATCTCCTAGAAAGATTATAGATTTAGGAGCAGGAGTAGGACTAAGCACTGAATATTTATTAAATCAGTATAGTAAATCAGAGCTTTATATGTTGGATAATTCTTTAGCAGCCCTAAAAAATAAAATTTTTAGTAAAGGTAATGTGTTTTCAATTTGTGGTGATTTTAAAAGTATTCCATTAGAAAGTAATACGTTTGATTTTGTTTTTTCATCTTCTGCATTACATTGGGAATTAGATATAAATTTATCTTTTAAAGAAATATATCGTATTCTAAAACCCGGAGGACTATTTTTGTTTTCAACATATGGTCCAGATACATTGATAGAACTTAGGTCGTCATGGGCACAAATTGACAACAAGAAGCACGTTAATGATTTTTATGATATGCATGATATAGGTGATTTAATGTTAAATTTAAACTTTTTGGATACAGTTGTCGATGCTGAAAAAATAGTAATTCAATACAATAACGTAATTCAACTCCAGAAAGATCTAAAAAATATTGGTTCGAAAGTTGTGCATGATGATAATAAAAATCAAAAGTTATATGGTAATAATCGCATGTTAGCTATGTATCAAGAATATGAAAAATTTAGAGCAAAAAATGGCAATTTACCAGCAACTTACGAAGTAATTTATGGTTCTGCCTGGAAAAAATTTGATGTTATGAAATTAGTTGATTAAATATTAGCAATTTCGTAAAGTTTTTTTTTGTTAAGTATAGATATTAAATTATTTTTAATCGATATAACATCTTGTTCGTAAAATTTTTTTATAAGCCTACTTATAGTTTCTTTACTTACACCTAAATAATTACCTATATCAGTTTTTGTCATTATAAGTTTATATTGGTCAGGTGCAATCCCTCTATCTATATATCTTTTAGTTAAACTAATAATAAATCGAGCAAATTTTTGTTGAGAATCACACTTTGCCATCATTAATAGCATGTCATGATCACTAGATATAACATTGCTAATAAGATTCAGAAGTTGTTTTTGTAAATCCGGCATTTTTACGCACAAAATATTAAGATCTGTGATTGGTAATTCACAGATAGATGTTGGTTCAAGAGTAGATGCTGAACAACTATGAATCATATTATCTAGCCCATCTAAACCAAGTAGCTCGCCTGGCAAATGAAAACCAAGAATTTGTTCGTCACCATTTTTTGCTGTCGTAAAAGTTTTTATTGAACCTGATTTTACCGCAAAGATGCTACCTGAGGATTCACCTTGTTTAAAAATTGCTCTATTTTTTGATTTAATTTTTTCTGTTTTTACAATTCTATCAAGTTTTTCAAGACCTTCAATATCTAAGCATCTTGGAAGACATAAATTTTTTAAAGAACAATTTTCACAACGAACTTTAAGATCGCGAAATTTAATTTTTGTAGATGTAACATTATTCATATCATGAATTATATAATAGTTTTAAAAATATTATATCAAAACTTTTCTTTTTAAATTGATTTATATCAATAAAACCAATATGAATTTAAGTTATATTTCAAAAAATATATAAATTGAGGAAATAAGGGAATGTTTTTTAAAAAGAAAAAAGAAAAAGATAAAATAAAACTATATTGTGCAGCCGAGAATCCAGGCTCTTATTCTGCCATTTTTTTATCTTCATATAGACAAATAGATATAGATGTTGAGTGGGTAGATCCAGCCGAGGGCTCAGAATATAGCGCTTTAATTGGTACGAATACCTTGCCTTCATTAATAGATGGTAAATTTGCAATATGTCGAATATTCCCTGTTTTAACATATTTAAATATTATTGGGTCTAAACCAAAAATAGAACCAAGAAAAGCACGTATCTTGGCAAAAGAGAAATACTATATATCTTTAATAGAAAAAGTTTTATGGGTAATTAATATTGATAGTGAAAAAGAAAAACTATTATTTTTATTAGATCAGCAGTTGGAAAAGTACAAATTTATCGCTGGTGATGAATTAACTCTAGCAGATATATATTTATTTGGATTTACTATGATTTCAAATAATGATTTAGTTAAATATAAAAATATTGGTGTTTGGTTAAAAAAAATGTTTTCACTTGTGCCTAATCAAAATACAGAGTCAATGATTGATGGTGAATTTTATAAACTTCTTAAAGAAAGGAAAATAGCATGAAAGAATTATTTGATGATATTGCTATATCAGTTGATGCGTATGGAGCTGATGGAGATATGAAAAAAACGCAATATGTTCTAGATTTGATTGGTTCAGTATCAAATCCGGAAACTTACAAATGTATTTTAGCAGCTAGCGAGCAGGGAATGGAAATGAACTGTTACGCTTTAGAAAATTTAAATGACTCACAATTTGATGAAATGAAGGGCGAAACATTAGCTCTAAGAGAATCAGATTTTATAATTAGTGGATCAGAAGCAATTGTGGCTTTTATAGATGCAAGAGGGCTAGGATATTCATTGGAGCTTAAAAACGCTCAACTTGCTGCGATACAAAATTATTGGGTAGATATTGCAAATGTTGCTTTCTCCGATTCTGTTTGCAAACTTATATATGGCAATGTTGGTAAACGAAAAGACAAACATACTTTAACAAAAGATTCATTAGAAAAAATAAATTTATATTTAGATGCTCTGGATAAGCAACTTAAAAATAATAAATATATAGTTTGTAACAAATATACTTTCGCTGATCTTCATTGGACTGCCTATATTCATTTTATATTAATTAGTGATTATGAGGATTTGATAGATAATAAAAAGAATATTCAGGATTGGCTCCAAAGAATTAAATCAAGAAAAAGTCAATGTGGTCAAGAAATCGTTGCTTATGATAATTTGCCCAACAAAACTGATATAGAAAACAAAAAATTATCTTCTGTAAGAATAGGTGATTTTTAGAAACAAGCATTAATTATTGCTAATAAAAGAGAGAAATAAATAAATGAAAAAGTTTTTGATTAATATTAGATATTTTTTAACACCATTGTTAATATTTTTAACGGCTATAAGTATAATTATTGGAGGAACATATTGTTGGCTTGGATTATCATTATTAGTTTCATCAATTCTTATTGATTGGGTATCAAGCAAATTAAGTTTTTGTAATGCACAAGCAGCTGGTACTGATGAAAATGGTGAAAACTATGGCATAGAAAGTTTGTTAAAAACTATGATGTGGTTTCAGTATCCTGTGTTTGTAGTCATACAATTAGCATTAGCATATAGAGTTTATAGCTATATAAATCATATTGATTTTGAGGTTATAAGTCTTTATGGGTTACCAATACAAATGGGTACAACTGGAGCAGAATTAGTAGGTGCAGCTATTTCTTCTGGTATTATTCTTGGTCTTGGAATTATGTTTGGCCATGAGCTTGCTCATACAAAAGGCCCTACATTCATATTATCAAGATGGATGATGGCGCTAACTGGAATAGCGCATTTTTGTTATGCGCATGTTTATAACCACCATCTAGAACTTGGGTGTGAAGATGATCCTGCGACTGCACCTAGGGGAAGAACTATTTATTCTCATTGGTTACTTTCTCATTTTGGACAGTCAAGATTCCTTTACGTAATGGAGCAACATCGTCTCCAGAGATTAGGAAAACCATTTTTGTCTTTTAGCAATAGATGGCTAAGAGGATATGCAATGAGTTTGCCTACTATATTTTTATTTTGGTTTATTGGAGGGTGGGTAGGATTACTTATAATGTTGATAACATGGATTATTTCTTCATTTGAATTAGAGGTTTTAAATTATTTAGAGCACTATGGATTAATTAGAGAGACAGGTTCTCCAATTGACTATAGGCATTCTTGGGATGTTCACAGCTCTCCTTGGACTCAATGGGGTTTTATAGAAATTGGTTTACAGGCCGATCATCATGATAGAGGTGAAACTCACTTCTGGGAATTAAATAAATGTGATGCACCTGATACTGGTCTAGGTTATTACGCCATGTTATCAATGATAATAGTGCCGCCAGTTTGGGAATCTTTTATAAAACCACATCTAGCAAAATGGGACGAAGAAAGAGCTTCTGAGGGCGAGAAAATTATTGCAGGAAAGATGAATTACAAAGCAGGTTGGACAGACATGCCGTTATGCGAAGGGAGTGAAAAATGAGAGTAAAAATTGCTTTATTTGTAATATTAATATTTACATATTCAATATATTATTTGTTAGAAAGTATAGGAGTGAATGAGCATCATGATGACCTTGTTTGGGCTTTTTTAACTTCGGTTACCTTTTTATTAACACTATTAATTGATGTTTATTTGTTTTTTGCTATAGCAAAAGAAGATGCATATAAATGGGGTATTGACTGAGTTTTTTTAAATTAGTTACTATAATATGCCAGATACATTATCCTCGAGTGATTACATAGATATAGTAACTTTTAAAATTATTCGATTCATGTAAATTTGATATAATCTTTGTATAATTTTGTTATAGATTAATATTAAGGTTTTTTCTAATATAGTTAATAATATGATTGCAAAGAAAATCGATGGTTGTGAAGAATATATAATTAGTGGCAATAACTCATTATCTTTTCGAGACAGCGTTATATTTATATCTTTAATAAGCTTTATTTCTTTATCTATTGCAATAGGATTCTCGTATAAAGGTTATTGGGTAATACTCCCATTTGCTGGAGTGGAGATGATTTTATTAGCAGTTATGCTATTATATTGCTGCCATAATAATTCAATGTGCGAGAAGATTCAGATTTTTGGGGATAAAGTCAATATATCTTCAAAATATAGGAAAAATAAAGGATTTTTTGAGGTAAATAAATATTGGTCATCTATAGTTTTGAGTAAACCGAAGCTTAGAGGTCATCCTCATAGGTTGTTTATAAGATATAAAGGAAGGGAAATGGAAATCGGAGTTATGTTGGAAGACAAAGAAAGATTAAAGCTTGCAGCTATGCTAAACACTTCACTTAAAAAAAGGAATAAATAATGCGCTATTTAAACAAATTTTTAATTTTTGTGATGATTAATATTTCGGTATTACCTGCTCAAGCTGGCTGGCTGGATCTAAATATGCCTAAGGGCGTTACTGATATTAGTAATGAAGTTTTTGGTCTACATATGTTAATACTTTGGATTTGCGTTGTTATCGGAGTTATTGTTTTTGGAGCAATGTTTTGGTCTATATTAATGCATCGAAAATCAAAAGGAGTGACACCAGCAACTTGGCATGAAAGTACAAAATTAGAATTTATATGGACTATTGTTCCTTTTATAATTTTAATTGGAATGGCTGTTCCTGCTACCAAAACATTAATAAAGATGTACGATCATAGTGATTCTGAAATACATATTAAAATTACTGGTTATCAATGGTTGTGGCAATACGAATATTTAAATACAGGCATTTCTTATTATAGTAAATTATCTACTCCATATAGCGAAATTTATAATAAGAAAAGCAAGAACGTTAATTATTTACAACAAGTGGACAATGAACTTGTTGTTCCAATTAATAAAAAAATAAGATTTTTGTTAACTTCTAATGATGTTTTGCATGCATGGTGGGTTCCAGACTTAGCATTAAAGAGGGATGCAATGCCAGGGTACATAAATGAGATGTCTACAATAATAAATAAACCAGGAATCTATAGAGGTAGTTGTGCTGAATTATGCGGAAGACATCATGGTTTTATGCCAATAGTTATTAAAGCTGTTACAGAGGATGAATATGAAAAATGGTTAACTGCTAGAAAGGTTAAGACATCTGGGGTTGCCAAAATTAAATAAAAAGGAGAAATATTATGAGTTCGGTTGTAAAAGATACGCATCATGATGATCATCCATCAGGTATTATGAGATGGATAAGAACTACAAACCATAAGGATATTGGAACATTATATTTATGGTTTGCTATGATAATGTTTTTTATAGGCGGCTTCATGGCATTAATTATCCGTTCAGAACTTTTTCAACCTGGACTTCAATTTGTTGACCCTCAGTTCTTTAATTCTATGACGACAATGCACGCGCTTGTTATGCTTTTTGGAGTTGTTATGCCTGCATTTACAGGATTAGCTAACTGGTTAATTCCTATGATGGTTGGTGGCCCAGATATGGCTTTACCTAGAATGAATAATTGGAGCTTCTGGATTTTACCATTTGCATTTTCAATGCTTCTTTCAACATTATGGATGGATGGTGGTGCACCTGCTGGAGGATGGACTTTATATCCTCCATTAAGCTTACAAACAGGTGATGCGTTTCCATTTTTAATTTTTTCAATTCATTTTATGGGGCTTTCATCAATCATGGGCGCTATAAATGTTATAGCTACTATTTTAAATATGAGAGCACCAGGCATGACATTAATGAAAATGCCACTTTTTGTTTGGACTTGGTTAATTACTGCATTCTTACTTATAGCTGTAATGCCTGTATTAGCTGGTGGAGTAACAATGCTTCTCACAGATAAGTTTTTTGGAACTAGTTTTTTTAATGCGGCTGGTGGTGGAGATCCTGTTATGTTCCAGCATATTTTTTGGTTTTTTGGCCATCCTGAAGTTTATATTTTAATTCTTCCTTCTTTCGGAGTAGTTTCCAGCATTATTCCAACTTTTGCTCGAAAACCTTTGTTTGGATATAGCTCAATGGTCTATGCGACAGCATCTATAGCTTTCTTGTCATTTATTGTCTGGGCTCATCATATGTTCACAGTTGGGATTCCTCTTGCAGGGGAATTATTTTTTATGTTCGCAACCATGTTAATTGCTGTTCCTACAGGAGTTAAAGTATTTAATTGGGTGACGACTATGTGGAAAGGAGCGATGACATTTGAAACACCAATGTTATTTGCAATAGCGTTTATAGTGATGTTTACTATCGGGGGATTTTCAGGATTAATGTTGGCTATAACTCCTGCAGACTTTCAATATCATGACACGTATTTTGTAGTTGCTCATTTTCACTATGTATTAGTTCCAGGATCTATATTTGCAATTATGGCAGCATGTTATTATTGGCTCCCTAAATGGACTGGGAATATGTACCCTGAAACTTTAGGAAAAATACATTTTTGGCTTTCAACTTTTTTTGTAAATTTAACTTTTTTCCCAATGCATTTTGTAGGACTTGCAGGAATGCCAAGAAGGATTCCGGACTATTCACTTCAATTTGCAGATTATAATATGATTGCTAGCATTGGTGCTTTTGGTTTTGGTATTGCACAAATATTATTTTTATATATTGTAATTAAGACAATTAAGGGTGGTAAAAAAGCTACAGACCAAGTTTGGGATGGCGCTGACGGTTTGGAGTGGACATTACCTTCTCCACCTCCTTATCACTCTTTTAATACGCCGCCTGTAGTAAAATAATGCTAAATATGGGTCAGGAGAATTTTTTGGAAATAAAAAAGAAAATAAAAATAACAACAATAATTTTAGCTATAGTAGCTTTAACTATATATGTAAGTTTTTATTTCATTGTATCTAATAGGTAAATAAAAATGAAAGACATGAAGATGAACGTAAAAACAGCAAAGAAACTAATTATTGTATGTTTTGGTATGTTTTTATTTTCTTTTGCTTTAGTGCCATTATATAACGTTATATGTGATGTAACAGGTTTAAACGGAAACACCTCTAATTTAAGAGAAAAAACTGAACAACATTCAGAAAAGATTAGTAATGAAAAATTAAATATACAGTTTATTTCTAACGAAATAAATAAAGACAAAATAGATTTTAAGCCATCGGAATTTGAAATGACAATTTCTCCTGGCAAAGTATATAGCACTTATTTTTTAGTTAGGAATAAATCTAGTTCAATTATAGAAGGTCAGGCAATACCAAGCGTTTCTCCTAATGAGGCATCAATATATTTAAATAAGATTAAGTGTTTCTGTTTTGAAAAACAGATTATCGAACCAGGAGAAGTTGTTAAACTGCCATTATATTTTTCTGTAAGCGAGAAATTACCTGTAAGAATAAAAACATTAACTTTATCATATACATTTTTTGATTTAGTTAAAGTTTCTAAAAAAGATTAATTAGAATAAAGGGGATAAATAAAAATGTCAGAGTCAGGAAGTTATTACATACCTCATGGAAGTAATTGGCCAATCATAGCATCAATAGGTGTTTGCACTACAATGGTTGGAGGTTCAATTTTATTGAATGGAAGCGATATAGGTAAATATATTTTATTTATTGGACTAGCTATTGTTATTTATATGATCGTCGGATGGTTTAGTACAGTAGTATCTGAAAGTGAAAGGGGAATTTACGATTCACAAGTTGATTCATCTTTTAGATGGGGAATGGTTTGGTTTATTTTCTCAGAAGTAATGTTTTTTGCTGTTTTTTTTGGCGCACTTTTTTATGTTAGATCATATTCTTTGCCTTGGCTTGGTGGTGAGGGAACAGGCTTAGCAACAAACACTTTTTTATGGCCTAATTATGAAGCTGTTTGGCCTCAGACAGCCAATGGTCCAGGCGAAATTGGTGGTAAATTTGAACATATGAGTGCATGGGGACTTCCAGCACTTAATACGGCTATATTATTAACTAGTGGTTTAACATTAACATGGGCTCATCATGCTTTAAAAGAAATGAAAAGAGGTCAATTAATTGCTGGTTTATTCTTAACTGTAGCTCTTGGTTCGGTTTTTATGATTTTTCAGGCGATTGAATATGGGCATGCTTTTACTGAGTTAAACTTAAATTTAGGTAGCGGCATATATGGGTCAACTTTTTTTATGTTAACTGGATTTCATGGTTTTCATGTAACTATCGGAACAATTATGTTGTGTGTAATTTTAGGAAGGTCAATTCGTGGTCATTTTAATCCAAAAAATCATTTTGCATTTGAAGCGGTTGCTTGGTACTGGCATTTTGTTGATGTAGTTTGGTTAGGGCTTTTTATATTTGTATATTGGATTTAGTTAGTTCTTTATGCCGTGCGGCTGGATATAACCATACTTATACATAATTATTAATATAATAAATAATAGGATAGATAACCCTATTCTTATTTTTAGTGCATTTACAACTCTATTTTTGTTACCCTTATCTTTTATTAAGAAAAATAATGAACCAAATAAACTTATTATGATTAATAGAAACAAGAATATAAATATAATTTTAAACATTAATAATAAATTTTTTTGTTTATGAAACTTAAATTACTTTCTAGCATTATTTTTCTATCATGTATATCCTTATTTATTAGTTTAGGATTTTGGCAAATAGATAGAGCAAATCAAAAAGATAGTATAGTTGAATTATATAAAGATAGGCAGTTATCTCCAGTAAAGTCATTACAGACATTTAAAAATAGAGATATAAAAAAGCTACATTTTATAAATTGTAAAATAAAAGGACGATACTTAAATAAAATATTTCTTATAGACAATAAGATCAAGAATAATCAACTAGGATTTAATGTAGTAACACCATTTCAGCTTGAGAAAGGGGGTGAAATAATAATTGTAGACAGAGGCTGGCTGCCAATTAAAGGTGCGCGGTCTGAAATAATTAATAATTTTAATTATTTAAATAATCAAAAAATTGATAAAAATGCACAGGAAATTAATGGGTATATTTACCCAAAAGATGAGAGTTATACTATTGGAGAGATATCAACAAATAAAGAATGGCCAAGATTATTGCAAGCAATTGATTTTCAAGAAATTAATAATGATATTTCAGAAAAAGATTTATTGCTGAGTGGAGTAATATTTAGACTTGGTAAAAATAATGAATTTGGTTTTAATAGGGAGTGGGAAATAGTTTATATGGATAGCAATAAGCATCTAGGATATGCATTTCAATGGTTTAGTTTAGCACTTGTATTTCTAGTTATGACAATAATATTTTTTTTAAGAAATAAAGATGGATAAAAAAACAGATTATTATCTTCAAGTAAAAACAAAATTATATTTGTTACTAATTATACTGTCATTTATAGGCCCACTTATACTTGCAACAATAATGTATAAATATAGTGATGCTCTTCCTGTTGCCCCACCAAAATCATATGGAAGTCTTATTAATCCTGTAATAACAATTAGTAAAAAAGATGAATTTAATAACATATTATCTATAAAGAAATGGACGTTAATGTATGTATATGGGAGTAATTTATGTGATCTTTCATGTGAAGCTACTTTATATATGATGCATCAGGTTAGGGAATCATTAGGTAAAGACATGCAAAGAGTATCTAATATTATTGTTACAAATACTGATTTTAATAATAATGATAATAAAAGGATTATTAAAAAATATAAAAATTTAAAACAATTAGATTTAATAAATAAAAATTTATTTAAAGTATTAAAGCATAATCATCTTTATATGGTTGATCCTTTAGGTAACATATTTATGTATTACGATAAAAATTTTAAAGCTAAAGGCTTAAAAAAAGATATTAAAAAAATATTAAAAATATCAAGAATTGGTTGATAAAATTTTATGATAAAAATTAATTATTATTTGTTGTTTGTTATATTTACTGCATTTGCTGTTATTACATTAGGAGCATATGTTAGATTATCTGACGCTGGTTTAGGTTGTCCAGATTGGCCAGGCTGCTATGGCCATTTAATTGGGATACCAAATAATACTTCTGAGATTGTTGCGGCTGAAAATAATTTTTTTGGAACAACTTTTGATGTTATTAAAGCATGGAAAGAAATGATTCATAGATATCTTGCTGGTTTTTTAGGTATTTTAATATTCATTATATCGCTTATATTTTATAAAAATAATGTTCATAATATTTTTAAATTGTCTGCAATAATATCTGTTTTGGTAATAATGCAAGCTATTCTTGGAATGCTTACAGTCACTTTTCAACTTCAGCCATTAATTGTAATGTTTCATTTATTAGGCGGTTTAACAATAATAACTTTATTATGGTTAATTTTTTTAAGGTTCAATAAAAACAGTTATTTTAGTGAAAGTGAGTTTGTTGTTAATGCCATGAATTACCAAATTAATATGCTATTAATGTTTGGATATGCAACTCTTATTGTTTTAGTAATTCAAATAATGCTTGGTGGGTGGACTAGTACAAATTATGCTGCATTAGCATGCCCTGATTTTCCAAAATGTAATACATTTTGGTGGCCTGATATGAATTTTAGTGATGCTTTTATGGTTCAATTTACCACAGGATTAAATTATGAATTTGGCAGACTAGATAGCCCTGCACGAGTTGCAATACATTTTAGTCATAGAATTTGGGCAATTTTAGTAACTTTTATGATTTTAGCATTATCAGTAATTTCCTATAATATAATTAAAGTTTCGTACCAAAAAATTATTTCATATTTATTAGTATTTTTTTTATTAATTCAAGTTTTACTTGGAATACTCAATGTAAAGATGAGTTTGCCAATATATATAGCAGTTGCTCATAATGGAAATGCTGCTCTTTTATTGATGTGCTTAGTAACGCAATTATATTTCATAAGAAATGTAAAAAATAATTTATAAAATTTAAAATGGTTAATTCTAAAATTATTAAAGCATACATTGAATCTTCAAAACCTAGAGTTGTTTTACTAATGATATTTACTTCTTTTATTGGAATGCTTTTAGCAAACCCATTATCTATTAATTTAAAAGTTTTAATTTTAGGAAATCTTGGAATAGCTATGATGTCATTATCAGCTGGCTCTATTAACCAATTACTAGATCAAAGAATTGATAGAATTATGTCTAGAACTAAAGGCAGGCCTTTACCTGCAGGAATATTAACTACAAAAAATGTAGTTATTTATTCTTTATTAATGTCAGTTATTGGATTTTTTATATTATTTTATTATATAAATATTCTTACAGCTTGGCTAACTTTCGGCTCTTTAATTGGATACGCTTTTATATATACACTTTATTTAAAAAGAAGCACTCCACAAAATATAGTTATAGGGGGCGCAGCTGGTGCGACCCCACCATTGCTTGGGTGGACCGCTATGACAGGTCAAATAGATATGATTGCTGTAATACTGTTTTTAATAATATTTACTTGGACGCCACCTCATTTTTGGGCATTGGCACTTCATAGAAAAGATGAATACTTTGCAGCTAAAATACCTATGTTACCAGTGACACATGGAGAGCAATATACTAGAGTCCATATAACACTGTATACATTAATGCTAACAATAGTTAGTTTTCTTCCGTTTATTATTAAATTCTCGAGTTATTTTTACTTAGCAGGAGCTTTATTTTTAAATTCAGTATTTTTATATTATGTAATAAAAATGCAATTAGCTAAGAATAATAATTTAGCAAATGTAATTTTTAATTATTCGATACTATATTTATCTGCTTTGTTTGGATTCTTAATTGCGGACAGGTATTTAGTACTGTTAGTAAATTTTAAAAATTATCTTTAAGTTTTAACATAGATTCATTTTCAATTTGTCTTATGCGTTCTCTAGAAACACCATATTTTTTTGATAAATTTTCCAATGTTAATTTATTCTCTGATAACCATCTTGCTTTGATAATGTCTTTACTTCTATCATCTAAATTTTCAAGACTAAGTAATAATTTATCATTCAATAATTTTTTTTCATTTTTCTCAATAACTTGATCTGGTTCAAGCTCATTGCTTTTTAAATATAATGATGGCGAAAAATTTTCTTCATCTTTTTCTTCAATTGCTAAATCATAATTATTCATTCTTTTTTCCATTTCCATTACATCTTTTATGGGAACACCAAGATCTCCAGCTATAGAAGTAGCTTCTAAATTAGTTAAATTAGATAAGGATGTTTTTTTAGATCTTAAATTAAAGAATAATTTTCTTTGTGCTTTAGTTGTAGCTACTTTTACTATTTTCCAGTTTTTAATAACAAATTCATGAATTTCAGATTTAATCCAATATACTGCAAATGTTATTAATTTGTTGTTTCTTTCTGGATTAAATTTTTTAACTGCTTTCATTAATCCAATATTTCCTTCTTGAATTAAATCATTAAGATTTAAACCATACCCTGAGTAGCTTTTTGCTATATAAACCACATATCTTAAATTATGCATAATTAGTTTTTTTGCTGACTCAAGATCATTAGTATCATTTAGTTTTTCCGCCAATAATAATTCTTCTTCTGTAGACAGCACAGGTATTGACATTACATGGTTTATGTAAGTGTCAATGCTTCCAGTACATGAAGGAAGTGTATCTATGTTGTAATTCAATGTTTTTATCATTTTATAAAGTTTTAAATTAATAGCTATTTCTAGCACTCATTATATAAGAGTGCTAATAATTATCAATAATAAAATAAATATCTAATAAAATCAATATTTTAGCTATATAATAAAATTATAATATATTATTATATACTTAAACTAATCATAAACATTGTGATATATTGTTTTAAGTTTTAATGAACGCAAATTCTAAATAATATTTTTAAATAGGAATAATTTATGAATTTTTTTTGCAATATTAATATAGCTCCAAAATTTTTTTTTACTAATATTTTTATAATAATATTATTTATAATATCTTATGAAGCGAGGGCAGAAATTATGGAAAGAACACTAAATAATGGACTTCAAGTTATCCTGAAGAAGGATGTAAGAGCTCCAGTTGTAACAAGTCATATTTGGTACAAAATTGGTTCGTCAGATGAAGTTAGTGGTAAAACTGGATTGTCACATGCTTTAGAACACATGATGTTTAAAGGTACTAAAAAAAATCCAGGCGGAAAATTTTCTGAAATTATATCGAAGCTAGGCGGGAAGGAAAATGCGTTCACTAGTAAGGATTATACGGCATATTATCAAACTCTTCCCTCGCAGTATTTAGAGGAAGCAATAAAATTGGAGTCCGACCGTATGTCAAATCTAGTTATTACAAAGAAGGATTTCTTAAAAGAAATTGAAGTAATAAAAGAAGAAAGAAGATTAAGAACCGATGATCAATCCGAAGGAGTAGCATATGAGCAATTATATGCTAGCGCTTATAATAATAGCTCATATCATGATCCTATTATTGGTTGGATGGAAGACCTTAATGAAATGACAGATAAAGATATAGATGATTGGTACAAAAGCTGGTATGCGCCAAATAATGCAACAGTTGTAATAGTCGGCGATATAGATTTTGATAACACCTTTAAGCTAGTTGAAAAATATTACGGTTCAAAAAAGAGATTGAATATAAAAGAGAGGGTTGAAAGACAAGAGCCAAGTCAGTTTGGTGTAAAAAATGTTTCTATAATCATTGATGAAAAACCATCTTATTTAATTATGGGTTATAAAGTTCCAAGTTTAAATACAAAAAATATAGAACAGTGGGAATGTTATGCTTTGTCAGTTTTGTCAGGAGTTTTAAGTAGTGGACAAAATTCAAGACTTCAAAAAATATTAGTTAGGAAGAAAAAGTTAGCCAGTTATGCAGATTCTGGTTATTCTATGTTTTCTAGAAAAGATCCTTTGTTTCTTATAGATGTAAATCCAATTGTAGGAAAACAAATTAACATAATAGAATCCGCACTTGATGTAATTATTGATAATTTAAAAAATAATTTAGTAACTAAAAAAGAATTAGATAGGATAAAAGCACAAGTTTTAGCATCTGAAGTGTATCAGCAAGATTCTATTGATTATCAAGCTAGAATATTAGGAATGTCTAAGACTTCGATGGGTAATATTGATATAATTAAAAATTATACTTCTAACATAGATTCTGTAACCGCAGAGCATGTAAGAAAAGTTGCAAGAAAATATTTACAACCAAATCTTAAAACTGTGGTTAGAGTAAATGATAATTTAGTAAAATGAATATAATATTTAAATTAACATATTTTTTAATAATAATGACAATATTTAATACAACATACGCAAATGTAGAAATATCTAATCATGTAACTAAAAATGGAATAAAGGTTTTATACACAAGATCGGCAAATATTCCTATGATCGATATTAAGATAACTTTTGATGCTGGTTCAAGTAAAGATGGAGAATTAAAAGGCTTATCAATGCTAACTCATAATTTATTAGATGAGGGAACTTCAGATATGAATTCAGAGTCTATAGCATCAGTATTCGAATCAACTGGAGCAATATTTAGTACTTCTGTAAATAAAGATAAATCATCTATATCTTTAAGATCTTTAACTGAAAAAAAGTATTTAGAACCATCTTTAAAAATGTTTCAGAAAATATTGTCAGATTCTAATTTCCCATCTAATGAAATAAATTTACAAAAAGAACGTACTGTTTCCTCAATTAAAGAAGACGAGTTAGATCCAAGTGAAATATCAATAAACTTATTTTTTACAGAAATATATGGAGATTTCCCATATGCGTATGCAACAAATGGCTTAAGTGAAACTGTAAAAAAAATTAAAAGAAAAGATATATTAAATTTTTATAAAAAAAATATAAATAGCGCTAATGCTACTATTGTAATAGTTTCATCTCTTTCTGAACAAGAGATAATAAGTATTTCAGAAAAAATATCCAAATCATTATCTTCAAGTGAACAGACTTCATATTTAACTAAAGAACCCTCAAAAATAAAAAAGGGAAAATATGTACATAAAAAATATAATTCAGAGCAGGCACATATATATGTTGGTGGTTTAGCTGTAAAAAGGGGATCTAAAAATCAGCTGCCACTTTATATTGCGAATTATATTTTTGGAGGAAGTGGATTTAATGCAAGACTAATGCAAGAACTAAGAGTTAAAAGAGGTTTAACTTATGGGGTTTATAGCTATATATATCCAATGAAAGAAATTGGCCCATTTATTATAGGCATAGAAACCAAAGCTGAGCAGGCTCAAGAATCAGTTAAAATAATACATAATATGCTTAAAAATTATCATAAAAATGGGCCAACTAAAAAAGAAATCAAGCATGCAAAGCAGGCTATAATTAATGGATTTCCTCTAAGAATTGATAGCAATAAAGATATTTTAAATTATCTGTCAATGATTGGTTATTATGATTTACCACTAGATTATTTAAATACATTTACATCAAAAATATCTAAGATATCTAAAAAAGATATTACCAAAGCTTTTCAAGATGAAATTGATATTAAAAAATTAATCACTTTGGTGGTTGGCAATGAAGCATCAAAAAAATAGCAAAATAGATCTGAAAGTTAAAATTATTGGTGGTATATGGAAAGGAAGAAATATAGCATTCGTAAATAAAAAAAATGTAAGACCTACTAAAAATCAAATTAGAGAGACATTATTTAATTGGCTTAAAGATGATTTAATAAATGCAGTATGCGTAGATTTATTTTGTGGAAGCGGAGCTTTGGGCATTGAGGCAGCATCGAGGGGAGCTAAGAAAGTATTTTTGGTTGATAATGATATTGACGTTATTAATTGTTTGTCAAATCAAATAGATATATTGGAAGCAAAAAATATTACTTTGGTAAATTCTATAGCTGAAGATTTTATAATAAATATTAATCATAAAATTAATATTATTTTTTTAGATCCGCCGTTTTCAGATAATAAATTAATAAATATTATTAATAAATTAACATCATTAAATATTTTAAGTAATGAATGTAAAGTGTATATAGAGACTTCTTATTCAAAATATAGCTCAGACAATATTTTGAATATACCAAATTCTTGGCAATTATTAAAAAGCAAAAAGTCTGGAGGAGTGGCTTACATGCTTTTTAAGGTTATCGATACTGTGGTATAATTATATTTATATAAAAATTATAATTTTGGAATAGTTTATGAATATTGCTGTTTATCCAGGTACTTTTGATCCATTTACTAATGGCCACAAGGATTTGGTCCAACGTGCTGCAACTAATATATTTAACAAGGTTTATATTTGCGTCGCTGAAAGTTCTAAGAAAGAAATGGTTTTTTCTTTATCTGAAAGAATAGATCTTGCAAAAAAAGCAACTAAAGACATAAGCAATATTGAAGTTTGCGGATTTAATGGTTTGCTTGTAGATTTTGCAGATAAACTAGAAGCAAAAGTTATTTTGAGAGGTTTGCGTGTTGTTTCAGATTTTGAATATGAATTTCAAATGTCTAGCATGAATAAGAAACTTAATAAGAACATTGAATCTATTTTTCTTACCCCTTCTGAATCATATTCATTTTTATCTTCTTCTTTGGTTAAAGAAATAGCTAATTTAGGCGGTGATATATCATCTTTTGTCAGCAATGATGTGAAAATTGCGCTTGAAAAGAAATGCAAAAAAAAATCATAATAAGTTTATTGACATATAATATATATATATTATAATATTCTAATATATTATTATTATTATTATTATCTGTGGATTAAATTATGTTTGAATTAGTTATTGTGTTTGGCGTTTGGATAATTGCTTCTATTTGTTTATATAAGGAATGTTTAGGTAAATAGTTGTTTTGTAAAGAGTTGGGGACAAAGGATTGTCCCTTTTTCACCAAAATTTTGTTAGCTCTCCTTATTTTTATATTTTATCTGCTTAGGTGGCTTTACACCTCCAAAACTATAGATTATATACCTTTGACTACAATGTGTTATTTGCTATAGTTAAAAATCCCATTAGGGGATTTAAGCTTAAATAATAATAAAAGGAGGCTTCAATGAGAAAAATAAAGACACTTCTAGGATTATGTGTTGTGGTACTACTTTCGGGTTGTGCGGGTAATCAAGCAATACTAGATAGATTAGAGTTAGTTGAAGAGACAGCAAAACAAGCTATTTCATGTTGTGATGCGAATTCTCATAGAATGAATAAAATGTTCTATGATGCTCAAAAGAAATAATTAATTATTTCTGACAATTTTTACAGTAGAAACTTGATCTCTGATTAATTTTTATTTGTAAAATGTCACTTTGACAAATATGGCAGGGCTTTGAAGTTCTGCCATATACTTTAAAGTCATATTGAAAATATCCTCTTTTACCATCCACGTTAACATAGTCGTTTATTGAAGATCCGCCCTTTTTAATAGCTTTTTTTAATACTTTTTTTATAGAAAGAACTAAATCTTCGCAATTTCTTTTTGTTAAAGTACTTGATTTTTTTTGAGGTCTAATCTTTGAAAGAAATAAAGATTCAGAAGCGTAAATATTGCCAACACCAACCACAACATTTGAATTCATTAATAAGCTTTTTATTGCAATATTTCTATTTCTTGATCTCATGTAAAGATATTTAGAATTAAAATCTTGTTCTAGAGGTTCAGGGCCTAGATTTATTAAAAGTCTATGAGATTTTAGAGGACATATATTAGAATAAAAAACCATTCCAAATTTTCTGGGGTCATTGAATCTAAGAATGTAGTTAGAATTTAAAGTAATTTCAAAATGATCATGTTTTTTTAATTTATCAGTTTTTGTGGCAATTCTTAATGTCCCTGTCATTCCTAGATGAATAACAAGATAGTAATTTTTTCCTAAGATAATAATATATTTGCCTCTTCTTATAACATCAGTTATTTTAATATTAATTATATTCTTAGATAAATCTGATTGTAATTTCCAACGCAATTTTTCTACAGAAACTTTGCATTTAGTAATTTTTTTGTTAAGTAAATATGGTCTAATTCCATTTACTGTGGTTTGAACTTCAGGTAATTCAGGCATTTAATTAATGTAATTTATTAAGCTAGTATCTAGCTTTTTGTTATAGCTTAATTTTATGATAGGTATATTGGTATGGTCCGATAATTCATCATAATTATCTAAAGGGATATTTTCAGTAAGATTATTTAAAACAATAAATTTAATTTTTAAGTTTAATTTTTTAATAGCTTGCAAGGTTAATAATGTGTGATTAATGCAACCTAATTTATTGTTAACTACAAGTATAACTGGTAAATTTAACTCTACTGCTAGATCAGAAGATAATTTATTATTTGCGATGGGGGAAAAAAAACCACCGCATCCTTCAACAATATTATAATATTTATCATCTTCATATTTATTTTCATTTATAAAATTTACTATATCTTCTAACTCTATGTTTTTATTTTCTATTTTTGCAGCTTTAGGTGGAGATGCGTAAGCTTTAAACATGTATTTGCAAATTTTTTCTAATGGAATATTTTGCAATTTTGAAAATTGCATAGCATCTTTTGGAATGGATTTATTATTAGGTTCTTCACATCCTGATTCTACAGGTTTCAAAAAATGAAAATTTATTTTTTTTTCAATTAATAACTCACCGAGTTTAAGCATAAACCAAGTTTTTCCAACATCAGTATCCGTCCCTGTAACAAAGAAACCTTTCATAAAAACTCCCAATTATTAAATGTTCATGTGATAATAATACATATGAGTAAAAGTAACATAAACAGAAGAAAATCACATACTGTTCAAGTAGGAAAAGTTTCTATAGGAGGCAGTAGCCCCATTGTTATTCAGTCTATGACAGATACAAACACATCTGATATTGAAAAAACAGTTGACCAAATAATTCAATTGGCTGACGCTGGATCAGAAATTGTTAGGGTAACTGTAAATGATTCTGAAGCTATAAAATCAATCCCTTATATTAAAGATAAACTTTTTCATTCTAATGTCACAGTCCCGTTAGTTGGAGATTTTCACTTTAATGGACATATTTTATTAGATAAATATTATAAAGAAGCGGCTTATCTTGATAAATTTAGAATTAATCCTGGGAATGTTGGTAAAAAAAATAAGAAAGATAAAAATTTTACAACTATGATAGAAGCAGCATGTAAATTAGATAAACCTGTTCGTATAGGTGTTAATTGGGGTAGTTTAGACCAAGAATTATTAGCAAGTAAGCTTGATTTAAATAATAAATCTAAAAGCCCAAAATCTTTAGATGAAATCATGTGTGACACTGTAATAAGTTCAGCTTTAGAAAATGCAAAATTAGCTGAATCATTAGGGATGCATAAAAGCAAAATAATAATTTCTTGTAAACTAAGCAAAGTTAATATGTTAATTGATGTTTATAGAAAAATAGCAAAGTTATGTGAATACCCACTTCATTTAGGTCTTACAGAAGCTGGAAGTAACGAGAGAGGTGTTGTTTATTCATCTTGTGCATTAGGACCGTTACTATTAGATGGAATTGGAGACACAATAAGAGTTTCATTAACTACGGATATTAATGGTGAACGAACCAAAGAAGTAGAAATATCGAAATTAATTTTACAGAGCTTCGGCATAAGATATTTTCTACCAGATGTTACATCGTGTCCTGGGTGCGGAAGAACAAGTAGTGATTATTTTCAGAAACTTGCTTTTGATATTGATCAATATATAAAAAAAAATATGCCATTATGGAAAAAAAATTATCCAGGAGTAGAAAATTTAAAAATTTCTGTAATGGGGTGCATTGTTAATGGCCCAGGTGAAAGTAAACATGCAGATATCGGTATTAGCTTGCCTGGCAGAGGGGAAAATCCTACAGCACCAGTGTATATAGATGGAGAAAAAAAATTAACTTTAAAGGGAGATAATATAACAGGAGACTTTAAGAAAATATTATTAGAATATATTGATAATAAATATAAATAATGTTATAAACTTTTTTTAATTTATTTATGGGTTATAAATACCCGGAAAGATATTTACAAGGAGAATAATATGTTTGGTTTTGGTGATAAAAATAAGGTTCATAAAGTAACAATTTCTAATACTGGTCAATCATTTGAAGTTTCAGGAAAAATTAATTTACTTCAAGCAGCTCATAACGCTGGTATTGAGTGGCCTTGTGATTGCAAGGTAGGAAGTTGTGGTACATGTAGAGCAATTCTTAAGGAGGGCAAAGTTAAAGAGCTAGCTGATTTTGCGTATACATTGGATGGAGATATGCTTAAAGAAGGTTATATTTTAGCTTGTCAGTCATCATTGAAAAGTGATATTACTGTTGAAGTAAATTTTGAACAAAAAGGCTTAGATAATTTAAAAATGTAATTATGTGTTAAATTCTAATTCCATTCCTATAGCCTTATTTGGAATTTCTTCACCTAGTTCATATGCAATATGGCCAGAGACAATTGTAGTAACAACTTTAGTTTTAAAAGGTAAGTCGGAGAAAGCTGACCACCCACATTTATGAAGAATTGGCATGTTATCTATTATTGCTGTATCTAAAAATTCTAAAATAACTAGATCTGCCCAGTAACCTTCTCTGATAAAACCTCTATCTTTTAGGTTGTAGCAAATAGCTGGATTATGGCTAGTTTTTTCAACTATCTTTTCTAACGAGAAGGTCTCGGTATGATAAAACTCTAACAAAGTCCTAAGAGAGTGTTGGATAACAGGTAATCCTGCTGTAATTTCTTCATAGACTCCAGTTTTTTCAGATATTAAATGTGGAGCATGATCAGTAGCAATAACATCTATAGTATTATTATTTACTGCGCTAATTAAAGATAATCTATCATCCTCATCCTTAATTGAAGGATTGCATTTGATAAAACCTGCCTTACTTGCATAATCTTTTTTTGAATATAATAAATGGTGAATACAAACTTCTGCGGTTATGGATTTGTTTTGAACATAGTTATTTGAAAAAAATTCTATTTCTTCTTTAGTTGTTAGATGTAAAACATGTAACCTTGACCCGAAGTTTTTAGCAAGATTTATAGCTAAACTCGAAGATTCAATACAAGCCTCTCTACTTCTAATTTCAGCATGAAGTTCTATTGGAATATTTTCTCCATATTTTTCTTTTGCTTTTTCAAAATTTTTGTTAATAATTGGTGAATTTTCACAATGAGTAGCAATTAGTTTTGGTGAGTGAAGAAATATCGCTTCAAGTGATTTTATATTATCAACTAGCATATTTCCTGTGGATGCCCCCATAAAGACTTTTACTCCGCAAGCTCTTTTTGATGTATTTTTAATCTCATCAATGTTTTTATTTGTAGCGCCTAAATAAAAAGAGTAATTTGCATACGATCTATTTTTTGCAACTTCGAATTTTTTATCTAGACCATCATTTGTGACTATTGGTGGCTTATTATTTGGCATATCCATATAAGTTGTTGTCCCACCTACAACAGCAGCTAGAGATTCAGTTTTAATATCAGCTTTGTCAGTTAGGCCAGGTTCCCTGAAATGGACTTGATCATCTATCATTCCTGGTATTAAATATTTATTTGTTGCATCTATTACAACGTCAGCTTGAATATGAGATAAATTATTAGATATTTGCTCAATTTTTCCGTTTTTTACATAAATATCGCTTATCTTTTGAGAGTTTTCATTGATGATTGTGGCATTTGTAATTAATATAGATTTCATTGTATTTACTCAATTTTATTAAGTGTATAATTGTAACGCCTATTATGAATTTTAAAATATATAATACTCTATCAAACAAAAAAGAGCCATTCGTGCCTTTAAATCCAAAATGTATAAAGATGTATGTCTGTGGGCCAACTGTATATAACTATGCTCACATAGGAAATGCTAGACCCGCAGTAGTATTTGATGTTCTGTACCGTGTGTTAACAAATATTTACCCAGAGGTAATTTATGTCAGAAATATCACAGATGTTGACGATAAAATAAATGAAGCCGCTAAAAAATTAAATGAGCCAATTTCTTTTATAACAAATAAATATACTGATATATATCATCAAGATATGAAAAATCTTTGTGTTCTTAGCCCTGATCATGAGCCACGTGTAACTGATAATATTAAACAGATCATATCTATGATCCAAAAAATTCTAGATAACAAAAATGCATACATTAATAAAGATCATGTTTTGTTTGATGTTACTTCTTTTAAGGAATATGGAAAATTATCTAACCGTGATAAAGATGAGATGCTATCTGGAGCAAGAGTTGAGGTTGCTGATTATAAGAAGTACCCAGGAGATTTTGTATTATGGAAACCTTCTAGTGAAAATGAACCAGGCTGGGATAGTCCTTGGGGGTACGGAAGACCAGGTTGGCATATTGAATGTTCCTCTATGGCAGAAACATATTTGGGGGAAGAAATTGATATTCATGGCGGAGGTCAGGATTTAATATTTCCTCACCATGAAAATGAAATTGCGCAAAGTTGTAGCGCTCATAATAATAATAATTATGTTAAATATTGGGTTCATAATGGTTATCTAAATATGGAAGGCGAAAAAATGTCAAAATCTCTAGGGAATATAGTTACTATTAAAGAATTATTAGATAAATATGATGGTGAGGTAATTCGATTAGCCCTTTTAAGTACGCATTATCGAAAACCAATTAATTTTGGCGAAAGTCTTCTTGAGCAGTCACAAAATATTTTAAATAAGTTATATAAAAATTTAAATAACGAAAAACATAATGATGATTTAGTTTCTGATGATGTCATAAATCCGTTATTAGATGATCTAAATACACCATTATCAATATCAAATTTATTAAAAATTAAATGTTCAAAAACACTTCTAAACAGTGCAAATTTACTAGGGCTATTAAATAGGACAGCAGATGAATGGTTTTCCTTGAATAATAAATCTACAATGTTAGAAAATGATATAGAATTGTTAATTCAAGAAAGAGATAATGCAAGAAAATCTAAAGATTTTATAAGGGCTGATGAAATTAGAGACCAATTAGATAAAAATAATGTAATATTAGAAGATGTTGATGGAAAGACAATATGGCGAGCAAAAAAATGATAGAAATTTTTAAAGAAAGAAAAACAATTGAGCAAGTAGAAGAGGGTAATGAGTTAGCTCCCAAATTTGATGAGAATGGCTTATTACCAGTAGTTACAACAGATGCAAAAACTGGTCAGGTTTTAATGCTTGGTTATCAAAATGAGGAAGCTCTTAGACTAACAATTGAAAAGGGTGAAGCATACTACTGGAGTAGAAGTAGGGAATGTTTATGGCACAAAGGTGCTACAAGTGGATTAATTCAAAAAGTAATAGATATAAGAATCGATGATGACCAAGATGCGATTTGGCTTAACGTAGAATTACAAGGTCTAGAAGCGAGTTGTCATGTTGGTTTTAAATCTTGTTTTTATAGAAGTATTCCGACAGGCAATATTAAAGAAGAAATCAAATTAATTTATAAGGAAGAAGAAAAGACGTTTGATCCTCAAGATGTATATGGAGATGCGCCTAATCCAACGAAATTATAATAATCATTATGCATCTTTATCTTAAGTTAATAAAATCAACTAAAGAATTTGGCTATAAAAAAAATACAGTTGAAGATAGTTTTGGAAATTCTATATCTAATTTTGGCTTAATTTTTAAATCAATATTACTTAGTAAAAGATTATATACAGGAAATGATAGTAGGGTTGGGTTGATGTTGCCTAATTCAGTTCCAACTACAGTAACTTTTTTTTCACTTCTATATTTAAATAAAACAACTGCGATAATAAATTTTACCTCTGGTTTAAAAAATATTTTATTGTGTATTGATTCTGCAGAAATTACACATGTGATAACTTCAAAAAAATTTATTGATCAAATTAATATGAATAATGATATAGCTTTAATTAAAAAAAAATGCGAAGTTATTTATCTTGAAGATGCTAAAAACTATATTAGTTTTGGAGATAAATTAAAAACTATAAAAGAATTTATTATGGAGGTGCTAATAAATGATACAGATATGCTGTCACCTGACTCAAGATTCGCAACATTACCCTCAAACATTTTTTTATTTACTTCTGGTACTGAGAGTAAGCCCAAAGCTGTTTATTTAAATTCTGATAATTTACTTGCAAATGAAGAGCAAGTTTTAGATGTACTTAAAATTGAACAAGAAGAAATTTTTTTTACTTGCTTGCCTTTTTTTCATTCATTTGGTCTAGGAATTGGAATATTATTACCAATATTTACTGGCTGCAAACTATTTTTATATCCTACACCTTTGAACTATAAGATCATTCCAGAACTTATAGAAAAATCAAAAGCTACTGTATTTTTTTCTACAGATACTTTTTTAAAAAAATATATAAAATATTCAACAAAGTCCACTTTCAAAAATATTAAATATTTGATTGCTGGTGCGGAAAAATTGGATTTAACTACTTATGATTATTATAAAAATAATTTTAATGTTCAGATACTTGAAGGTTACGGTGTTACTGAAGCATCGCCCGCAGTGTCAGTTAATACCCATGAAAATTACCGTATCGGCTCTGTTGGTAAAATATTACCAAGAATTGAGTACAAATTAGAAGGTATAGAAGGTTATGACAAAGGCGGTTTACTTTATCTTAAAGGGCGCAATATTATGGATGGCGGATATTTTGATAAGGGGGAGATTTCTGGGAAAGAAGAAGGCGGATGGTATAACACAGGTGATGTTGCTTATGTTGATGAGGATGGTTATTTATTTATTCTAGGAAGATTGAAAAGATTTGCTAAGATCGCTGGCGAAATGATTTCATTGATTCAAGTTGAAGAATACCCTAAGAAATTATGGCCGGAAAATAATAGCGTAGTTTGTTCTATAAAAGATTCGAATAAAGGAGAGGCATTAATATTATTAACAGATAATAAAAATGCAGATTTAGAAACATTAATTAATTCAATGAAAGAAACGGGACTATCTTCTCTATATGTTCCAAGAAAGATAAAAATTATAGATGAGTTTCCTATTTTAGGAAGTGGAAAACTTGATTTTAAAAAATTACAAGATATTGCTGAGAATTAAATATATTTTTTATTTAGTCTATCGCCAAGTGAACACATTAACTCATATGGAATAGTATTTATCGTATCTGAAACATCTTTAATATTAATATTGTCACCCCAAAGCTCAACAAATGATCCAATTTTTATATCAATATCTTTAACATCAACTGTAATAATATCCATAGATATTCTTCCAACAATATTTAAAAAATTACCTTCAAAAAAAACTTTACCAGTATCGCTTAACTGTCTTGAATAACCATCACCGTAGCCAATACCAATCGATGCAATTCTTGTATCTTTTTCAAAAGTAAATGATTGGCCATATCCTATAGCTTCACCTTTCTTGCATGTTTTAATAGCTATAACTGGTGCTGTTAAACTCATTACAGGTTTAAGATTTAGTGAATTTATGTCATTACAAGGATTAATACCGTAGAGCATGATACCAGGTCTCACCCAGTGTTCTGAAAAATTAATATTATTAGTGTACCTAAGGATACCAGCTGAATTTAATATACTAAGTTCACCATTTAAATCTTTAGTAATATTTGTAAATTTTTCTATTTGTTTATTAGAAAATTCATCTTTTTTTTCATCAGCGCATGCTAAATGTGTCATTAGACCAATGGGTTTTTTTATTTTATTATTGTTAGTACATACTTCATATGCCTCTTTAAAACTTAATTCATCGAAACCTAATCTGTTCATACCTGTATCGATTTTTATCCAGACTTTTAATGTTTCTTTTAATATTTTTTTTTTAATTATTTCTATTTGGTTTTTGTTATGTATAACTGGTCTAATATTATTTTTAGAGCAAAATAAACATTCTTCTTCATTAGAAAATCCTTGAAGGCACACTATTTCTTTTGTTATATTATTTTTTCTTAGATATTTAGCTTCTTCAATTGTAGCTATCGCATATGAGTCAGAATTTTCTAATGCATTAGCAACTTCAAGTATGCCATGGCCGTAGCCATTTGATTTGATAACAGACATAATCTTTGTATTTGGAGAGGATTTTTTAATTTCAGATAGATTATGTTTTAAATTATTTGTATTTATTAAAATGTTTCCATTCATTTAAGACCACCCTCAGACGAATAGATTTCAGGCGTATAATTTTCAAATCTAGTGCATTCTTCAAGGAATGTTAATTTTGTTTTAAAGGTTGGTCCGTTTCTTTGTTTTGCGACAATTATTTCAGCTGTTCCTTTATCTGGGGAATCTTCGTTATATTGCTCATCTCTATAAATGAAAGCTATTAAATCAGCATCTTGTTCAATTGCTCCTGATTCCCTCAAGTCTGACATTATAGGTCTTCTATCTGTTCTATTTTCCAGGCTTCGATTTAATTGGGATAAAGCAACTACTGGAACATCAAGCTCTCTAGCTAAAGCTTTAAGAGATCTAGATATTTCTGAAAGCTCAGTTGCACGGTTCTCGGAGCTATTAGGTAATTGCATTAATTGCATATAATCAATCACAATTAAATCTAAACCCTTTTCTCTTTTTAATCTTCTGGCTCTTGCTCTAATATCAATTGGACTTAATGCTGGAGTATCATCAATAAATATATTTGCTTCAGATAAAAGAGCAACTGCATTTGTAAGTCTCGGCCAATCATCATCAGTAAGTTTTCCTGTTCTAATTTTTTGTGCGTTGATTCTTCCCATTGATGAAATTAATCTTCCAGATAATTGGGCCCCAGACATTTCCATACTAAAAATTGCTGTTACAGCACCATCTTTTAAAGAAGCATGTTCTGCAAGGTTCATTGCAAAACTAGTTTTACCCATTGATGGTCTTCCAGCAACAATTATAAGGTCCCCACCATGCAAACCTGTAGTTTCTTTATCAAACTTAGTAAAACCAGTAGCTACCCCAGTAATTGAATCACCTTTTTCGGCTAATTCCTCAATACGCAAAACTGATTCTTTAAGTAAATCATCAATATTTTGAAACCCATTATTTGCTCTTAATGATTCATCAGAAATATTAAATATTTTTTGCTCAGCTTCATCTAGCAATGCTTTGCTATCTATACTCCCATCGTATGATTTTTCTATTAAGTTATTGCTTACGTTAATTAATTGTCTAAGAATTGATTGTTCTCTAACAATATTTGCATAAGCTTTAATATTTGCTGAAGACGGGGTATTGTTGATAATTTCAGCTAAATAAGTCGCAATAGATTTATCATTATCGCTATTAATTTTTTCATTTATCGTAACTATATCAAATGGAATCCTTTTGTCGGCTAAATCAAGAATGCATGAGAAAATTTTTCTATGCTCTTCATTGTAAAAATCATTTGTTTGAAGAATACCGGCAACCTGATCCCAAGAATTATTATCAAGAATAAGACCGCCTAAAACTGCTACTTCAGCCTCTGTTGAATTAGGTGATTTATTAAGACTTTGAACTGTAAAGCTTTTACTCATTATAATTAAGCTGAATTAATCGGAAATTTAATATTATCAGCTTTAATTATTTGTTTCGACAATTAGATTAATTATTGCATTAGTATCTGTACCTAAATGTATGCTAATAGCGTATTCTCCCGTTTTTTTAATTGCACCATCAGGCATTCTTATCTCTTTTCTTTCTATTATATGGTCATTTTCTTCAAGTTGTTTTTCTATCTCATAAGGGCCAATTGAGCCATATAACATACCTTCTTCATTTGCTTCAGTAGAAATTGTTATAGTAAAACCATCTATTTTCTCTTTTCTTTCAATAGCTTTTGCTAAATTTTCTTTAGCAATTTCTTCTAATTCTTCTTTCCTTACTTCAAATTCTTTTAAATTTTCTTCTGTTGCATACTTAGCTTTAGCTTTAGGTATTAAATGATTTCTAGCAAAACCAGGTTTAACGCTGACTTTGTCTCCTAAATCACCTAAATTCTCAATTTTTTCTAGTAATATTACATCCATTTGGATTTTCCTATATTTTAATGATTATCAGAGTATGGTATTAATGCTAAAAATCTAGCTCTTTTTACAGATGTAGAAATTTGTCTTTGATATTTTGCTTTTGTGCCAGTAATTCTACTTGGTAAAATTTTACCTGTTTCGGTAATAAATTCTTTAATTAATTTAAGGTCTTTATAATCTATTTCAGTGATCCCTTCTTTTGTGAATTTACAAAATTTTTGTTTTTTAAAGTATCTAGACATCTTTCGCTCCAGTTTTATTTAACGCATCTTTATCTGCAGATAGCTTTGATTTCTCTGGCACGCTATCAGTTTTATTATTTTCCTCATCATCATCCGTTAGTATAGAAGATTTACCTGTAATAGCTGTTTTCTTTTGTAGTATTAGATTTCTTATAACAGCATCATTAAACTTAAAATTTGAAGATAATTCTTCAATAGTCTTAAGAGGGCATTCGATATTTAATAGAATATAATGTGCTTTGTGTATTTTGTTTATTGGGTAAGCTAATTGTCTTCTTCCCCAGTCTTCTTCTCTGTGAATTTTCCCATTAGCGTCTGTAACAATGCCCTTGTATTTTTTTATCATAGCAGGCACTTGATCACTTTGATCTGGGTGTACTAAAAAAACGATTTCGTAATGTCTCATATTTTTCCTTATGGTTAATGTCCCTTAGATCTTCTAAGTAGAACAAGGAGAAAGCATTTTACAGAATGAAATCTAAGACTGCAATTAGTTTATTTTTGAATTTATGGTATTAATTATAATGCCTGCAGCAACAGCCATATTTAGGCTTTCAACAGCACCTTTCATGGTTATTTTTAAAGTAAAATCACAGTATTCTAGAGTTTTTTTTCTTATACCTTTAGATTCGCCACCTATAATTAGCGCTAATGGTGTTTTAAAAACAATATTGTTAACATCGTCTTTTGCTTTGTCAGTTGCTCCATAGATCCAATATTCATTCTTTTTTAATAATTCAATAGTTCTTGTAATATTTTTAACTTTAATGATAGGGGTAGTTTCCGCAGACCCAGCCGCAACTTTTTTAACAGTTTCATTGATAGCAATAGAATCATGATCTTTGATTATAACAGCACTAATATTATAGGCATCGCAAATTCTTAAGCATGCTCCGAAGTTTCTAGGGTCTGAAATATCATCAATTATTAATAAAATTTGATTATTGGATATTTTGCTTAAAAAAGAAACTAGACTACTTTCAGAAATCTCATCTTTTTTCTTTGCAACAGCTATTATGCCTTGATGACTTTTAACACTCGATATGTCATATATTTTTTCATTAGACATAGTTTGAATAGTAATGTTATTTTTTTTTGCAAGATCTAATATTTCGTTAAATTTATTTGATGATTTGTTGTTTACATAAATTTCATACACATCAAAAGGTCTTACCTTTAATAAAATTCTTACAGAGTGAATACCTACAATATTTTCTTTATTTTTGTTCATTTTTTACTTAACACAAAGTCTATTTTCCTTTCTGAAGGGTATGACCTTTGTAATTTAACTTTTATTTTATCACCAACTTTAAAAATTTTTCTAGATTTATCCCCAACTAAAATATTTTTTTTCTCATTATGAATGAAGTATTCGTTACCAAGAGAAGAAATATGAACAAGACCTTGTATTGGCTCCTCTTTTATAGATATAAATAAACCAAAGCTAACTACTGAATTTACAGTTGCGTTAAAATTTTTTCCAATAAATTTTGTTGCATAGTGACATAGAAGTATTGATTGTAACTCCCTTTCTGCTGATTCTGAATTTCTTTCATTTTCAGAACATAAAATTCCTATTTTTTCTAAGTTATCTATATTATAAAGTGATTCATTTTTTTCTATAATACCTTTTATAATTCTATGAACTATTAAGTCTGGATATCGCCTGATTGGAGACGTAAAGTGATTATAAGATTTCAAGGCTAAACCATAATGCCCAGTATTTTTTGGTGTGTATTCAGCTCTTGCCATTGCTCTTAAAATTATTGATGTAACTAAATTATTGTCTAGTTTTTTTTTGGCATTTTCTAAAATTTTATTAATTTCTTCCGTTTTAGGAATTTTCGTTTTATTTAGATTATAGCCTAATGGTTTTAACGAAATAGCCGCATCCTCAATTTTTTCAATTGTTGGTTCATCGTGAACACGAAATAAAGAATGAAGTTTATTTTTTTTAATGAAGAGGCTGCTTGCAACATTAGCTATAATCATACATTCTTCTATTAATTTCTGAGACTCTAATCTTTCAGTATTTTTAATTCCTTTAATTTCATTATTTTTTCCTAGGGTAAAACTAAATTCTTGAGTATCAAATATTACTGCATTTCTTTTTTCTCTTGATTTTTTAAGAACTTTATATAATTTAAGTAAGTTTTCTAAATTTTTAATTACGTTATTATCTTTAATTACAGTTTTATTTTTAAAAAATTTGTCTACTTGATTATAAGTTAATCTCGCAGATGATTTAATTAAAGCATTATAAAATTTAGAAGATTTTATATCGCCATTATTATTAATTAAGATTTCGCCAACTATAGTAAATTTATCCTCTCCTGGGCGCAGTGAGCACAAATTATTAGATAATATTTCAGGCAGCATTGGCACAACGTATCCCGGAAAGTAAACGGAAGTTCCTCTTTTTTTAGCTTCTTTATCAATTTCTGAATTAGAAGTAACATAATGTGCTACATCGGCAATCGCAACAAATAATATCCAATTTTTACCTGATTTTTCACAGTAAACCGCATCATCAAAATCTTTTGCATCATCCCCATCTATAGTTACAAAAGGTACATTTTTTAAATTTTTTCTATTAGTATTTTTTTTGTTGAATTTTTTAGCTTCAAATTTTTTTACGTCATTAATAATATTTTTATTCCAATCATCAGAAATTGAAAATTTTTTTACAATTTTTTTTATTTCTAAATCAAGATTGAATTTTATTTTCTTCATGTTTTGTTCTAGTTAAATTATTTACGAATTCAAGCTTACTTAATAACTATGAAATAAATTTTATATTTAATTAATCTAAATATTTATTTTCTTTTTGAGATATCTTCGACATTTATTATGCTTATTTTTTCCGAGTAGTCTCTAATATCTTGAGTGATTTTCATTGAGCAAAAATTTGGACCGCACATTGAGCAGAAATGTGCATCTTTTGCTGGTTCTTGCGGAAGTGTTTCATCATGAAAACTTTTTGCTTTTTCGGGATCAAGTCCTAAATTAAATTGATCTTCCCATCTAAATTCAAATCTTGCTTGTGATAGTGCGTTATCTCTTAGTTGTACAGCATACTTTCCTTTGGCAAGGTCGGCTGCGTGTGCAGCAATTTTGTACGCAATAATTCCTTCTCTTACATCCTCTTTGTTTGGTAATCCAAGATGCTCTTTTGGAGTTACATAGCAAAGCATTGCAGTTCCATACCATCCAATCATTGCAGCACCAATTGCCGAAGTAATGTGATCATATCCTGGAGCAATATCAGTTGTTAAAGGACCTAAGGTATAAAAAGGAGCTTCGGAGCATTCTTTAAGTTCTTTTTCAACATTTTCTTTAATTAGATGCATCGGTATGTGACCGGGACCCTCAACCATTACTTGAACATCATGTTTCCAGGCAATTTTTGTTAACTCACCTAAAGTTTTTAGTTCTGCAAATTGAGCTTCATCATTTGCATCAGCTATTGAACCGGGCCTTAAGCCATCTCCTAATGAAAAAGTAATATCATATTCCTTCATTATTTTACATATATCTTCAAAATTAGTGTATAAAAAATTTTCTTTATCATATGTTAAACACCATTTCGCCATAATGGAACCGCCTCTTGAAACAATTCCAGTAGTTCTATCTTTTGTTAAAGGAATGTACTCTTTTAAAACACCAGCATGAATTGTAAAGTAATCTACTCCTTGTTCAGCTTGCTCAATCAGTGTTTCTCTATATATTTCCCAGTTTAATTTTTCCACTTTCCCTTTAACTTTTTCTAAGGCTTGGTAAATTGGAACAGTTCCTACTGGAACAGGAGAATTTCTAATAATCCATTCTCTGGTTTCATGAATATTTTTCCCAGTTGATAAATCCATTAGCGTGTCGCCACCCCATCGGGTAGACCAAATCATTTTTTCAACTTCTTCTTCTATAGATGAACTAATTGTAGAGTTTCCAATATTTGTATTTACTTTAACTAAAAAATTTCTTCCAATTATCATTGGTTCAGATTCTGGATGATTTTTATTTACGGGAATAACAGCTCTTCCTTCTGCAACTTCTTTTCTAACGAATTCAGGAGTTATTAGGGTATGTTCTTTAAAATAATCCCCATCTTTTTGACCCATTAGATGTTTATATTCTTTGTCATTAGCTATTCTATCAAGAAGAATATTTTCTCTAATAGAAACGTATTCCATTTCTGGAGTAATTATGCCTTTTCTAGCTAAATGCATTTGTGTGCAGTTATCTTTGAGCTTTTTTGTCCTATCTGATATCCAACTTTTTCTTATTTTATTAATTCCATTATTTAGATCTATTTCATAATTATCATCAGAATATGGCCCTGAAGTATCATATACTGGAATTGGGGGATTTTGTTTTAAGGTTCCATCTGAATTTTTTGTTGGGTGCTGAAGTATTTCTTTCATTCCAACTTTAACTTTTGTATCAGTTTCCATTGGGATATATATTTTTCTATGACAAGGATTTTGTATTTTTAACGCATTTGAAGAGTTTTCATTTAGTTTAATACTTTTTTCAGGTGTCATAACAATCCTATATATGTGATAAATTAATAGTTATATTAGCTCAATTTTATAATTAAATTGTTTGCAGTTGCAAAAAACTATTAACCAAATAAACTTAGCTGACATAAGAGAAGTTTGCAAGTGAATTTGTATTGGTTGTTACTGAGTAAGTATATAAGATAGTATTAAGCATTAGAGAAAATTAATTATGCATATAGCCAAAAAAAATATGATTGAAAGTCAATTAAAGCCCGAAGGCATAAGCTGTCTTAAAACACTTGATTGTATTTCTCAAATTAATCGAGAACATTTTGTACCACAAAATTTTATGGATTTATCTTATGCAGAGTACGATATACCATTAAAAAATAGTTTTTTAATGTTAAAACCACTTATGGTGGCAAAAATTCTTCAATTGTTAAAAATTACTAAAAATGATGAAGTATTAGAGATTGGGACAGGGAGTGGTTTTTTGACATGCTGTTTATCGCAAATGAGTAAATCTGTTGATACTATGGATATTGATATTGAGATGATAGAAAGCGCAAAGATGTCTAATAATAATTATAAAACTTACAATATAAATTATATCCATCAAGATATTTTCTCCAACTGGACGCCTGATAAAAATTATGATGTTATAGTTATAACTGGCTCTGTAGATAAAAGAATTGAGAAGCTTGAAATTGCATTGAAAAAAAATGGAAGAATGTTCGTAGTGATTGGTAATAAGCCTATTATGAATGCAAATATCATAGAACGTATTTCAAATAATAAGCTTGTGTGCGATCAATTATTTGAGACTATATTAGATCCGCTAACAAATATTAATAAAAAAAATCACTTAATTTTTTAGTATAATAAAAAATATGATAGAGATGACAGCCCTCGAACTTAATAAATATATTTCAGATAACCCAGGCACCATATTAATAGACGTTAGAGAGAGTTGGGAATATAATGTTGCTGCTATTGAAAACTCAATTCATATACCAATTTCCGAAATTCAAAATAAAATGTTTGATTATGATGAAAGTCATACAATAGTTTTTATATGTCATCATGGCATTAGGAGTAGAATGGTAGGAGCTTATTTTAACCAAAATGGTTTTAGGGATATTATTAACTTAAGAGGTGGAATAGATTCTTGGGCGAAAACAGTAGATGGCGCCATGTCAGTTTATTAAATTGTTATGAAACATTTTTTATATTTAATTTATTTTTTTTATTTATACTTTTTTATAGGCGGAGTTTCTTATTCTGCAAATTTAATAGAAATATATAATGTTGCAGTGAAAAATGATCCTGAGTTATTAGCAGCTGAAGTTAATCATATGGCTACTATGCAAGAATATCCAATAGCGAGATCGTACCTTTTGCCAAATTTAAATTTTTCTGCAAGCAGTCAAAGAACAAGAGAGTCTATTGATGGATCTGTATATGGAAGCTCATCAGCAACATCTCAATTTACAACAGATGAGTATAGTATTAACTTAAAACAACCTTTGTATAGAAGAGATTTATTTTCATTATTAGAAAAATCAGAATTTGAGGTTGCAAAATCATTAGCAGAAAGAGATTCAGCTAGGCAAGATTTAATTATTAGGGTGGCAGAAGCTTACTTTAATATATTAGATAGTATAGATAATATTAGCTATGTAACATCAGAAAAAGCTGCTATTAAATCACAATTAGAAGAATCGAAAAAAAGATTAGAAGTTGGCCTTATTGCTATTACGGACTATGCTGAAGCTCAAGCATCTTATGATCTATCTGAAACAAAATACCTTGAAGCAGAGAATTTAAGTGATCTTACAAAAGAATCGTTGTATGTTTTAACTGGCAAGCAATTTAAAAATTTTGCATCACTTAGCCTCAATATAAAAGTTAAAGATCCAGATCCTAATAACATCAAATCTTGGGAAGGTTTCGCTATTAAACAAAATCTAGAGTTACTAGCATATAAACGCGCACAAGATGTAGCACTAGCAAATGTTAAGTATGAAAGATCAAAACATTTTCCTACTATTGATATATATGGAGCAGTTAAAGAAACAGATAAAGGCGGTGGATCTTCAGGAGCTTTTGAGTCTAATAATGACTATATAGGTATAGAACTTAATATCCCAATATTTATTGGCGGTAATACACATTATAATAGTAAGCAAGCTTCATATTTAGAAGAAAAGGCAAGGTACGATGTGTTAAAAAAGAAAAGAGAAGTAATTAGAGATACAAGACAAACATTTTTAAATTTAAAATCTAGTATAAGCAAAGTAAATGCATCAAAAAAAGCATTAGAATCTAATGAATTGTCAGTAGAGTATAACAAAGCTGGCTTCGAAGTTGGTACTAGGTCTACAACAGATGTACTGTTAGCGTTAAAAGACTTATTTAAAGCTAAAAAAAATTATTCAAAATCAAAATATGAATATTTAATAAGTAATTTAAAGCTAAAGAAATCTATTGGAACATTATCAATACAAGATCTTGAAGTAATTAATAGTTGGTTAAATTAAATGATATATAAATTTATTTATAAAATTATTCTTTTTATTATTTTTCCAATCGTATTTATTTATACTTTTTTACAATCAATATTATTGAGAGATTTTAAATATTTTGAAAATAGATTTAATTCTTATTTAAAGTTACAAAATAAAAATGATATATGCATACACTGCGCATCATTAGGAGAGATTAATGGTGCAAAAGATTTAATTAAAGAAATAAATAAAAATAACAATATACTAATCTCTACCAATACTATTTCTGGGAAAAAGAGAGCAATAGAATTATTTCCGGAATTAGATGTAGTCTACTTTCCTCTTGATTATAAATATATTGCTGCTAACTGGTTGAAAAATTCCCAAGTAAAAAGTGTATTAATATATGAAACTGAAATATGGCTTAATTTTTATAATTTATGCAAAGAAAAGAATATAAAAATATGTGTTATTAATGGAAGAATTTCAAAAGAAGTCCTTACAGGACCTAAAATTTTAAAAAAAATTTATAAAGAAGCATTGGATAATTGTAGTTTTATATCATGTAAATCAGATTATGAGAAAGAAAAGTATTTATCACTCAATATTGATAAAAGCTTATTATTTACCTTAGGCAATCTTAAGTATTCTTGCATGCCAGATTTTGCAGATGAATTATCACCTGTTAGAAATAAAAAAGATCATGAAGAAACCTCAGAAATATTTTCTGCAATTGAAAATAGACGAATTATCTCAGGAAAGTTTATATCTGATGTGCGCTTATCAAATAGTAATGTAAAAAACTATTTTTTAATGGCATCCACACATGAACCTGATGAAAAATATTTTTTAGAGTCTATAAAATATCTAACTGACAAAGGTACTCCAGTTATTATTGCGCCTAGGCATATAAGTAGATCAAAAAAAATATCTAAATTTTTTAATAAAAATAATATTAAAACTTTTTTATATTCATCTTTGAAAGAAGAAGACAGATATGCATCTAGTAATTGGACAGGTGTACTTATACTTGATACTTTTGGCGATTTACTAAATTTCTACTATGATGCATTATATATTTATGTTGGAGGTGGTTTTTCAAAAAGAGGTGTACAAAATGTTATAGAGCCATCAACCTCTGGAAGACCTATACTAGTTGGGCCAAATATAGATAATTTTTACGAAGAGATAATTAATTTAAGAAAAGATAAAGGTATAACTGTTATAGATGACGACGAATGGCTCCCTGCAAAAGAAAACGTATTAAAGCATATTAAATATCTTGATAATCTTGACCTTGAAATGCTTAAAGAGATAGGAGGTATTGCAAAAGCATATACTTTAAAATTTAATGGAGTTGTAGAAAAATATGTAAAATTTTTAAAAGAAAAAAAGATTATAGACTAGAAAATTTTTTTACTATATTTTGAATTTCATGATTGTAATTTTTTATCTTTTTTAAAGACCTTTCTAATCTAAACATACTTTTAGTAAATAATTTTTTATCATAGAAAAAATAAGAGTTGTCAAAATCTAGTAAGAAAAAATTATTATCTTTATCAATAATAATATTTTTAGCATTTAAATCCGAATGGTATACATTTTCTTGGTAAAATTTTTCTATAGTTGTGCCTAATGAATTCCATAATACTTTTGTCATTTTGTTATTTTTTATAAATTCGTACAAAGTTCCTTCGTTTTCTATTTTACATGTGATTAAATCAGCTTTATAAGTAAAACGATTAGTGATGACTTGAAGAGCAGCAGCTTTAGGAACCGGAAGACCTTTATCATTCATAGTGTTAAGGAAGTTGTATTCTTTTACTGCTCTTGTTGAAGCTAAAGAATTAAATATATATCTATCATATGAAATTTTTGCTACAAAACCACCTCTAATGTAATGCTTTAAAAAATAGCTTTTACCTCCATATTCTAATTCTAAAGCTTTACCTCTCCCATCCATTACAGATTTGATTAGTCCTTCTTTAGATATATAATCAATATTAAATAATTTATTAGAGAAATTACTAAATACATTTGAGTTATATTGAATATATATATTCTTATTTTTTATAATTTCATCCATTATTCATTATATGCAAAATTACAATCAAAAAATAGAAAATATCTGCGTTTTAAGAACATCTTCTTTAGGCGATATTTGTAATATGCTTCCTTTCATATATACCCTTCGTAGGGAGTATCCGAAGGCAAAAATTTCATGGGTAATTGGTAAAAATGAAGCTAGTTTTCTAGAAAAGATTGATGGTGTGGAATTTATAACATTTGATAAGAGCAATACCTTTAAATCTTATCTTTCTATTGCAAAAAGATTAACAAAAATTAAATACGATATTATGTTTATAATGCAGGTATCTTTAAGAGCAAATATTATAAGTTTGTTTATTAATTCTGAAATTAAATTAGGATACGATTCAATAAGGTCTAGTGATTTGCATAGTTTATTTTCTAACAAAAAAATTCAAAGCTCTTCACATACACATGTAGTAGATGTTTTTTTAAGTTTTCTTAATATTTTAAATATTGAGAAAAATAGTTTTACTTATAAATGGGATGTTCAAGAAAAGGTTTCTAAACAAGATTTATACAAAAATTTTTCTGGGTTGGAAGAAAGATATTTCATTTTGAGCCCATGTTCAAGAAGTAGTAATAGAAATTGGTTGATTGAAAGGTATGCAGTCATTGCAGATCATATTAATAAAAATTTTGGATTGCAGTGTGTTTTATCTTCATCTTCAAGTCGTTTTGAAAAAGATTTTGTGGAGAAAATTATTAACCATATGAATTCAATTCCCTATAACCTTGCAGGCAAAACAAGTTTGCATGAGTTATTTTCTTTAGTAAAAAATTCAGAACTTTTGATTAGTCCAGATAGTGGTCCAATTCACATTGCAACTTGTGTTGATAAACCTGTAATTGGTTTATATGGTGTTACTAATACTGTTAGAGCTGGGCCGTATAATAGTATAGATTTATGTGTTGATAAATATAACGATGCACTATTAAAATATAAAGGATTAAAACCCCATGAAGCTAAATGGAGATTTAAAAATAATCATAAGGATGTTATGAGTTTAATAAGCACTAATGAAGTAATTAAAAAAATAGATATTTTTTTTGGAAAGGAGTAAAAAGTTGATAATAGTAACAGGAGCAGCAGGCTTTATTGGATGTAATATTGCTAAAAGATTAAACTTGATGGGTTTTAAAGATTTAATTTTATTAGATGACAAAGAAAAATTTCCTAATCCTCAAAAATTTCTAAACTTAGAATATAAGGAGTACAGACATTATACTGATTTAAGCAACTTAAAAAATATAGAATGTATATTTCATGAAGGCGCGTGCTCAAACACGATGGAATATAATAGAGCATATATGATGGGAATCAATTTTGAATACTCAAAAGATATATTTGAAATTGCTAAGATGAACCAATCTAAGTTTATATATGCTTCAAGTGCTGCAGTATATGGATTAAATCAAGACTCACAAGAGATTCCAGAAAACGAGTCTCCATTAAATATTTACGCAGAATCAAAATTATTGTTTGATAAATATATCGTTAGTCAAGAATATCCTGCAGTAGGATTAAGATACTTTAATGTCTACGGTGGTGGTGAAGAAGATAAAGGAAAAATGGCGTCTATGGCATATAAGATGAACAAGGAATATTTAGAATCTAATAAAATTTCTTTATTTAAAGGAACAGGAGGTTATGGAGATGGAGAACAAAAAAGAGATTTTATTTATATAGATGATGTTGTATCGATAAATATGTTTTTTATGAACGAGTCATTTCATGATGTTTATAATGTAGGTACCGGGAAAGCCGAGCCTTTTAATGAAATAGCAAATAATATATTTAAATACTATAGTAATAAAAATTGTAATTTTAATTATATAGATATGCCAAAAAATTTAGCACCTAAGTATCAGAATTTTACTGAAGCGAATATATCAAAATTAAAATCAGCAGGATATAATTATGATTTTTTTAATCTTGAAGAAGGCATGGAAAATTATTTAAATGATTTAAAAACATCAGCAACTTGAATTTCTTCTAAACAATTGTAATGTCCAAATTTACATTTTCTTTCAAAGCATGGACTACATTGTATTCTTTTGTAATGGATTTCTTTATTATTAGTAAGAGGTGGAGTTAAGTCAGGAGAAGTTGCACCATATATAGATATGGATTTAGTATTTGCAGCAGACGCAAGGTGCATGAGCCCAGAGTCATTAGAAACACAACATTCAGATATATGCATCAGATCAATTGCATCTGCAATAGATGTTTCCCCACACAAGTTAAGCATATTTTCATTAGTAACTATCTGATCGCCGATATTTTTTTCATTACGGTTCCCTATAACTATAATAAAATAATCTTTTTTTAGCTTTTCTCCAAGTTCAATAAATTTATTAACAGGCCACATTTTTGATGGACCGAAAGCAGCACCTGGAGCAAAAATAATAATTTTTTTATTTAAGTTTAAATTATAGTTTTTAGTTAATCTTTTTATATTAGAAGTATTTTTTTTTAAAACCGGGTAAAATTTTTCTTCTAGATCTATTTTTTTATCTGAAAACATTGAAACATATCTGTATGCAGTTTTTCTCCTACTCTCCTTAGAAAATGTTTTTAGATCGTTTATCAAAAGATATCTTGATTCGCCTATTTCCCCAGTTCTTTTTGGTATTTTTGCTATATATGGAATTAAAGCAGATTTGTATGATCTTGAAAGTACAATACTCTGGTCATAGGATCCACGTATTTTTTTTGCGAGTCTATATCTTTTTAATAAACCTAGCTGATTATGATTGCAGTCTAATATAATTGCTTTGTTAAGCTCCGGCATTCGTTCTACTAACGACTTAAAAGAGGAGTTAACTAAAATATCTATTTTTATATCAGGATTTTGAGATTTTATTTGTTTTAATAGAGTTTGTGACATTATAATATCACCAAGCCAATTTTGCGGGATAATAAGTAATTTTTTTATAGGCATATAATTAATCAGTAGATTTATTTATTTTTTTAATAATATTTGTTGTCGAAAAACCTTTAATAAAAGGAATAATTTTTATTTTTCCTCCATTTTTTTTTACAAAATCACTACCAACTATTTCATTTGCCTTATAATCACCGCCTTTTATTAAAATATTTGGTTTTATTTTTTTAATTAATTGAATTGGAGTTTGCTCGCTAAATTTAATAATAAATGCATCATCTAAAGTGATGCGTCTTAACATCTCCATTCTATCATTTAAATTATTTACCGGCCTATTTTTACCTTTTAGTTTTTTTACTGAGGCATCATCATTTACACCAATAAATAAAAAATCTGCTAACTTTCTAGCATCATCTAAATATTTTGTATGTCCTCTATGAAGAATGTCGAAACAACCATTTGTAAAACTAATATTAAATCCAAGTGATTTAATAAGATTAATTATGTTTTTAAGCTCATTGTCGTTCTTTATAATTCTATTATGAGTATCTAACTCATCAAATTTTTTAAAATATTCATCTTTTAATTCATCTTCAAAATTTATCTCTTTGTAAACAATTGATGTTAGTTCTTCTCCGTCTATAGATTGTGCTCCTAATTGTTTAATAACTTCGCCAGCAGCTATGTTTGAAACAATTGCTGCGAAATAAAGATCGCTATCTTTAGATGATAGATATGCAGCGCATAACACTGCAATCACTGTGTCTCCAGCACCAGTAACATCAAATACTTCTTTTTTTGATGTGGCATTAATATATTCAGTTTTTTTATCTTTTTGAATTAGAAGCATTCCGTCAAATCCAAGCGTTACTAGAATTGAATTTATATTTAATGTTTTCGATAATTTTTTAGCTTTTTTGATTATTTCATTATGATCATTGCAAGCCCCAACAATATTTTCAAACTCTTTTAAATTAGGAGTAATAGCAAAAGCATTTTTATAACAACTAAAATTATCGCCCTTCGGATCGATAAAAACTGGTTTTTTATGTTTATTAGCAATTTTTATTAATTGACTAATGTTAGCAAGAGAACCTTTGTTATAATCTGAAAATATTACAGCATCAGAATTTTTAATTGCTTTTTCAGTCTCCTTCTTAATATTATTTTCAGTAATTTTACTGTTATTACACTCATCATCTATTCTAATTAATTGTTGGTTTTGACTTATGATTCTAGTTTTTGTGGTAGTTATAATATTTTTATCAATTTTTGAAATTAGATTAACTTTAAGAGATTTTATTAATTTTCTTAAAATTTTACCGTTGGAATCTACCCCAACATCTGTAATTAAACTAGTGTTAATCCCTAAAGAGCTTAAGTTAGCAGCTACGTTTGCTGCGCCGCCAGGTTTTAAAATTTCTTCTTTAATTTTTAAAACGGGCACAGGAGCTTCAGGAGATATTCGATTTGTACTACCAAATAAATATTTGTCTAGCATTGCGTCACCAATAACTAAAATTTTTGATTTTTTAAATAAATTCATTTTTTTTTATATCCATTTTCTATATATGTTTTATTGTTATTAATGGCTTCATCAAGTAGTTTATCATTCTTAGAAAAGTTTTCTCTACTATTAATTTCATGTTTAACATGCAGTAATCCTGTTGAAAATGTTGCTTCTTTTCTATAAATTTTATTATTTATGAGGCGAACAACAAAATCAGAATCTTCTCTTCCCCAACCAATATATGATTCATCAAAACCATTAATGTTTTCAAAGTCATTTTTCCAAACACCTAGGTTGCAAGTTTTAGCCCCTCGCCAATTTTTTTTTCTTATTTTTCTAAATGGAAAATTTATATAATTAATAATAGGAATCAACCTATTAATATCTTTTTTAAACCTTAATTTAATAAATGATAAATTACTTATTAAATTTATATCATGGTTGTTTTTGATAATATTTTTTGAAAATATCTCTGATAACATTATTCTGTTACCTCTTGCAAAATAACCATACTCAGCTATTTTTCTATGATTTTCAATAAAGTTGTTAAATGGTAAACAGTCTCCATCTATGAATACTAAATAATTTCCTGAAGATAATTTTACAGCTTCATTTCTTATTTTTGCAGCACGAAAACCTTTATCATTGTGCCATGCATGGAGAATATTAATTGTTAAATTATTATATTTTTCTATCAATTCTTTTGTTTCACTACTAGATCCGTCATCGGCAACAATAATTTCAAAATCTTTGTCTTTCTGTAGAAGAAATAAATCTAAGCACTTTTTAAGAGCTTCCGGGCTATTATATGTCGTTACAATTACCGAAATTAACATTTTAGTTTTTACTCAAATTTTTACTATTCAATCTAGTTATCTTCATCTAATTTATATACTGTGGAACAATATGGGCATTTAATAGTTTTACTAAATTCTTTTTCTATTGGTAAAAATATTTTTGGATGTGATAATTTTAAATAATCTTCTCTTGGGCAAGTTAAGGGGAGTTCAGTTTTTTTAATAATTATAGTATTAGAGGTTTTCTGATTTTTTTTTACTGACATACTTAAAGTTATACGATTGTTAGCCAATCTTTATATTTATCAGATTTTCCATTAACAACATCAAAAAATTTTTTTTGTAATTTTTCTGTAATTGGGCCACGCGATCCATTTCCAATAGATCTATTGTCTAATTCTCGAATAGGAGTAACTTCTGCTGCAGTTCCTGTGAAAAATGCCTCATCAGCAATGTAAATTTCATCTCTAGTTATCTGCTTAACTATTATTTCAATTCCATCGTCTTCAGCAATTTTCATGACAGTCCTTCTTGTTATTCCATCTAATGCAGAATTAACTTCAGGTGTATATATAGTTTTATCATTTACTATAAATATATTTTCGCCGCTACCTTCAGACACATATCCATTTACATCTAATAAAAGAGCTTCATCGTAACCGCAATTTAGTGCTTCTTGTAAGGCCAGCATAGAATTAATGTAATTACCATTTGCTTTCGCTTTACACATTGTTGCGTTTACATGATGTCTTGTATATGAAGAGGTTTTTATTCTGATTCCATTTTTTAAATTATCTTCACTAAAATATGAACCCCACGGCCAAGCTGCAACAATTAAATGCTCTTTTAAATTATCTGCTCTTAAGCCCATTCCTTCAGCGCCATAAAAGCACATTGGTCTAATATATCCTGATTTAAGATTATTTTTTGCGACAACAATTTTTTGCGCTTCTTCTATTTCTTTCTGTGAATAAGGAATTTTCATCCCTAGTATTTTTGCAGAATTTATTAACCTTTCTGTATGGTCCTCTATTCTAAATATTCCAGTTCCTTGTTTCGTTTCATATGCTCTTACGCCTTCAAAAACACCCATTCCATAATGCAGTGTATGAGTTAATACATGTATTTTGGCTTCACGCCAAGGAACTAATTCCCCATCAAACCATATAAAACCATCTCTATCTGACATTGACATAATTAACGACTCCAAATTTTCATTTGCATTTGCAAATGAGAAGTATTATCATTTATAACTTCACGCAATTAAATTATATTAAGGAAAATAAATGCAAAATACACGTTTTTTTATTGATTATAAAGCTTTGAGGGTGATTTTTATATTAATATTTACATTATCACCCATAATAAGTAGCGCAAACGAATTAAACGTCTATTCAGGAAGAAAAACTGCCCTCATAAAACCTTTACTTGATCAATTCCAAAATGAAACTGGAATAAAAGTTAATTTGGTAACAGCAAAATCAGATGTATTGATTAAGCGTATAGAATCTGAAGGCAAAAGAACGCCTGTTGACATTTTTATTACTGCTGATGTTGGTAGATTAGATAGAGCGAAAAAAATGGATCTACTTCATAAAATAGATATAAGGTCTATTAAAAATAAAATCTCTCCCAATTATATTGATAAAGATTATAAATGGGTGGGCTTATCAAAAAGAATTAGAACTATTATTTACTCTAAAAAAAATGTTAACAAAAATGATATATCTGCATTTGAAGATTTGGCAAAAGATAATTGGAAAAATAAAATTTGCGTTAGATCGTCTAACAATATTTATAATCAATCATTAGTTGCCTCCTTAATTTCGAATCACGGAGAAAGAAAAGCTGAGAAAATTGTAAAACAAATAGTAAATAATTTTGCAAGAAAGCCATCAGGTAATGATCGATCTCAAATTATAGCAGTTGCAAAAAATGAATGCGACATAGCAATAGTTAATCATTATTACTATGCTATGATGTTAAATTCAAAAGACGAAGAAAAAAGAAAATTTGCAGATCAAGTAGATATACTTTTTCTAAACCAAAAAGATAGAGGTGCACATGTAAATATTAGCGGTATTGGAATTATAAAATACTCTAAAAATATTTATAATGCTCATAAACTTATTTCATTTTTATTAAATAATCAGTCCCAAGAGTGGTATGCAGAAATAAACAATGAATATCCTGTTATTGAAAATGTTAATGTTACTAATTTACTTAATAGCTGGGGTAAGATTAAACTAGATGATTTAACTTTAAATAAATTGGGTGATTTAAATCCTAATGCTGTAAAATTGATGGATAGAGTTGGTTGGAAATAATTTTAAAAGGGGAAACTAAATTATAAATTTAGAGAGATTAGCGTTAGTCATTGCATTAATATTTATGGTGCCATTTGTATTTCTGGTATCATCAATATTTTTACCTTTCAATGATAATTGGAACCATATAATTGACAATGTTTTATATGATTATTTTGTAAATTCCTTATCGTTAGCTTTGGGTGTTGGGTTTTGTACATTTATAATTGGTACAGTAACGGCATGGCTAACATCAGTTTATGATTTTCCATTTAGAAAATTAATTTCTTGGCTTTTATTAATGCCATTAGCTATGCCAGCTTATATTATTGCTATTACATACGTGGGTATTATCAATAGTGTAAATTTTTTACCAGATATAAGAAATTTATTTGGTGCGATTATTATGATTTCTTTAGTTCTGTACCCTTATGTATATATATTGGCAAGAGGTGCATTTTTAGAACAGTCAAAAGAGCTATATGAAAATTCGCGAATATTAGGAGCATCTCAATTTCAAATATTTCTTAAAATATCAATGCCTATGGCTAGGCCAGCAATTATATTAGGTGTCACATTAGCAGCCATGGAAGCACTTGCTGATTATGGAACTGTAGAATTTTTAGGTGTCCCAACTTTTACAACTGGAATTTTCAGAACCTGGTTTGGAATGAACGATATGGTTACAGCAACTCAAATGGCTACTCTATTATTAAGTATAGTATTTATTTTTGTTTTTATAGAGCAGCAGTCTAGAAGAAAAGTTCGTTATACTGAAAACATCAAAACACAATCAAAATTAAATTATAAAATTACTTCAAAAAGAAATAAATTTCTAATAGTTGCTATATGTTTTTTACCTTTGACTTTTGGTTTTATTGTTCCATTTTTTCAATTAATATATTGGTCTGTATTTGTTTCTAACGAAAATTGGGATAGTAATTTTTTCAATATAGTAAATGATACGCTTATATTATCTTTTTGTGCAGCTATAATTATTTCTTTAATATCAATTTTAGTAACATATATAAAAAGATTTAGTCCAAATAGTATTACAAATAAATTTATGCAAATTATTACTTTAGGTTATGCAATTCCAGCCCCTGTAGTTGCCATTGCAGTATTATTACCTTTTGCATCTTTTGATAATTATGTAAATCAATTATTAATATCTGTATTTAATTTTCCGATAGGTCTAGTTTTTAGCGGCACATTTTTTATTTTAATATTTGCATACTGCGTTAGATTTTTAACGGTTTCTTCTAGGACAATAAAGTCTGGTTTAGATTCTATTAGTTTAGCAACCGACGAAGCTGCAATGTCTTTAGGAGCAAATACAAAAACGATATTAAGTAAAATTCATTTCCCAATGCTTAAAACATCATTGTTAACAAGTTTTTTAATAGTTTTTATAGATGTTATGAAAGAATTACCATTAACCACTATTCTTAGACCGTTTAATTTTAATACGTTGTCTGTCAAAGCATTTGAATTAGCTTCAGATGAAAAAATTGCTGACGCCTCAAACTCCGCAATAATGATAGTTTTAGCTGGAATGATTCCTGTAATTTTTATCACAAAGAATATATTAGGAAAAAGAAATAAGGTATAATTTTCTTATATGAATAAAAAACTAATCATTTCAGATTTGTCTCTAATATATGGGGATAAAAATAAAATACTTTCCAATGTTAATTTTGATTTAAAAGAATCAGAAATTGGGTGCATATTAGGACCTAGCGGTTGTGGAAAAACTTCTTTACTAAGAGCGATTGCAGGATTTGAAAATATCATCTCTGGCACTATTTTAAAAGATGGAGTTTGTATTTCAAATAGTTTAGAAAATACTTCTGTGCAAGATAGGAAAATGGGTATGGTATTTCAGGATTATGCATTATTTCCTAATATGAATGTAAAATCTAACATAGCTTTTGGTCTTAATAATAAATCAAAAAAAGATAAAGAAGCTAGAGTAAATTACTTATTAGATCTAGTTAATTTAGGGCAATATAAAGATAAATACCCGCACGAGTTATCGGGTGGAGAACAACAAAGAGTTGCTCTTGTTAGGGCTTTGGCAACTTCTCCGGAAATTCTTTTATTAGACGAGCCTTTTTCTAATATTGACGCAGATATAAAAGAGGATTTAGTTTCAGATGTTAGAGATTTATTAAAAGAATTATCTATAACATCTATTGTGGTTACTCATGATCAATATGAAGCATTTAATATTGCTGATAAAATTGTAATCATGAATGATGGTAAAGTTGAGCAGGTTGGAAATGCATATAATATTTATCATAAACCAGTTAATAAATTTGTAGCAGATTTTGTTGGCTTAGGTATTTTTTTACCAATTACTCAAAATAAAAACGGAAAACTCAAAACTCCATTAGGTATACTAGAGGACAGTAAATTAAAAAAAGGCTTTACAAAATTTGAAAATTTAGAAATGTTACTTCGCCCTGATGATGTTATCCATAATGATGAAAGTAAAACTAAGGCAGTAGTTATTGAAAAGCAATTTAGAGGCGCAGAATTTTTATATAAGTTATTATATAAAAATAAATATCCATTACTTTGTTATGCACCAAGCCACCATAACCATAAAATTGGTGAGTCAATTGGTATAGAATTAGACATTGAGCATTATGTAATATTTGAAAAATCATGAAAAAAAAGAATACAAAATTTTCTAGCGATATAGTTAAAGGTTATGAAAGAGCTCCAAGCAGGGCTATGTTAAGGGGCGTTGGATTTAAAGACAATGATTTTGACATTTCCCAAGTTGGTATTGCGTCAACATGGAGTCAGGTAACGCCCTGTAATTCCCATATAAATAAATTGGCCGAATCTGTAAGTTTAGGAGTTGAATCAAATAATTTAAAACCAGTAATATTTAATACCATTACGATATCTGATGGCATATCAATGGGTACAGAAGGTATGAAATACTCATTAGTTTCAAGAGAAGTAATAGCTGACTCGATTGAAACAGTAGTAGGCTGCGAAGGGTTTGATGGTGTAATAGCAATTGGCGGTTGTGATAAGAATATGCCTGGATGTTTAATAGGCTTAGCTAGACTTAATAGGCCATCTATATTTATATATGGAGGCACAATTATGCCTGGAACATATAAAAATAAAAAAATCGATATTGTTTCTGTTTTTGAAGCAGTAGGAAAATTTGCAAAAAAAGAAATCTCAAAAAAAGAATTGAAAAGTATAGAAGAAAAAGCAATTCCAGGGCCTGGATCATGTGGTGGAATGTACACTGCTAATACAATGGCATCCGCAGTAGAAGCTTTAGGAATGAGTCTTCCTGGAAGTTCATCACAAGCTGCAATATCTAAAGATAAAAATCTAGATTGTATAAATTCTGGTAAAGCTATAAAAAATTTATTAGAAAAAAATATTACACCTAAAGATATTATGACTAAAAAAGCATTTATTAATGCTATTACAGTAACAATAACTCTAGGAGGGTCAACAAATGCAGTTTTACATCTGTTAGCTATGGCAAATGCAATTGGAGTAAAATTAAAATTAGATGATTTTTCAAAAATTGGAAAAAAAGTTCCTGTGCTAGCAGACTTAAGACCAAGTGGGAAATATATGATGTCAGAACTTGTTAAAATAGGTGGGATTCAACCATTAATGAAAATTTTATTAGACGCTGGGATGCTTTATGGTGATTGTATGACTGTTACAGGAAAAACATTAGCTGAAAATTTAAAAAAGGTAAGGAGATATCCAGCAAAACAAAAAATAATTAAACCATTAAGTGCTCCAATAAAAAAAGACAGTCATCTTGTAGTGCTTTATGGAAATTTAGCTCCAGATGGAGCAGTGGCAAAAATTTCTGGGAAAGAAGGTTTAAGATTTGAAGGTAAAGCAATAGTTTTTAATTCAGAAGAACTTGCTATGAATGCAATTTTAAAAGGAAAAGTAAAGAAAGGCCATGTTGTTGTTATAAGATATGAGGGGCCAAAAGGCGGTCCTGGTATGAGAGAGATGCTAGGCCCAACAAGTGCAATTATGGGTCAAGGATTAGGTAAAGATGTTGCTTTAATTACAGATGGTAGATTTTCTGGTGGTAGTCATGGATTTGTTATTGGGCATATTTCTCCTGAAGCAGCGATTAAAGGGCCAATAGCTATAATAAAAAATGGTGATCAAATAATAATAGATGCACAGAAACAAATAATTGATTTAAAAATTAGCAAAAAAGAAATAAAACAGAGAACAAAAAAATTATCTCAATTTGAAATTAAATATAAAAAAGGTGTTTTAGCAAAATACGCATCTTCAGTTAGTTCAGCTTCAAAGGGCGCTGTCACAGATCTTTTCGAATAAATTATTTAGGCTGGTTTTATCGTAAATCTTCCAGTAAATACCCATCTGATCAATAAGTACGAAGGAAATATTAGTAAAGCTGCTAGTGCTACAGTACTGTCATTGTAGGGCAATAATTTACTAATTAAGCCAAAGAAAGATTTCTTTGCAATGAAGAAATAAATTATATGAAAAGGATATATTAAAAATATTAATAATGTTATTGCATATAACAGACGGTTTACTCTTTGATACATACTGTGCATTTTCATACCTCTAAATCAATTAAACTATTTATTTAATAATTTTACACCAGATAATTGAAAAGCTCATGTTTTTATTGTATAAATAATAGAGGATAATAAAAATTTATTAATTTTGACTAAAAAAAGAGAAGAAAAACAAGAAGAAAATCTTACCTTTAGGCGCTACGAAGATGGCGAAGGCGATGGAACAGGATTAGGGCCAGGCAAGTATAATAAAGATGTCGTTCAAAGTGGCGTAGCAGATATATGCCCCATCTATGTGCATCGAACTCCACCTTGTCAAGCAAGCTGCCCATCAGGGCACGATATTCGTGGCTGGTTATCTATTGTGCGTGGTCTTGATAAACCGACAGATGATACCTCTTGGCAGGAATACGCTTTTCAACGCATGATTTCGTCTAACCCTTTTCCTTCGGTGATGGGACGTGTGTGCCCCGCCCCTTGTGAAGACGGCTGCAACCGAAATGAAGTTGAAGAAACTGTCGGAATAAATGCTGTTGAGCAATATGTTGGTGATTGGGCTTTGCAAAATAACGCAGCCTTTCCTAAACCAGGGCCAGATACTGGCAAAAAGGTTGCTATTGTCGGTGGTGGGTGTGCGGGTTTAACAGCAGCTTTTTTTCTTAGACAAAAAGGACATGCTTGCACAATTTTTGATTCCTATGACAAGCTTGGTGGCATGATGGTGTTTGGTATACCAGGTTATCGTACGCCACGCGAAGTGCTTGACGGTGAAATAAATAGAATTATTGATATGGGGGTTGAAGTTAAACTGAGCACCCGAGTTGGAACGGATGTTTCAGTAGAAGAATTAGAACGTGATTTTGATGCAGTATTTTGGGGTATAGGCGCAGTAGCGGGCCAGGTTTTGTCAATTCCGGGCGGTGATGCACCAAATTGTGTTGATGGTATGTCGTATCTTCGTGCATACAACGAAGGAAGATTAAAATATCTCGATGGTAGAGTGCTAGTGATTGGTGCTGGTGACACTGCCATGGATGTGCTTGCGGTGGCGCGGCGTATTGGTAATGTAAAGAACATTACACTAAAAGATAAACCAGACAACGTGATTTTAGGCCACACTGTCCACGATGTAGCAACAGTCGCTAAACGCCAAAGCGGTGATGTTTACGTGATTTATAGACGTCCTATCGATAAAGCCCCAGCAACTAAACATGAGCTTGATGCCGTCATACGCGAGGGTGTGGAAATCCATGATGGTTTACTCCCTCTAGAAGTTATTAAAGATGACGAAGGTCGAGCAAAAGCGTTGCGAGTAGTGCCAGTCGAATGGGATGATAAAGGCGAAATGCAAACTAAGGATGGTGAAGAATATGATATTGAATGCACTCTAATCGTTAGTGCAACAGGGCAAAAGGGCGATTACACGGGGATAGAAGAGTTTGATAACGGATATGGTTTGATGGATGCTGATAAGCTCTACCAAGTAAAAGACAAGCCAGGGCATTTTGTCGGAGGCGATGCGATTAAGCCACATTTGTTGACGACGGCCATTGGTCATGCTTCGATTGCTGCTGAAGGAATTCATAATTATCTACAAGAGAAAGCATTACGTGCACGGCCCAAGATTGATACACACCATTTTCGTTTACTAGACGAACTGCGTACAAAGGAATTGACGCCAAAGGAATATGATGGGCAAGAAACATTTGGCACTGATTCTGCAGATTTTGCTGTCCACAATTATGAAGATCGTTCACATGCTGAAATCGCATCTAGTGAAAAATTATTTCTTGCTCATTTTGAAAAAGAACCCATGCTTAGAAGAAATGAAACAGGACCTAATGCAGAACAAGTATTAAATAGTTTTGAAGAAAGATTTACAGGACTGAGTGAAGAAAAAGCAATCGAGGAGGCTAATCGTTGCATGAGTTGCGGGCTATGTTTTGAGTGCGATGAATGTGTTATTTATTGCCCCGAAGATGCAATTTTCAAAGTGAACAAAGATGACCATGCTATGGGGCGCTATGTAGATACTGATTATGATAAATGCGTAGGTTGTCACATCTGCGCTGACGTTTGCCCTTGCGGTTACATAGAAATGGGTATGCAGTATTAGCAGTAAATCTTTGACTTTTATAGCTTTACCTTTAAGATTGCTCCCCGAATCCCGTTTTTTTGTATAATTCTTTAGCGAGTTTTATATCTTTTTTTACTAATTTCCCTTCTTCATACATCATTGCTAATGTTGTTAGTGATCCTACTAAACCTTGACTTGCGGCTTTTGTGTACCAGAGAACAGCTGCTTCGCCATTTTTTTCAACACAATCTCCTTCCATATACATAAAACCTAATCCATGCTGAGCTAAAGCATGTCCGCCTTCAGCAGCAGATTTCATCCATTTAAAAGCTAATAATGGATTCGCTTTATTTCCTAAGCCATTTTGATACATTATTGCACATCTATGCTGCGCTTCAGTATTGCCAGCCTCTGCAAGTGGCGACAAAAGTTGCATTGCTCTAGAAAAATGTCTGGATTCAAATGCACTTAAACCACTAGATAATTCAACTTCATTTTTTTTCATCCTTATATCCCATTAACAATATTTTATTTTGATAGTATATACATATAATATGTAAATAATAAATGGTTAAGGAGAATTTATTGATAAAAAATATCTTAAGGGGAGCAATTCAGAAAGTTGCTACTGGGCCAGAATTTAGTAAAAATATATCAGAAGAAGATAGTTATAATTCTATGCTAAATATATTAGATAATGATGCAGATTCTGTGCAAGCTGCAATTTATCTAATTGCGATGAGAATGAAGAGAGAAACTATGGATGAAAACATAGGTTCACTTAAAGCATTGATTGATAAATCAAATATTATTACAGCTAATGTTGATGAATTGCTTGATGTAGCAGAACCTTATAATGGTTTTCTTAGAAACACACCTTTAAGCGCTTTTCTTCCTGCTGTATTTTCTGCAATAGGTATCCCGTGTGTAACACATGGAGTTGAAATGGTTGGGCCAAAATTTGGCCTAACAACAAAGAAGATTTTAAAAACCGCAGGAATAAATGTAGATAAAAGTATGCAAGAAGCATCTGATTGTTTGAGTAATAAAGACATTGGTTGGGCATATATAGATCAAGAAAAATTCTGCAAACCTCTATATGATTTAGTTGACTTAAGAACTAGAATGGTAAAAAGAACAATATTAACAACAATAGAAGTTCTTGTTGGTCCTATTAGAGCAAAAAATAAAACACATTTATTAACTGGTTATGTGCACGCTGCATATCCTCCAGTGTATTCTAATTTAGCAAAAGTTGCCGGTTTTGATACAGCAGTTCTAGTAAAAGGAGTAGAAGGTGGGGTATCCCCAGCATTAAGAGGAGATGGTAAAGTTTTTTATTATTCAGGTAATAATGAGTTACAGGAAACTAAATTTGATCCTAAAAGCATATCAATAGAACAAAATATGAGAGCAGTACCGCTACCTAATTTAGATAAACAAGAAGGAGTAAAATTAGATGAAATATCTAGTGACATAAATGTAGAAGACTTCTCGGCAAAAACTTCTGAAATTGGAATTGAAGCATTAAATGGAAAAGATGGCCCAGCAAAAGATACATTGATATATACTGGAGCACTCACATTATCAATAATAAAAAATATTAGTTTTAACGAGGCTGCTAGTCAAATAAAAAAAGCTATAAATAGCGGTAAAGCAAAAGATTTTTTTTATAATTCAATTTGAATTATAATTAAGTAAGTTTAATTAAATTAATTTCAATCGAGGAGAAAAATGAACGAAACATATAGAAATGCAGTTATACAAATGGAAGAGCAAGGTGTTCAAGAAGAATATATTATTGGATGGCAGGGTGGATTTCTAGGGCATCCGCCAAGAGAAGAAACAAGAACAAATGAAGCTTATGCTGCTGGATTTGAAGATGGTCAAGAAAAAAATTTAGCTAATATTGGTAATTGGAAAAAATAAACTTATTTATTTACAAGAGAGTTGATTGGTCTTTTTAAAGATAATAAAATTTTTGGTACCTCTTGATCGATAACGTACATTCGTATCCAATTATTATCAAGTTCTCCCATATAAGTCATTACATGATTACCAAGTATTATTCTAGATTTGTAACTTGGTTCTTCTACATATTCCAGCTCTGAATATTCTTCCATACGTTTATTTAATAAATTAATAAATTTATTTTTGATATTTTCCTCTGGAATATTTAAATCAACTTGGTTCATGTTAACTGTTGCATTTAATTTTTTAGCGACATCTGTTATAAAATTTATTTTCTTTTCTTTATCATAAGATTTAATTTCATTGCTTGTAACGTAGACCTGAAAGCAAGAAACTTCTTTTAAAATTTCTAATCTATCAGCCCAAGTTTCTGTATCAAACCCTTCGTTTTCTAAATTTAATAAAGTTTTTTTAGATATTTTCCAGATACTCACAGCTAGAGCGCTAGCAATTTGACTAATTTGCCTTTTTTTCCCTTTTTGATTCCAACCGCTATGTATTCTTTGTATACTCACCTAAGCTTTTACCAAATAAATTGTAAAAATATATTATACATCATTACTTATGAGAGAGATAAAGCCAAACACTTTTATATTTGAATTTGAAAATGCTTTAAAACAAGATGATTGTTTAAGCATTATTGATATGTTTGAAAGCAATAAAGAAGATCATTACCAAGGGAAAATTGGTCAAAATCTTAATGAAGACTTAGATATAAAAAAATCTACTGACCTTTTTATAAGTGGTAAGAAAATATGGAAAGATATAGATAAGTTATTTTTTACGGCATTAGCAAAATCTTTAAATGAATTTAAAAATGAAATAGATTTTTTTAAGGGGCCGTTTAAAGATGTGGGTTATGCAATACAAAGAACAGATCCAGGTCAATATTATCATTGGCATATAGATAGCGGAAGCCATGAGTTTAGTTATAGGCAGCTAGTAGCTATTTTTTATTTAAATGATCTTAAGAAAAATCAAGGTGGTACGACAGAGTTTTTTCATCAAGATGTTATTATTACACCAAAAGCAGGAAAGTTAATATTATTTCCACCATTTTGGACGCATAAGCACAGAGGAGCAGAAGTTATTTCTGGTAAAAAGTATATAGCGACGACATGGGTAGTATTTGCTTAAAAATTAAGTAAAAGAAGTTTCATCCATATTGCCTGCTGTATCAATATCAATAACTTTAACATTAGGCATTTGATTGATAATATATGCGGCCATCATAACCGCTGTTTCTTTTTTATTTAAATGTATAGATGTAAATAAACGGTCAGCTACTATTTGACATTTTTGAAATTGATTAGGTTTTTCAATCCAAACTTGACTCATTTGCCAACCTTTATCCATATCAGAATCCATTTGATTGAAAAAAGATTGTGCTTCAGTCACAATTTTTTTTTTAATTTTAAGAGGATATTCATTCTCACCGAGAATGACAGTAAGCTCATACATTTTTTACTTCTTAGAGCCTTTTTCTTCATGAGCGAGATCAAGAATGTTCATCGCTAAATCTCTGTACTCTTCTTTAAATCCTGACATCTCAGAATCATCGCTGGGGGCAAAATATTCGGAAGCTTCAACTCCTTGTTCTCTATCCAAAGCTATAAATTTTTTTTGCATTTCTAGTAGTTTTTTAATCTTATCTTGTTTATCGTCACTCATTATAATCCGCCCTTTTTTTTCAACTTAGCTCAATAATAACCTACTTGATGATATAAAATCCACTAGTCCAAATTGGATAGGTTTAATATCCGCCTTTTCTTCTGCTTTCTGGCAAGCCAGAAATTCTTCCACCTTGTTTACTTGGATTTCCAGGAAATAGATCGTATAAAACTTTAGCATCTATTTTTTCCCCCCAAAGTTTTTCAAAAAACTTAACTAGTTTTCTTGTAGTTGGTTGATTGCCGCCATTATTAAAAAATTCATCTCTTAAATGATTAATTACATCCCAGTGTCTTTGTGTAAGTTCTAATTTTTCAAGAGCAGCAATTTTCGTTGCTAAATCTTCAGACCAGTCTTCAGCATTTACTAAGTAACCCATTTCAGTCGTTTCTATTTGTTTCCCGTCTACATTAATTGTTGGCATTTTATAAGCCTCCTTTTTTAAATATAATGTTATTCATTAGCTACCGGAGCTATACTTTTATGAGGTAAAAAGATACCACATCCATATAATTTTCCAAGACCTATTCCTAGTTCTTGTATTTTAATAGATTCTAACTTTCCTAAATCCGTTATTAATAATGTTTTCCCAACAAGAATTTTTTTTGGTGTTTTTATTAAATGTTCCTTGCCGCAAAGCATTTTTTTTACATTAATTTTCATTAAATTTAAAGATTTTTTAACATCTTCTAAAAACTCATCTTCATTTTTATTATGTTCAACCACAACAGTTCGACAGAAAAGAGTATCTGTTATAATCAATTTTTTTATGTTTGGCTTAGAAAGTTTCATTTCATATTCTCCTACTTTCAGAGTTTGTTTATCTAAAGAAAAAACTTTTTCTGCATATTCAACTGGAGTTCTGATACAGAATCGCGTTCTTTTTGATAAATAGATTTCAGTTTCTGGTCTTTCCCAGCCTGCTCCAGACTCAGCACCGTAAACCGAATGAATTGCTAAGTTATCAATATCATTAATAATCGGAAGTTTAGATGAAACTGCTTCAAATAAATCATAGGCATGATCAGCAGAAATTTTATTGCAATCAACTCTAAACGAAACGTCGATTATTTTGTCTTCAATTTTTTTAACTTCATCAGTATTATCTTCTTCCCAGTACATAATTATTTTTTTGGTGATGTAAATAAGTTTTCAAGATCTGTTTCCCAGTAACTTGGTGTATCATCAAAAATAGGTTTAATATCAAGAGATAAAAACATTTCACCTTCATCGATTTTTTTTAATATAAATTCTTTAAGTTCTTTATATGAACGCATTTTATGTTGTTGTATCAAAATTTCACTAATTGTTAACATATTTTTATTTTATTCTTTTTGAAAATCTAAGACGTTTTAATAATCTTTTATTTTTTCCGTCAGTATATTCTTCTCTTTTGTGTAAGATATTGTTCGCAACATATCCCTGGTTTTCTTTTAATAGGACATTAAATTTATATTTATTATCTTCCATTATAAAGCTATATATAAAATCTTTTATTTGTTTAATCATATCATTTTTTTGCCAAATAATATTTTGTTGTCTTAAAGTAAATCGCATATTTAGAAAGCCATCTTCGTCAGTATAAAATACGGGCCCTATAATTGATTGACTATTTTTTATATTTTTATTTTTAGGAATTTCCATAATATTATTTTGCATCAGTATTTCAATAAAATCAGGATTATGATCTCTTAAATATATGTATATTATTTCATGGTCCAAAAGTATATTTTCACCACCGCTTTTTGCAGGTAGCATGCAATGTAATAAAAAAGATTTTACTGATGTATTTATTGGATAATAGTAACCGTCTGTATGCCAATTTAGTTGTTTATTGGTATAGGGAATATACTCAATGCCTGACAATTTACTTTTTGTATTTGCTTGATCGGTAATAGTTGAGATGCCTTTGCTATCTGCTAATAAATTTGAAACAAAATTGATTAAATCTAATTTAGTGCAAAAATTTTGAAGATGATTATCATTTAATTCAGATGTGAAATCGTAAATAGCAAAATTATACTTTTTAACAATATCTTTTAGTTTATTAATTTTATCATTATCAATGTTTTTATTATTAAATGATACTGACAATTTTTTAAGATTTATTGGGTATAACGAAAGTTTATGGTCTCGCCACTTTTGGTATTCAGTTTGATTTTCTAAGATAAAAGGAGATTTCATTATTTAGGATTATATGACAATTGTTGTACATTTTGATAGGATATTAGAAGTAATTTGTTTTAAGAAGTTTGCAAAAATTTAGTTTTTAAGAATCTACCCCTATTGGGATATAAAAATCATTCCAAATGGGATAGTAAATACATCCCAAAAGAACAATGTCATTAGTGGGGATAAACTCATAAAATAAAATTATCCATACATAAGTTTAATGTAATACTAAAGGAGAAACTAGAGTGGCTGATAAACATATTACCCCGATGTTGGACGAATTAGAAAATGGCCCATGGCCAAGTTTTATATCCGGAATTAAAAGATTAAGAGATCAGCATTCAGACAGCAGAGTTTCTGGTGTGGCGAATTCTTTATTAGGTCAGCTAGAACATTCTTATGAAACAAGAAAAGGTTATTGGAAAGGTGGAACAGTAAGTGTATTTGGTTATGGTAGTGGAATTATTCCACGTTTTTCAGAGGTAGGAGATGCATTTCCAGAATCAAGAGAATTTCATACACTAAGAGTACAACCCCCAGCAGGAAATTTTTATACAACAGATATGTTAAGACAGCTTGGAAAAAGTTGGGAAAAACATGGTTCAGGTTTACAAACGTTCCATGGGCAAACAGGTAACATAATGTTTATTGGAGCATCAACCGAAAACACTCAACACTTTTTTGATGAAATTAATGAATATGGTTGGGATTTAGGTGGAGCTGGTCCTTGTGTAAGAACAGGTATGTGTTGTGTTGGAGCTGCAAGATGTGAGCAAGCAAACATTGATGGAATAAAAATCCATAGAACATTACTTAACAACTTTACAGATGATATTCATAGACCTGCCCTTCCTTATAAATTTAAGTTTAAGGTCTCAGGTTGTCCAAATGATTGCGTTAACTCAATCGAAAGAGCTGATTTTGCAATTATCGGAACTTGGAAAGATGATATGAAAGTTAATCAAGATGAAGTTAAAGATTTTGTAGAAAAGAAAGGAAGAAAATATCTTATAGACAATGTGATTACAAGATGTCCAACAAATTGTTTATCACTTAAAGATGATGATACTTTAGAAGTTGATAATAGAAATTGCGTTAAGTGTATGCATTGCTTAAACGTTATGCCAAAGGCTTTAAGTCCTGGAGATGACAAAGGTGCCACTATTTTAATGGGTGGAAAAAGAACTCTTAAAGTTGGTGATTTAATGGGAACTGTTATTGTTCCATTCATGAAGCTAGATACAGAAGAAGACTATGAAAAGCTTACTGAGTTGGCTGAGGAAACAATAGATTTTTGGGCAGAAAATGGATTAGAGCACGAACGTTGTGGTGAGATGATTGAGCGAATTGGTTTAGTAAATTTCTTAGATGGTATTGGATTAGAAGTAGACCCTAATATGGTTGCAGACCCAACAACTAGTTCTTACGTAAGAATGGATGGTTGGGATGACGAAGCTGAAAAATGGTTTAAAGATAAATTACAGTCAGTAGAAGCTTAGTATCTCTCAACAAATTTTAAAATAAGGAATAGATGATGTCAAAAGAACAAGTAGAAAAAAAAGTAAATAGATCTCCTATAGAAACAGGTTGTCCAGATGCATTTCAATATATGCATCCATTGATGAGAAAAAATTATGGGCAATGGGCTTATCATGAAGATCCACGTCCTGGAGTTTTAAAACATGTTGCTCATAGTGGAGATGCTATTTGGACAATTAAAGCTGGGACTCAAAGAATTTTAGATGTAATAACTTTAAATCTATTATGTGATATTGGTGATAAGTATGCTGACGGATATGTTAGGTTTACAATCAGAAGTAATATCGAATATATGGTTGATCAAGAATCAAAAGTTGGGCCATTAATAGTAGAACTTGAAAAAAATGGTTTCGTTGTTGGTGGAACAAAAAACTCTGTTGCAATGATTGCGCATACTCAAGGATGGTTACATTGCGATATTCCAGGAACTGATGCAGCAGGCGTTGTTAAAGCAATGATGGATGAAGTGATTGATGAATTTAAAGGCTGGAATATGCCTAATAGAGTTCATATGACAACGTCATGTTGTCAAATAAATTGTGGTGGTCAAGGTGATATTGCTATAAATGTTCAATATACAAAACCCCCAAAAATTAATCATGACTTGGTTTCAAATGTTTGTGAAAGACCTTCAGTTGTAGCACGTTGTCCAGTTGCTGCAATAAGACCTGCGATGGTTAACGGCAAACCTTCATTAGAAGTTGACGAAAAAAAATGTATATGCTGTGGAGCTTGTTATCCACCTTGTCCTCCAATGCAAATTAATGATGCTGAGCATACGAAGTTATCTGTATGGGTTGGTGGTAACCATTCTAATGCTAGAGGGAAGCCTACTTTTCAAAAACTAGTAGCAGCTGGTATTCCAAATAATCCACCAAGATGGCCTGAAGCTACAGCGATAGTGAAAAAAATTCTTAGAGCATATAGAGATGATGCTAAAGATTGGGAAAGAATAAGTGACTGGGTAGAAAGAATTGGCTGGCCAAGATTTTTTGAATTAACGGGATTGCCATTTACTAAATTCCATATTAATAATTGGAAAGGAGCAAGAAATAGTCTTAATGCATCTACTCATATTAGATTTTAAGTATTAAATAATTATAAACGAGGAGATACATTTGAAACTAGGTATATTAATAAATGAAGGGCCATATCAACATCAAGCTTCTGATACAGCTCTCCAGTATGTTAAAGCTGCAATAAAAAAAGGACACGAGATTTACCGTGTTTTTTTTTATAATGATGGCGTAAATAATGCAACGAAGTTATCTTCACCTCCTCAAGATGATAGAAATATAACTAAAGAATGGTCAATGTTAGCTAAAGACCATGGTATTGATTTAGTTGTTTGTGTTGCAGCAGCACAAAGAAGAGGAATATTGGATAAAGATGAAGCAAAAAGAAATGGAAAAGATGCTGATAACCTTGAAGAAGGATTTAGAATTTCTGGTTTAGGACAACTTGTTGAAGCAGGCATTCAATCTGATAGATTAATTACTTTCGGGGATTAAATCGAGTGAGTGAACAAGCAATAATTAAAAAGTTTATGTATGTAAATAGAAAAAGCCCATATGGAACAATTTATGCTTTAGAGTCTTTAGAAGTTGTTCTTATAACAGCTGCTTTTGATCAAGATGTTAGCTTAGTATTTACTGATGATGGAGTTTATCAGTTGATGAAGAATCAAAATACAGAAGGTATTGGAATGAAAAATTTCTCTGCAACTTATTCTGCTCTAGGTGATTATGAAGTTAAGAAAGTTTATATAGATAAAGAGTCGCTAGAAGAAAGAGGATTAAGCCTTTCTGATTTACAAGAATTAGTATGGGAAGATGAAGATGAAGATTACGCCGAAAAAAGTTTAATTAATTTAGTATCTAGATCAGAACTTTCTGAAATTATGAACAATCAAGATGTTGTTTTAAGTTTTTAATAGGAAATTATTATGAGTATGTTGCATACAGTAAATAAATCACCATTTGAAAACTCAACAGTTTTATCATGCATCTCTTTGTGTTCAAAAAATAGCAGTATTTTATTTATAGAAGATGCAGTTATATCTGTAATGAAGTCTACAAAATTTACAGACGTGATAAATAATTCTTTAAAAGATTTTAAAATATATGCCTTAAAACCTGATTTAGAGGCAAGAGGCTTATCTTTAGATAATGTGATAGAAGGTGTCAAGGTAGTCGGATATGAAGAATTTGTAGATTTGACAACTGAGCATGACTCTGTGCAATCTTGGCTTTAGTATATTTTTAACAATCGGAGGTAGATGTGGCATTAGAAGTAAACGGTAAAAGTTACGAAACAGATGAGGAAGGATATCTAGCAGATTTGAATTCATGGGATGCTGATGTTGCTAATGCTATGGCAGAGGCAGATGGTGCTCCTTTGGAAGATAATCATTGGGAAGTAATAAATTTTTTACGTGAATATTACGAAGAATATCAAATTGCTCCAGCTGTTAGAGTTCTTACAAAACAAATTGGTAAAAGACTGGGTAAGGAGAAAGGAAATAGTAAATATTTATATGAGTTATTTCCATACGGCCCTGCAAAGCAAGCATGTAAGTATGCTGGTTTACCAAAACCAACTGGTTGCGTATAAATTTTATAGTTGTTGAATATGCAGATATCCATATTAAGTATTTCAATAGCTACATTATTTTATATAGCTTTTTTTATATTAGCTTATGGATTAGTAAGTAAAATTTTACAATATAAAAATACCCCAGCACCATTAAAAATTCCTACAATGCCTGCGCCAACAACTCAAGCAGGCGTAGTTCTTAGGATGACAAAAGAAGTGGTTTTATTTACAAGTCTTTTTAAATCAAGTAAAGCAACATGGTTATTTGGTTGGCTTTTTCATTTTGGATTATTTTTGGATATGCTTAGACATCTTCGTTATTTTATTGATCCAGTATGGGTATGGGTTGTACTTATCCAACCTTTTGGCAAATATGGTTCTATATTAATGTTGGTTGGTTTAGTAGGATTATTAACAAGAAGAATTATTGTAGATAGGGTTAGGTATATATCTTCTCCGTCTGATCATTTGATGTTGGTATTACTTATATGTATTACATCGACTGGAATGGCTATGAGTTTTTATTTGGGTGTAGATGTTATTAGTGTTAAATCTTTTTTTATTGGTTTAATGACTTTAGATATTCAAAATATACCGGCTGATCCTATTTTAGTTTCTCACTTGATAATGGTTGCATCGTTAATGATTATTTTTCCTTATAGTAAGTTACTTCATGCTCCAGGTTTATTTTTTAGTCCATCAATAAATCAAGTAGATAATGCTAGAGATAAAAGACATCTTGCAAAATGGGCAGAAGATTTAGAAAAAAATTAATAATATAACAATAGGATGAGTTATGGCAGGCAGTAAATTTGAGACACCAGAATTAAGAGAATATCCAATTATTCCAAAATTACAAAAAGATGTAATGTCTCATAGCAAACCTTTTGTTGCAAAGGAGCAACATCAAGAGCCCTTGGGGTTTCCAGGAGAGCTTGTAGATAATTGGCACGATAAAGCTATAGAAAAGATGGGAGACCTTCAAAGCAAATATAGATCTTTGCAAGTATATTTAGATTCGTGTGTTAAGTGCGGAGCTTGTACTGATAAATGTCATTATTATATTGGAACAAAAGATCCAAAAAATATGCCTGTTGCTAGACAAGATTTATATAGAAAAGTTTATAGAAGATATTTTACTTTTGCAGGAAAATATTTTCCAAAAATAGTTGGGGCTACAGACTTAACAGAAAAAGTTTTAGATGATTGGTATTCATATTTTCATCAATGCTCACAATGTAGAAGATGTTCAGTATATTGCCCATATGGAATTGATACAGCTGAGATTTCTATGGCAGCTAGAGAAGTAATGGATACTATCGGAGTGGGACAAAAATATTGTAATGAAATTATTAGTAAAGTTCATAAGATTGGAAATAATTTAGGTCTACCAGGACCTGCTCTAGAGAATACTTTAGAAGGCTTGGAAGAAGATGTTGAAGAAGAAACTGGGGTTTCAGTAAAATTTCCTCTTGATGTTAAGGGCGCAGATGTTTTATTAATCACGCCCTCAGCTGATTTTTTTGCAGAACCACATGTTGATGGATTAATTGGGTACGCAAAAGTTTTTCATGAAGCAGGAATATCATGGACAATAAGTTCTCACGCAAGTGAAGCTGCAAATTTTGGTATGTTTATTGGAAGCTATGAAAATATGCGAAAACTTGCAATGAGGATTAGAGAAGCGGCTATAGAATTAGGAGTAAAAAGAATTGTTTTTGGTGAATGTGGTCACGCATGGAGAGTAGCATATAGTTTTTTAAATACTTTAGCTGGACCATGGGACTTTTTAGATCAGAATTATCCAATCCCTCAACATATATGTGAAGTTACATATGGACTAATTCAAGATAATACACTTAAATTTGATAAGTCAAAGAATGATGACATGGTTTTGACTTATCATGATTCATGTAATGTTGCACGAGCATCTAGAATGGGAGACAAGGCTGGAGGTCAGTTTTTAATTCCAAGAGAAGTGATTAAAGCAGCATGTAATAATTTTCACGATATGTCTTCAGATACTATTAAAGAAGGCACATTTTGTTGCGGCGGCGGCGGCGGTCTTCTCACAGACGATTTAATGGAATTAAGAGTAAAAGGTGCATTACCAAGAATGGAGGCTTTGCAAAAAGTTGTTGAAAACCATGGAGTTACTCATATGGCAGCAATTTGTGCAATCTGCAAAAGCCAATTTGCTAAAGTTTTTCCGTATTATGATTTTTCAATGGATCAAATCGTAAGTGTTCATCAGTTAGTTAGTAATGCGTTAATATTAACTGGCCAAAATGATGGTGAAAGCGAGGAAAATGATGGTGGAAAACACCCACAACAGGATATAGATGAGGCCGCTTAGTGCTTTATAATAATTGGAAGTAAGGAGAAATATATGTCAGCAAATAAAGATATTGTAGAAAAAAAGTTAACCTTCAGGAAATACCAAGATGGTGTCCATACCTATGAAAATTTAGGACACGATATTTTTGAGCAAGATAAATCTCATAAATGCCCAACATATGTTCATAGAACTCCACCATGCCAAGGTAGCTGCCCATCAGGTGAAGATATCAGAGGATGGTTAGATATTGTTAGAGGAATTGAAAAACCACCTGCAGATATTGGGATGCAAGAATATGCATTTCAAAGATCTACTACCGCAAATCCATTTCCTTCGATGATGGGAAGGGTTTGTCCAGCACCATGCCAAGATGGTTGTAATAGAAATGACGTTGAAGATTATGTAGGAATTAATGGAGTAGAACAATACATTGGTGATCAAGCTATTAAAGAAGGATTTACTTTTTCTTGCACAGATGAAATGAGTGGTAAAAGAGTAGCAATTATAGGAGGAGGTCCTGCTGGACTTTCTGCAGCTTATCAATTAAGAAAATTAGGTCATGCAAGCGTTGTATTTGATTCTCATGAAAAACTCGGCGGCATGATGAGATATGGAATCCCAAGTTATAGAACACCAGATGCATTTTTAGATCCAGAGATTGATAGGATTCTGAAAATGGGACATATAGAAGTTAAACTTAATACATATATTGGAAAAGATGTAAGTGCTGAGAGTTTAGAAAAGGATTATGATGCTGTTTTATGGGCAATTGGTTGCTGGACTGGACGAGATTTGCCAGTGCCAAATAGTGATGCTCCAAATTGTATTTCAGCAATAAAATATTTAGAAGCTTTTGCAGAAAAAAGATTGCATGTCACTGCTAAAAAAGTAGTTTGTGTTGGCGGGGGTGATACATCTATTGATGTAGTATGTTCATCAAGAAGAATGGGAACATTAAAAGAAGTTTTATCTGAAGATAATAAACCTGAAAATATTTTAAAAACTAATGGTTCTCAAGATAAAAATTTAGCCACAGAGAGAATTCATAACGATGTTACGCTTACAACATTATTTAAAAAATCAGAAATGACAGCTTCAGAGCATGAAGTACAAGACGCAATGAGAGAAGGTGTGCAAATTCTTGATGAAGTAATGCCGTTAGAAGTATTGGTAGATAAAAAGACAGGTCAGGCTTATGCTCTTAAAATGGCAAAATGCACAATGAAGGAAGGAAGACCGGAAAAAATTGAAGGTACAGAATTTGAAATTGAAGCTGATTTAATCGTAGCTGCAATTGGGCAAAGTGGAGTATTAGATGGTTTAGATGAATTTAATAATGGCAGAAATCTAATTGATGCTGATAATCATTATGCGGTCCCTGGAAAGCTTGGTCATTTTGTAGCTGGTGATATTATTAGACCTCATCTTCTTACAACAGCAATTGGACAAGGCTCTATAGCAGCTGAAACAATTGATCAATATTTAAACCAAATTGATTTAAAAGAATTAAAAAAACGCCCAAAAGTTGATGTGCACCATTTTAATTTATTAGAAAAATTAAAAGAATCAGGTTTAAAACCTGCAGATTATGAACCAGGAGCACATTGGGGGACTGATGAATTAGAGTTTTCAGTACATAATTATGAAGATAGATCTGCACAAGAAATTATTAATACTGAAAGGATGTTCCTTGGTCATTTTTCTTTTACCCTAAGAAATTTAAGAGATGATGTTGGTCCTAAAGCTGAAACAATACTTGGGAATTTTGACGAAAGATTAAAATGTTATACTGAAGATCAGGCAGTTCAAGAAGCTGGAAGATGCATGAGCTGTGGAATGTGTTTTGAATGTGATAACTGTGTAATATATTGCCCAATGGATGCTGTCTTTAGGGTGAAAAAAGATAAAAGTACTACAGGCAGATATGTAGATACAGATTATAATAAATGTATTGGATGTCATATATGTGCTGACGTATGTCCAACTGGTTATATTGATATGGCATTAGGCGATCATTAGTTTAGGTAAGTTTTAAAAATTATGTAAGAAATATTATCTGAATTTATGAGGAGAGGTTCAGTATGTATAAAAAGTTAGTTATAAAAACTCTATTAACTTTTTTATTAGTTTCCTTTAGTGGCGCATCAATCACGCATGAAAACATTCCGCATAATATAGACACGTCTTTGGCTGATAAATGTGTAGAGCCAACTGAAATTATGCGCGCACAACATCATATTTTTATTAATCAACAAGGCCATGATACAGTTGTAAAAGGAATAAGAACTACTAAATATAGTTTAAAGAATTGTATAAACTGCCACATAAAACCTTTAGCTGATGGAAGTTATCCTAATATAAAGTCAAAAGAGCATTTTTGTTCAGGTTGTCATATAGAAGCTGCAGCACAAGTTGAATGTTTTGATTGCCATGCATCAAAACCTTTTAAAAAAATAGTAATAAAAAAATAGGATATTTAAAAATATGAAAAAATATGAAATAAAACTTGATAGAAGAAATTTTTTAAAAAGCTCAACTTTATTAGGAATTTCATCTGTAGCCCCTGGAGTATTTTTTCAAGAGCTTGCTCATGCTAGAGATTTAGATAAACCTGCATCTAGCAAAATTAGATGGGGAATGTTAATTGATACTAATCAATGCACAGAAGATTGTGATGCTTGTGTTACGGCATGTGATGAAGAGCATGGTATAGAAGATTTTGGTAGGCCTTCAACTGATACACAATGGATAAGAAAATTAAATTTAACAGATGAATTTTCTGGAAAATCTTACAATCTTCCCATGATGTGTCAGCATTGTGAAAATCCACCGTGCGTAGATGTTTGCCCAACTGGAGCTTCTTTTATAAGAGCTGATGGAATTGTTTTAGTCAATCCACATACTTGCATAGGATGCAGATATTGCATGATGGCTTGTCCTTACAAAGCTAGATCTTTTGTTCATGAAAATCTTGAGAACCAAGTACCACATTCCCCAAGAGGAAAAGGTTGCGTTGAAAGTTGTAACTTATGTGTTCATAAGATAGATAACGGAGAAAATAATACCGCATGCGCAGAAGCTTGTCAGAAAGATGGGCATCAAGCTATATTATTTGGTAATTTAAATGATCCTGAAAGTGAAATTTCAAAACAATTGCATAAATATGGCGGAAAAGAAATTAGAAGTGACTTAGATTTAAATACAGCAGTAAGATATAGGGGCATATAATGAATCTAGTAAGATATAAATCTATAGAGTTTGATAAAAAAATATTATTTCATGTAATTATAATTTTAATTATGTTTGCAATGTCTTTATTTGCATTCACGACTTTGGAGCACGAGGGACATTGGTTAACTGGGATGAATAATCAAGTTGTATGGGGTGTTCCTCATGTTTTTGCTATTTTTTTAATTGTTGCAGCATCAGGTATTTTAAATATTGCATCAATATCATCAGTTTTTGGAATTTCAGCTTATAAGCCTTTATCTAGATTATCTGCTTTACTAGCTATAGGTTTATTAGTTGGTGGATTAATGATTTTAGTAATGGATCTAGGAAGGCCAGATAGATTAATAGTTGCTATGACAACATTTAATTTTAAATCTATATTTGCCTGGAATATATTTTTATATATTGGATTTATATTTGTAGTAGTTATTTATTTATGGATGATGTTTGAAGGTAGATATAATAAGCATGTTTCTAAAGTTGGAATGTTTGCATATGCGTGGAGAATAATTCTTACAACAGGAACAGGATCAATTTTTGGATTTTTAGTTGCTAAGGAAGCATATGATAGTGCATTGCTAGCACCATTATTTATTGCTATGTCATTACTTTTTGGAACAGCAATTTTTATTAAGACTCTATATTTTTTAAGAATCTATTTTGATGTTAAGACAGGAGAAATAATTTTTAAAAGATTAAGAAAATTGTTGCTTTATTTTATTCTAGCAGTATTTTATTTTACGGTTCTTTTTCATTTGACAAATTTATATGCAACAACACATCATGATTATGAATTTTTTCTATTATTTTCTGGTGAAATATATACATATTTATTTTGGATTGGGCAAATACTGTTAGGCACTTTTCTTCCTTTATTCTTAATTACATCAAATAAAATAAATAGTACGTGGCACTCACTTCTTTTAGCATCTTTACTAGTGATAATAGGGGGATTTATTCAGTTATATGTAATTATAATTTCTGGGCAGGCATTTCCTTTAGATATGTTTCCTGGCTATATTGAAAGCAGTACATTTAGTGACGGCATAGTAGCTGAATATACCCCAAGTATTTATGAATTTATGTTAGGACTAGGTGGCATAGCAATAGCATCTTTAATTTTTATACTTGGAATATTAAGTTTAGAATTTATTCCAGATAGTTTAGAAGATGAGTACCTACAAAATTAATCACTTTAATAGTATTTATATTTCTGCCGCACACAAGTCTTCCGGCAAAACAATTATATCAATTGGCTTATCAAGAATTTTTTCTAATTTAAATATTGATACTCAAACTTATAAAAAAGGACCAGATTATATAGATATGGGGTGGCTGTCTGCAGCCTCAAGAAATAATTGTTATAACCTAGATTTTAATACGCAAACAAAAGACGAGATTGTAAATTTATATAATAAAAAAAATTTGGATTTCAATATTATTGAAGGCAATAAAGGACTTTATGATGGTTTGGATGTATTAGGATCAGATGATAACTCTGCAATGTCAATACTATTGAATACGCCAGTAATATTGGTAATTGATGCTGAGGGAATCACAAGAGGCATAGCTCCTTTAATGCAAGGTTACATAAATTTTGAGAAAAAATGCAACATAAGAGGAGTAATTCTTAATAAGGTAAGTACAGAAAGGCATGAAAATAAACTAATTAAAGCTGTAGAAAATTACACTGATTTAAAGATATTTGGATCTATTAGGAAAAATAATGATTTAGTTATCTCTGAAAGACATTTAGGGTTGATACCTTCAAATGAAAAAAAATTTATAAATAAAAAAATTAATTACATATCTAAAATAGTCGAGGAATCTGTAGACAAAAATGCAATTTTTAAATTTTGTATTGAGTATAAAAAAAGAAAAGATATAAAAAAAAGAAAAGATAGTCCAGAATACATAAAGTCAGAAAAAAATATAAAATTAGGAATTTTTCATGATTCTTCTTTTGGTTTTTATTATCATGATGATATAGAGAACTTTATAAAATATGGCGCAGAAATAATATATATAGATGCAATAAAAGATAACAAATTACCATCTGTAGATGCATTATTTATAGGCGGGGGTTTTCCAGAAACTAATGCTGCTAAATTAGAAAAAAATAAAACCTTAAAAAAAGAAATTAAGAAATTTATAGACGAAGGTAACCCATGTTATGCCGAATGCGGAGGCTTAATGTATCTTACCGAGAACATTTATTATAAAAATAAAAAATTTAAAATGGTAGGTATTATTCCAGGTTATGCAAATATGTCTAAAAAACCTGTCGGCAGAGGATATGTTAAGTTAAAAGTAAACGCAAACCACCCGTGGAAAATAAAAAATAATAAATTACTAAATGCTCATGAATTTCATCATGCGAATTTAATATTCAATAATGTAAAAAAATATAAATATGCATATGATGTAAAAAGAGGATATGGTTCAGATGGAGAACATGATGGTTATATTTATAAAAACTTATTAGCAAATTTTTCTCATCTAAGGCATACTAAAAAATATCCTTGGATAAAATATTTTATGAATTTTATTGAAGAGAAAAAAAATGATTAATATAACTAATGAAGCAGCAACTATAATAAAACAAGAAATTGAAAAAAAAGAGAATAAAGGATTTAAGTTAAGAATTGCTGTTATGAAAAAAGAAGATAATAGCCTTCATTATGTATTAGGTTTTGATGATAATTATACAAATAATGATAAAATACATAAAAGTAATGAATTAGAAATTATTATCTCAAATAGCTCTCTTTCAATGTGCGATGGGATGACACTAGATTACGTTGAATTAGAGAAAAATAAATTTAATTTTATTTTTCTAAATCCAAAAGATCCAAATTATGTCAAGCCAACAGAATAAAAAAGACCATATAAATGAATTTATAGAAAACTTAAATCAATGGGTTCTTAATATTATGTCGGGAGATCTCTCAGCACGAATTAATATTTCAGAGTTAGAAGATTTACAGATTTTATGTAGTAATTTAAATGCTGTTTCTGAGATGTTAGAGACGCAATTAAATAAAACAAATGAACAATTTGAAAGGTTTTCCAAATATAAAGAGGAAAAGAACAAGGAAGATAATCGTTTAGCTATTATTGAAGAAAGAGTAACCATAGCGTCTGAATTACATGACTCCTTAGCACAAACATTAGCAAGCCTTCGATTACAGGTTAGAGTTTTAGATGAAAGTGTTCAGCAAGACGGGGATAAAAGAGTGTGGGATGAGCTGGAAACTTTAGAAAATAGTATAGAACTAGCTAATCGTGAAATCCGTCAATTAATTGGTCACTTTAGATCTCCACAAGATATTGACAATATTATTAGCGAAGTTAAAACTCTTGTTGAAAATTTTAAGATAGAGAATCCAAAAATAAAAATCTTTTTTCAAAATAAGATTCCTATTATTAAATTAAATAAAAACGATGATCATCATATTAAAAGAATTATTCAAGAAGCTTTATTGAATGTTAAAAAACATTCAAGAGCAAAAATTGTTAGGGTATTATTAATGTCATACCAGACAGGAAAATATTCATTAATTATTGAGGATGATGGCATTGGAATAGCTAAATCCTGTTTTATTGGGCATGAAGAAGCAGATTCTGGCGAACATGTTGGTTTAGGAATAATGAGAGACAGAGCTCAGAAAATTGGCGGTCATTTAGAAATAGAAAGTGAACCAGGCGAAGGAGTTCGTGTTATTCTATCATTCAATGAAGGATAAAATTAACAGCAGATATTTATGAAAATAAAAGTAATTATTATCGATGATCATACTTTATTTAGAGAAGGTTTACGGAGGCTTCTTGTTAGACATGACATCGATGTTGTCTCATCTGTAAGTAATGGAGATGAAGGCTTGGAAGCTATAAAATTAAAAAATCCTGATATAGTTTTATTAGATTTAAGAATGCCAGATACATCTGGTATTGAGGTTTTAAAAAATATAAGGTCACAGAATAAATTACTCCCAGTTGTTATGCTAACAACTAGTGATTATGAAAAAGATTTAATAGACGCTTTAAGAAATGGGGCTAGCGGATATTTATTGAAAGATATGGAGCCTGACGACCTAGTTGTTGCGCTAAAAAATGTTTTAAAAGGGGAAACTATAGTAGCACCTAATCTTGTTCAAATTTTAGCTAAGTTCCATCAAGGAGATGATTCAGAAATTAATATCACTAGTTTAATTGGAAGTTTAACACCAAGAGAAAGTGAAATTTTAGAATTGCTAGCAGATGGTCAAAGCAATAAATTAATTGCAAAAAATCTCGGTATTTCGGATGGTACTGTTAAATTACATGTTAAATCAATATTAAGAAAGCTAGGAATACATTCGAGAGTAGAAGCAGCAGTTATTGCTGTTGAGCATGGCTTAAGGAAAAAAAATTAATAAAGAGGCAATATGAGAGGGTGGCAAAGAAATAGATTTGGTTTAGCTATATTAATTATCTCAACTTCTATAATTGCAAATATAGAAATATTTACACAAGGGCAAGCTATCTCTTTAATAGCTGTATTTGTAGTAATTTTTTATTTATATGTTAAATATATAAATAAATATAATAAAAAATGAAATGTATACAACAATAATATCAGTTGAAAACCTTAATAATATAATTGAAAATAATAATTTAATCATATTTGATTGTAGATTTAATTTATTAGATAAAAATTTAGGTTATTCGGAATATATTAAATCTCATATAATTAATTCTAATTATATAGATTTGGAATCTGATCTGTCATGTGAAGTTTCCGAGTTTTCAGGAAGACATCCTTTGCAAGATATATCAAAATTTTCAAATATGTTGAATAGTTATGATATTGATGAAAACTCACAAATCGTCGTATACGATGAAGGTAACAGCTCTATGTGCTCAAGATTATGGTGGATGCTTAAATTAATTGGATTAAAAAATTGCGCTGTTTTGGATGGAGGTTATAAGGCCTGGAAATTAAAAAATATGCCAACTAATAATATAGTGCCTAATCGCTACAAAAAAAATAAAATACAATATGATTATAATTATGATTATTTAATAGACACAAAAACTTTAAAAAATAAATTAGAAAAAAAATCAACATGTTTGATAGACGCAAGAGATGCAGATCGTTTTTCTGGAAAGATAGAGCCAATAGATAAAAAGGCTGGACATATACCTGGAGCTATAAATTTGCCTTTTAAGGATAATTTAGATGAGAATGGTTTTTTTAAAAATAAAGATGAATTAAAAAAAAGATTTGAAAAAATTTTAAAAGGTAACACAAATGATGTAATAAATATGTGTGGTTCAGGTGTAACCGCATGCCATAATTTTTTAGCTATGGAACATTGTGGAATTGGGTTATCTAAAATATATGTTGGGTCATGGAGCGCATGGTCGAGTTACGAAGATAATAAAATTGAAAAGGAATTATAAATGAAAACGACAATAGAGTGGCAGACTGGGGTTAATTTTATTGCTAATACTGAAAGTGGTAATCAGATAAGTATGGATGGACCAGTTGATAGTGGTGGAAATAATAATGGAGCTAGACCAACAGAAGTTTTAATATCAGGAATGGGTGGATGTACTGCATTTGATGTTATTACTATGGCTAAAAGTAAAAATATAGAAATTTCAAAATTTGATATAGCAATTAACGCAGAAAGAACAGGTACTAAACCGTCATTAATAAACAAAGTTCATTTAATATATAAAATTCAAGGTCAAGATAAAGATAAGAAGGAGCTTGAAAAAATAATTAAGGTTTCAGTAAAAAAACAATGCTCGTGCTGTATCGTGCTAAGTAAGTCAGTTGATATTACCTATAGTTTAGAAATGAATTAAAATATATGTATAAATCGGTAATAGTAAAATTACAGCTAAACTTATTTTTTTTTATTTTAATTCAAAGTGAGGTGCTTTCTAGTAATTTGATTTTACTTACTTGTAAAAATACCGAAAATGATTCAATTCATAAATTTAAAATATTTTTAAATTACAAGGTAGTAAATATATTACCAAATGGATATGAATTTAATTATTTAATAGAAAAAGAATCTTCTGAGGAAGTAAAAGCATATTTTTATCAAAAAGAATTAAATTTAGTAAAAAAATTTACTTTATCATTTAATCTAAAAGATAATATATTGTATGATGAAATGTATGAAGGCAAAGATATTAATAATCTTAAGCTTAAAGATAGAAAATTTTTTATGTGTAAAAAATGATAAAAGACGACAAACTTTTTGTATGGCACCCATACGCGTCAGCTGTTGATAAAAATCCCTTATATGCTGTTGAAAAAGCTAAAGGTGTATATATTTATCTAGATTCTGGAAAAAAATTAATTGATGGAATGTCATCATGGTGGTGTGTAATAAACGGTTATAATCATCCGGAACTAAATAAAGCAATAAAACAGCAAGTAGACAAATTTTCTCATATTATGTTTGGTGGGTTTACTCATAATCCAGCAATACAGTTAGCAAAAAAAATAAATGAAATAACCCCATCAAGTTTACAAAAAGTTTTTTTCTCTGATTCTGGATCTGTATCTGTAGAAGTTGCAATGAAATTCTCAATACAGTATTGGTATTCGCAAAATAAAACATCAAAGAAAAAATTTTTAACCGTTAAAAATGGTTATCATGGTGATACCATAGGAACAATGTCAATAAGTGATCCTATAAATGGCATGCATTCAATTTTTAATAAATCATTATTAAAGCAGATTTATGTTGCTAAGCCAGAAGATGCTCGTTTATATAATAAAAAAACAAGTAAAAGCTTGCAGCAAATGGAAAATACTTTAAAAAAATTAAATTCAAGTATAGCGGCAGTAATAATTGAACCTATATTGCAGGGGGCTGGAGGTATGAGAATTTATCATTCTGATTACTTGGTACAATTGAGGAAACTTTGTAATAAATATAATGTGTTATTAATTTTAGATGAAGTTGCGACTGGATTTGGAAGAACGGGAAAATTGTTTGGTTTTAATCATGCAAATATAGTCCCAGACATATTATGTTTAGGGAAGTCATTAACTGGTGGATACATGAGTTTAGCTGCAACAGTGGTCACAAAAAAGATTGCAAAATCAATATCTGAAAAAGCACCTGGAATCTTTATGCATGGTCCTACATATATGGCGAACCCACTAGCATGTTCTGTTGCTTTAGCTAACCTTAACTTATTATTTTCTTATGATTGGGAAAAAAATGTCAAAAGTATCGAGACAATTTTAAATGACGATCTTGAGAAGATTTCAAAAAATAAAGCTGTTAAAGATTTTAGAGTTATTGGAGCTGTTGGTATTCTAGAAATGAAAGAGAAAGTAGATGTAGGATCTATACAAAAGAAATTTGTTCAACATGGCATTTGGTTAAGGCCATTTTCAAATTTAATATATGTTATGCCACCATATATTATTTCAAAAAAAGAGTTAAAGTTTTTAATGAAGCAGCTTAATACTGTAATTAACATGGAATACAAAGACCTATAATCTATACGACGTAAATTTCATTACGCCTGCTGCTATTTTCATTAATTTTTTTGTTGTTAAAGGTATTTCATTTGCACCAGACTTGTGAGCTTCTTTAGCATGATTTTCCTCATCACTTTTCATTTTTTTTAGAATTTTAATTGTCTTTTTGTCATTATCGGGTATTTTATTTATGTGAGAATCGAGATGACTAGCAACTTGTTTTTCTGTTTCTTCTATAAACCCTAAACCATTCTTATCGTTTGAAACGCTGGATAGTATTCCTATTGCAACTGAACCAACAAACCAAAAAGGATTAAATATGCTAGTTCTTCCGTTTAGTTCCTCGATTCTTTTTCCGCACCATTCAAGATGATCTTTTTCCTCAGCTGCCATTTTCAACATCATTTCTTTTTGTATTTTAGTTTTTGCTGCTAAAGCATGACCTATATATAACCCTTGAGCAGCAACTTCACCAGAATGATTGACTCTCATAAGGTTAACTACTAATTTTTTTTCTGTATTTGAAATTACAGTTTCCTTTGTATCTTTCGCTGGATATTTTCTTCCACTAGTTTTAATATTAAAAAACATATTTATAAGATTATTTCCTTTTATAATTATTTTATCTACATCTGTATAATTTTTCATATTGAGACTCGGGTGTTTAAAAATGTTATAGGGTGCATAACTTGAACTTTATTAATATCATTAAGGTTTATTGAGTTAATAAAATTTAGTGAACAGCCAATATTATAAGTTAAGACCAAATCAATATTATTTAATTTTATGAAATCAATTTTTGATTTAACCATATTTTCTGAATTCTCAGGATTATGTATTATATTTTGTGCTCCAGCTCCACAACAATAATTATCATTGAATGTATGTATTTTAAGATTTGGAATTAGTTTTAAAATATTAAGTAAATTTGTAAAATTAATTTCAGCTGTTTTAGTTGTACATGGTTGGTGAACACAAATATTTTTATTAGTTTTTTTAAAATTAAGATTTTCTTTTTTATTTAATATGTCTAATATAAATGATGTGGCATCTTGGTAATTAATATCTTCTTTATGTTTATTTATAAATGCACTACACCCACTCGCATACCCTATTATTTTTTTATACTTTTTATTATTAAATTCTTTCATCATCTCATTATTGCATTTGATTCCTTTCTTTATTTTTCCATTATTATAGTCCAATGATCCACAGCATTTAATGTTATTTATTATTTCTGAATTTATATTATTTTTTCTTAGTAAACTTATGCAATTTTTTGCTACATTTTTTTCAAAAATACTGCTTGCACAACCTGTAAATATACCAATATTACTTTTTAAATCTAATTTATGAGATTTTGAAATATAAGAATTATGTAGTTGTGTGTAGTTCATAAATTTAAATATTTTTTTATTAAATTTCTTTAGTGATTTTTTATTTAATAATGCAATACTAAAAATAATTATTTTTTTAAATATATTGTTTGTTAAAAACAATGATATTAATTTTGATTTAGTTCTAAATATTATTTTTTGATTTTTAAAATATTTTTCTCTAGCAGTAGTTATTAATTCATAAAAATTTATTTTTGCAGGGCAGACTGGTTCGCACGCTAAGCATAATGTGCATGAATTTATGTGTTCTAAGGCCGATTTGCTTGGTTCTAGCATAAAATTATTAAGGCCATAAATAATTGATATTCTTCCTCTTGGTGATTCAGATTCATTATTGGTAATTTTGTAAGTTGGGCAATGTGTTAAGCACATACCACACATGACACAATTGTCAGGGTTTAAGATCTTATAGTTTGTTTCTACATTTTTCATTTTAATTAAAACCTAATTATAATTGACATTTATATTATAATATAATATAATTCTAATATATATGGATTTCCTCCAACCACTTTCATAAAGTGGTATTCAAGCGCAGACTTAATTTTCTGCGCTTTTTTTTAGTTATATTTTTTGTGAAATTTTCTTTTTTTACCTGATCTTTGCGTTATAACACCAAGAACACTAGATGTATCTTTAATTGAGATATCGTCAAAATTAGGGTTATGCGCTCTTAGAATAATGTTTTTATCAATTTTTATTTCTCTTATTATAAGACTATTATTAGTTTCATAGAGTACATAATCCCCGTTTTTAGGGGTTATACTCGGATCTATTATAATTATATGATCTATTTCAAATTCTGGAAACATACTTTGATCTAATATTCTTAATGCAAAAGGTTCACTAGCAGAGCAATTTTCGCCACTATTTAGAGAATCTATAGCATTTATTGGGATTTCTTTAATTTCACTCATAGTTATGTTTATATCATATCTTATTTGTATTTTATTGGTATATCCCCAAAAAACATATTTATTCAGTATGTATAACGTATAAAGCTATATTTAAAAAATTTAGATAGTTTGTTCACAGGTTATTCACATTATAATCAATGGTTAAACACAGCATATTGTGCTTGACTAGCATGGTAAACACATCTTATAGTGGTAATATAAAAATAATAGAAAAGAAAAAAATAGGTTGAGGAAAAATGGATAAAAATGAACCAGATTTAGGTTTAGGAGTTTCAAAAATTGCTTCAGGAGCGGTTTTACAAAGCTCACAGAATATCGGTGATCTAAGCGTTACAGCCCCTGGTAAATTTAGAGTTGTGAGAAGGAATGGTAGCTTAGCTTCTTTTGATATTGACAAAATATCTGTTGCAATGACAAAAGCTTTTTTAGCAGTAGAAGGAACTCAAGCTGCTGCATCATCTAGAATTCACCAAATAGTTTCAGAATTAACCGATAATGTTTTTAATGCTTTGTCTAGGAATATCCCAGACGGAGGAACTTTTCATATTGAAGATATTCAAGATCAGGTAGAACTGGCTTTAATGAGAGGATGTCACCAGAAGGTGGCTAGGTCATATGTTCTTTATAGGGAACAAAGAAATTCAGAGAGATTGATAGACCAGACTTCTGTTGCGGAAACTAGTAGTGAAGAAAAAATTATAATTAATGTAACTAAGGGTGAAGGTAAATCTCCATTAGATACAGAAAGATTAAATACTATTATTTCTGAAGCATGTTATGAAATTGAGGATGTATCTTCAGAACCTATAGTGTCAGAATTACATAAAAATATTTATGATGGAATAACGCAATCAGATGTTTCTGTTGCTTTAATAATGTCATCAAGAGTATTAATTGAAAGAGAACCAAATTATACATATGTAACTGCAAGACTTTTACTTGATAGTTTGAGGACAGAAGCATTAAGTTTTATTTATGAAAAAGATATGTCAGTAACTTTCAAGCAAATGAAAGATGTTTATAAAGATTATTTTAAGAAATATCTTAAGAAGGCTTGTGATTTAGAATTACTAGATGAAAATTTAATTAATAAATATGATTTAGATATTCTAGTTGAAGCAATAGATGCTGATAGAGACTTACAGTTTACATATCTAGGACTTCAAACACTTTATGATAGATATTTTATTCAAACAAACGATACTAAGATAGAACTTCCTCAAGCTTTTTTCATGAGGGTTGCAATGGGACTTGCAAATAACGAAGAAAACAAGGAAGAAAAAGCTATAGAGTTTTACCGTTTATTATCTTCTTTTGATTTTATGAGCTCAACGCCAACTTTGTTTAACTCTGGCACCTTACGCCCGCAGCTCTCATCATGTTATTTAAGTACTATTCCTGATGATCTGCGTGGTATTTTTGAAGCAATTACTGATGACGCATTACTATCAAAATTTGCTGGTGGCTTAGGAAATGATTGGTCTAGAGTTAGAAGTATGGGTACCTATATAAAAGGAACTAATGGAAAGTCTCAAGGCATTGTTCCATTTTTAAAGGTTGCAAATGATACAGCAGTTGCTGTTAATCAGGGTGGCAAAAGAAAAGGGGCAATGTGTGCTTATCTAGAAACTTGGCATTTAGATATAGAAGAATTTTTAGATTTAAGAAAAAATACTGGTGACGATAGAAGAAGAACGCATGATATGAATACAGCAAATTGGATACCAGATCTTTTTATGAAAAGAGTAGTGGAAGAGCAACCATGGACCTTGTTTTCTCCTGCGGAAACTCCTGAGTTACACGAGCTATCTGGCTTAGAATTTGAGAAGAAGTATCAAGAATATGAAGAATTAGCAAAAAATGGAAAAATAAAAAATTATAAACAAATCCCAGCTATTAATTTATGGAAAAAAATGCTTGGAATGTTGTTCGAGACAGGACATCCTTGGATTACATTTAAAGATCCTTGTAATATAAGATCACCTCAATCACATACAGGGGTTGTGCACTCTTCAAATCTTTGCACAGAAATAACGTTAAATACATCCGATGATGAAATTGCTGTCTGCAATCTTGGTTCAGTAAATTTATCAGCACATATTGATGAAAACGGTTTAATGGTAGAGAAGCTAGAAAAAACTATTAATACCGCAATGCGTATGTTAGATAACGTGATTGATTATAACTATTATAGTGTTGATAAGGCGAAAAATTCTAATGCAAAACATAGACCAGTAGGTCTAGGGCTAATGGGTTTTCAAGATGCCTTATATAAACTAGAAATTCCTTATTCAAGTGAAGAAGCAATCAAATTTGCTGACGAATCTATGGAATACATTAGTTACTTTGCTATTAAAGCTTCAACTGATTTAGCTGAAGAAAGAGGATCATATGAGTCTTTTAATGGTTCGCTTTGGTCACAAGGAATTCTACCTATAGATTCAATTCATCTTTTAGAAAAAACAAGGAAAAAATATATATCAGTTGATAAATCATCCAATTTAGATTGGAAATCTTTAAGAGAAAGAGTAAGAACTATTGGAATGAGAAATTCTAATACTATGGCAATTGCTCCAACTGCAACAATCTCAAATATAACTGGTGTTACACAAAGTATAGAGCCGACTTATCAAAATCTATATGTTAAATCAAACTTATCTGGAGAATTTACTGTAATTAATCTTTCTTTAGTAAACGATCTTAAGAAAAGAGATTTATGGGATGAAGTAATGGTAAATGATCTAAAATATTTTGATGGTAATTTGAAATCGATAGATAGAATTCCAGAAGAAATCAGAGCATTGTATGCAACTGCATTTGAATTAGACGCTCGCTGGTTAATTGAAGCAGCATCTAGGCGTCAAAAATGGATTGATCAAGGGCAATCATTAAATTTATATATGGCTGAGCCTTCAGGACCTAAGCTTGATAATTTGTACAAATTAGCTTGGGTTAGAGGATTGAAGACAACTTATTATTTAAGAACAATGGGTGCAACACATGTTGAAAAAAGCACAATGGCTGACGGCAAATTAAATGCTGTTGATAAAGATAACGAAGCAATCAATGTTTGCTCAATATTAGATCCTGACTGCGAAGCATGTCAGTAATTTTAGGAGATATATTATGTCATTATTATGGGACGACCCAATAGCACAAACATTAGAACCTGTTAAAGAGACAAAGGATGATAAGAAATCTTCACGTAAGATTGAAGTTTCAAATCAAACAGACGCAGTAGTAGGCCTAACTGGTTTTGAAGATATACAGACGGGCGCCGGAAGAATTCAAGTTGACGATAAGAAAATTATAAATTGTAGAGCTGATTTAAATCAATTAGTTCCGTTTAAGTATGATTGGGCTTGGAGTAAGTACCTTTCTGCTTGTAACAATCATTGGATGCCACAAGAAATTAATATGACATCTGATATCGAGCTATGGAAAAGTGAAGATGGTTTAACAGACGATGAAAGAATGGTAATTGAAAGAAATTTAGGTTTTTTCTCAACAGCTGATTCACTAGTTGCTAATAATTTAGTCCTCGCTGTTTATAAACATATTACTAACCCAGAGTGTAGACAGTATTTGCTAAGGCAAGCATTTGAAGAAGCCATACATACCCATGCTTATCAATACTGTATTGAATCATTAGGTTTAGATGAAGGAAGATTGTTTAATATGTATCGCGAGGTTCCTTCAGTAGCTACAAAATCGCAATGGGCATTACCATATACTCAAAGTTTAGGAGATATAAATTTTAAAACTGGAACACCAGAAAATGATCAAAGACTCTTAAGGGATTTAATTGCATTTTATGTTGTGTTCGAAGGTATATTTTTCTATGTTGGATTTACACAAATCCTATCAATGGGCAGAAGAAATAAAATGACAGGAGTTGCTGAGCAGTTTCAATATATTCTGAGAGATGAATCCATGCATATGAATTTTGGAATAGATGTAATTAATCAAATTAAAGTTGAAAATCCACACTTGTGGACCGAAGATTTTAAGAAAGATATGGTTAAATTAGTTTTAGAGGGTGTTGAATTAGAAACTAAGTATGCTTATGACACATTACCAAGAGGAATTTTGGGATTAAACGCTCCTATGTTCGAAGAATATCTTCATTACATTGCAAATAGAAGGCTAGCCCAAATTGGATTGCCTGAGGAATTTGTGGGCGCAAAAAATCCATTCCCTTGGATGTCTGAAGTTTTAGATCTTAAGAAAGAAAAGAATTTTTTTGAAACAAGAGTAACCGAATACCAAACTGGCGGAGCATTAAGTTGGTAAATTTTTTTATCTGACTCCTGGACCTCTAGCAAGGGATTGCTTTTTTTTAGGTAATAAAAATATAGTTATTTAAAATATATTCTTTTAATATCAAATCCATATTGTTTATCAAGGAGATTTAATACCCCTTTGTCGCCTAATAAATGTAAAGCGCCAACGCAAACAAATGTACCACCTCGTCCTTTGTGCCTATCTAATCCATATAAAAAAGGCATTTGCATGTAATGGGCCATAACAATATTTCTGATATAAACTGAATGTTTTAAATATACATCTAAATGTTTGTTAGGAAATATTATGTTTTTATCAACAAAGCTTGTGCTAGCATCCATTAAAGCTTCCAGATCTTCTTCAAGATAGGCTGTTACCATTTTATCAAGGGCATTTTGAATATTAGGAAAATGCAGTATTTTAGCTTTTAATAACTCAACTTGTGAATCCATCGGCATAGCATAGAAAGCTGCTAATAATTCCTCGGGAGACTCAATTTGATAGATTTCTTTATTCTGAATACTAGCAAGATCTAATAATTTATGATCAACGATAGGCCCAGAATGTTTCGATTTAGCAGCAATACTAAACATTGCAGCCCAAGGCTTGATTCGTGTAGCATAATCTTTATTAACACCGTTTTTAGTAAGAATTTCAAAAACTTCATTTGCCGTTTTTTTACCAGCCACATCGGCTAAAGTTTTATTTTCAAACATCATTCTTCCTTTGATATTTTCAAACCCATGATAAGGGTTCCATAAGTGACTACTAGGAAAAGCTTCAATTGAATAACCAAAAGAATTATCAAAAATATCTATTACCTTCTTATTGAGTCGTGTAACTTTTTCATCATTCATATGAATTGTTCCATATATGTGACCAAGCACTTCTCCATTTTTACTTACTTCCCAGAAAAGGCCTTTAGTATATGGAGATGAATTATAAAAATATATTCCTGAAAAAATTGAGATAATTATTGCTGTTATACATGTATATTGTATTTTTTTACTGAAATTTTTGAACATAATTATTATCCTAATTTTGTTGATTTCACATTATAACTGATTCCATAAAAAAAACGCCCTTTTAAAGGGGCGTTTTTGTCTAACAAGTTCTAGATAGATTAACCTGTATAACCAGCAATTTTATTCATCTCACCAGCAATTTTAAGTTCACCTTCTGAAGCTTGTTCTTTATCCCACTTAGCTAATTGTTTATTCATATATGCGTGGAATAAAGGTGGTAATAGAGCTATTGCAAATAATGTAAAGTAACCATTACCGCAGTTAGGCGATCCAACTTCATCTAATTCCCAGAAGTGTGTTTCACCTCTGTCATGATGATCACCTTGCCTACCAATTTCTATAAAGAACCAACTTGTGAACATTGTTGAGTTGTCCCAGCTGTGTCTATAATCAATTGGTGAACCAGTTTCTCTAATTAAACCGTAGTGCTCCATATAGTTTAGTGCTTCTAACTCAAAGTTAGATACTAACCATATTAAAGCCATACATGCTATACCTGTCCATGCACCTACGTACCAGAATAATGCGATAGTTGGTAATGCCATTGCATAACCTCTAATCCATCTGTTTTGCCATGACAAGAAAGGCACTCCTAATCTTTTTAAACGTTGTTTTTCCATTATGTATAGAAATTTACTTTGTCCAAAGTAAGATTTAGCTAGATGAGAATATAAGCTTCTTCCTCTTGGAGCTGTAGCAGGATCGTTTTCACATCCTAACTCTAAGTGATGATTATATACGTGAGCGTAGCAGAAATGCGCAGAACCACTTAATGCCATCATCCATCTTGCGATTACAAAACTAAACCCTTTTGTATGAGCTAGCTCATGACCATAGATAATTCCAATCCCTGCAAATATACCTGTAGATACAACTGCACCAAGTAATTGTGATCCAGTTATGCCTGTGTAGTATGCCATTCCTAAGAATGTTGATGTTGCGCCTGTATACTCAACACCATTTACATATTGAAAAATTCTCCATGCAATAGCTACTTGTAACATAACAAATACAGCTAACATAAAATACATTGTGATGTTGTGCAATAGCGCATTAGCATTTGTATCGCCATTTTCATCAAATCCAGCACCATTAGTTTGAGCAGGAGATGTAGTGTCAACAATAATACCAACACCTAATAAGAACACACCTGTCCATACCCAAGGCCCGCCAGCAACTACACCAAACAATGATGCAAGAATTAAAAGCGGTGCTAGATAATATCTAGCGTTTATTAAAAATTTATTCATTTCGTCCTCCTTATAGACTGAATGAAAAGTACTAGTTCAGTATAACAAACTCACAAGGAAAGAAAATATTTTTTTACACCTTTGATAACCAATTGTTATGGACAATAACTTTACAAATAGTATAAATTTTTATATAATTCTAGACAAATGATAGACAGTATGTTGGACAAAAGTATGACAGAGTATTTTCTTAAAATGTATATATTGTGTACATATAAATATATACATATTCAATTGAGGTCTTTATAGATTAAAAATGAGTGAACAAAAACATCCAATACAAATAGTGTCAAGAAGAACTGGTTTAAGTTCAGATGTAATTAGGGCATGGGAACGAAGATATAAAGCGGTTAAACCTGCAAGAGGTGTTAACGGTAGAAGATTGTACTCCGATAATGATGTTAAAAAACTAATGTTACTCCAAAGAATTACTAGCGGCGGGAGAAGGATTGGTGATGTAGCTAAATTAAATTTAAAAAACTTACAAGATTTAATTGAATCCGATGAATCTGCAACAGTCGTTCAAACTTCTGTGGCAAACCGCCCAAGCACGGGTTCAGTGATGGAACATTTTGATGGTTCTATAGAAGCTATAAGAGAATTAGATGCAAAAAAATTAATCACATTGTTTGAAATCGCATATCAAGAACTAGGCCCAGTTTTTTTACTCGAGGATTTGTTTGCACCGTTAATTCAGCATGTCAGAGATGAATGTAAATTAGGAACTTTTAGGCAATCTCAAGAACAATTTGTCGTAGAACTTATGAAATCTTTTTTATTAATAAATTCTAGTAATGCCTCTAAAAATTCAAATAACAAAATATTAATTATTTCCCCACTAACACATAATGATAATTTAAGTATGCTAAGATTATGCTTGGTTTGTGAGGACTCTGACTGGATGCCAATATATATAGGTGCATCAATATCAGCAGACGAAATACTTTTTAGTTATGAACAAGGAAGATGTAATTCTCTGATGATAGTTGTAGATTCATATGGCGACCAACAATTTTTACCAAATGAATTAAGGAAAATTAGAAGCTTGATAAAAGAAGATGAAATTTTAATATTTGGAGAAGCTATTTCTTCCTATCAGGATGTTATTAAGGAAACAAATTTAACATCTATTAATAATATTGGCGAATTAAGATTAACTTTGGATAGAATAAAAAATTTGACTGAATTTAAACCAGTAATTCTTCATGCAAAACCGGAGCAAGACAAATGATTAAACCTAAAAATTCATACAATCATTCAGAACTGCTGGAATGTTCTAAAGGAAATATGTTTGGTGAGGGCAATGCGCAGCTACCAAATACGGGAATGCTTATGTTTGATGAAATTATTAAAATAAGTTCAACAGGTGGAGATTACGGTAAAGGTTGTATAGATGCGTCATTGAAAATAACTCCAGATCTATGGTTTTTTGATTGTCATTTTATTAATGATCCTGTTATGCCTGGATGTCTTGGTTTGGATGCAATGTGGCAACTTGTTGGTTTTTATTTAGGCTGGGCTCAACATCCTGGAAGAGGGAGAGCACTTGGCGTTGGTGAAGTAAAATTTACGGGGCAAATATTACCAACTGCAAAAGTAGTTACCTATAAAATTAGCATAAAAAGACTAATAACAAGAAAGTTAATCATGGGCATAGGTGACGGCAAAGCTTATGTGGACGGAAGAGAAATATATGCGGCTAAAGATTTAAGAGTTGGTTTATTTACATCAACTGAAGGTTTTTAAATGGCCAGTGGCAATAAAGAATGTTTGAATTCTACTGGCTATGAGTTTGTAAGAATAAATTCACCTAAGATCATTGCAGAAGAAATAAAAAAAGAATGCGATAACAAAAATATTTTTGGTACGGTTTATGTTTCCGTTGAAGGCATCAATATTAATCTAGCTGGCAGAGAAGATATTGTGAATGCAGTAGAAAAGTTTTTTTATAAACATGACTTATTTAGCAATACATTGTTTAAACATACTTATTCTGAAAAACCCCCATTTAGAAAACTTAAAATAAAAATTAAGCCAGAAATTATTAGTATTAAAAAAGAAATTAATAATATATTTGATATTAAAAAAAATTATATTGAACCTAAAGAATTAGAACGAAAACTAGACGAAGGTGAAAATATATATTTATTAGATACTAGAAATAATTACGAAATCAATATTGGAACGTTTAAAAATTCTAAAAATTTAAATATTCTAAAATTTGATGAGTTTGCTGAAAAGGCAGAAGAACTAAAAGATTTAGATGGTGAAGTTGTAATGTTTTGTACTGGTGGAATAAGATGTGAGAAGGCACTTGGATATTTATCAGAAGCTGGAATTGATTCATTTAAACAATTGAAAGGCGGAATAATTAACTACCTTAATGAAACAAATGGAAAATATTGGGATGGGGAATGTTTTGTTTTTGACGACAGAATTACTTTAGATAAGAATCTAAACCCAACTTTCAAAAAACTATGTCCCAAGTGTCAAAAAGTTATTAATACTTTTGATAGAACTAATTGCGAAGTGTGTAAGATAATATGAGTAATAATTTAGTTGATATATGTGTGAATTTATCAGATGGCGTTTTTTCTGGGCAGGAAAAGATAATTGTTCAAGAAGCAAATTCGAATAATGTTTTTAAAATGGTTTTGGTTGGAAATAATTTAGCTTCAAGTCAAAAAGTAGCTGCATTAGCTAAACAATTTAATTTTATTTCTACTGCAGGCTATCACCCACATAATGCAAAAGAATGGGCAAAAGGAAGTTATCAAAGTTTACTAGAAGTAGCTAAATCAAATTATGTTAAGGCAATTGGCGAGTGTGGACTAGACTTTAATAGAAATTTTTCACCACCAGAAACACAAAATAAAGTTTTTTTAAATCATATTGCGCTTGCTAAAGAAACCAATTTACCTATGTTTGTCCATGAGCGAGATGCATTTCACCAAATGCATAGTGTTCTTAAGGAAAATATGGGTGAATGTAGAAATATTGTCATACATTGTTTTACTGGTACCAAAAACGCACTTATTGATTATTTAGACTTAGGAGTCTATATAGGTTTAACGGGTTGGGTTTGTGATGATCGAAGGGGGAAGCATTTAAGGGACTTTATCGACATCATTCCAGACGATAAACTTTTAATTGAGACAGATTCACCCTATCTTTCACCTTATATTTCTTCTAAGAATCCTGCAGTTACATCAGAGATGAAACACTCAAATCAGCCTGCCTACCTAGTTGAGGTTGCAAAAGATGTGGCAAAATATAGAAATCAGTCCTATGATTATATATGTGAAATCACTTATCAAAATTATCTAAATTTTTTTGGAGTAGATAAATGAGTGTAGAAAAAAAAATAAAACATACTTTAAGCGATAACTTTGAATTAAGTCATCTTGAGGTTATTAATGAAAGTCATATGCATAGTGGCCCTAATACAGAAACTCACTTTAAGGTTATTTTAGTTTCTGAACAATTTGAAGATGTAAAATTAGTTCAGCGACACCGAAAAATTAATAAACTACTTAAATATGAATTAGATAATGGTGTGCATGCACTCTCATTACATCTGTTTACTAAAAGTGAATGGGATACAAAAGGACAATCTGTTAAAGATTCTCCATTATGCGCAAAATAAAAATTATATAGCTACTATATTTTTTATCATTTTTAGAATAAAATAATTATTTATTAATAAGAGCGAGGTAGTTATGGAGACAGATAAGAAAACGAAGGTTTATTTGACAGTAAGTGCAATTTGGGTGCTTTTAGAAGTGCAATTTGGGTGCTTTTAGGATTTTTATTAGCATTGGATCAATGGCTACGTCCTTTTCAATTTTTTATTACGTTTAACTCACCGGTTATAGCTTTTTGGATTATAAAATATATTTGGCAAAATAAATAATCACTCAGTTACGAGTAATTATGTATTCGTTGTTAATCTTATCAACGATTCCAGTGTGTGGTTTATCAGATTTTTCTTTTTCATAAAATAATTTCAGATTTTCTGTGATAATTGGGAAAGCTAGTTCATCCCATGGAATTTCGTCTTTACTATATAACCTTGTTTCAAAAGACTCTTCTAAGCCTGGACTATGTTTACCATCTTTTAAAGTTCCATAGTACATAATATAAATTTGACTAATGTGTATTAAGCTGTAGATAGAGAAGATCCTCATATCATCAGACAGCGCACTCGCTTCTTCTTCACTTTCTCTAGCTGCACCCACTTCCAAAGGTTCTTCGTTTTCTAAAAAACCGGCCGGCAAAGTCCAATAATTAATTCTTGGATCAATTGCTCTTTTACATAATAAAATTTTATTTTCCCATTCTAAGATACATCCTGTGACAATATTGGGATTTTGATAGTGAATAAAATTGCAACTGGTGCAAATATATCTTTCTTTGTTATCACCACCAGGAATAGAGAAATTAATTTTATCTGACCCACACTGACAACAATTTTTGATTATAATTTTCAATTTACTTTATAAATATTTCTTTAAATTTATTTATTGGATCTTTTGAAGTCATTAGTGATTCACCGACCAAAAATGTATTGATACCGCAATCATTCATTTTCTTAACATCATCACTTGTATGAATTCCGCTTTCTGTGATGATAAGTTGATCTTTGTTAATATATTGAACAAGTTCTGTAGTTGTTTTTAAATCAACTTCAAAAGTATGAAGATTTCTATTGTTAATGCCAATAATGTCGCATTCTGTATCTAAAGCAATATCAAGTTCATTATGGTCATGCACTTCAACAATTACATCTAAATCTTTTTGCTTTGCAGAATCATATAGTTTTTTTAATAAATCTTTATTTAAAGCTGCAACTATTAGTAAGATACAATCAGCGCCCATAGTAATTGATTCGTCAATTTGATACTCGTCAATAATAAAATCTTTTCTAAGAACTGGAAGAGTACAACCTTTTTTTGCCATTTCTAAAATTGCTCCAGAACCTTTAAAGTATTTTGCGTCAGTTAAAACAGATAAACAAGCTGCACCCATTGATTCAAAATCTGATGCAATTTTTGATGGAATAATATTCATATTAAATTCACCTAGACTTGGAGATGCTCTTTTAATTTCAGCAATAACTGCAGATTTACTTTGACTAATTTTATGAAGTAATGCACCTTTAAAATCTCTTTTTAATGAACTCATGTAATCAATTTCTTTTAAATCTTCATATGGAATTTTAATTTTTCTTTCCGCAACTTCTTTAGCTTTATTTTCTAAAATTTCTTCTAAAATTTTAGGTGTTTTAATTTTTTCAGGCATAGATTTTTTAATATCTTTAAATTTTTTTAAGGCTTCTCCAGATACAATAATTTCCTTAGCAAATTTAATTCCATCTTTTAGATTCTCTTTAATGCCAGAAACATAAATTGCTGCACCAGCATTTAAGCTAACAATATTCACTGCGGTTTCATTTTTATTTTTAAGCATGTCCATAAAAATTTTATAACTTTCTTCTACAGTATTTACTTTTAAAGTTTTTAGTGCGCATATTTCAAGATTAAAATCTTTGGGATTAATTGTATATTCAGAAATTTTATTTTCATTTACTTCAGCAACGTAAGTATTTTTCTCACATGAAATTTCATCTAATCCATCCTCTGAATGTACAACTAGAGCTCTTTTAACACCAAGTTCTTTTATTACTTCTGCTATTGGTAACACTAATTTTTTTTCGTATACCCCTAATACTTGAAACTTTGCATTAGCTGGGTTTGATAATGGTCCTAATACATTAAATATAGTTCTAGTTTTAATATTTTTTCTAACATTGGCTACATTTTTCATGGCTTTATGATACTTCGGGGCAAACATAAAGGTTATGCCATGATTATCAAAACATTTTTTTGATTGTTCTTCATCTAAATCAATATTAATACCAGAATATTCAAGAAGGTCGGCACTTCCTGATTTACTAGAAATAGATTTATTACCGTGCTTAGCAATTTTTACACCTGCAGCTGCAGCAACGATGGCAGATGCTGTTGAGATATTGAAAGTATTTTGACCATCTCCGCCAGTTCCACAAGTATCAACCAATTGATCAGATGATAGTTTTAATTTCACACACATTTCTCTTAAGACTTCGGCCGCACCTGATATTTCTTCAACCGTTTCGCCTTTTGTTTTTAGTGTCATTAGAAAAGAAATAATTTCTGCATCGTTACATTCATTCTTCATGATGCTTAAAAAAACTTCTTTAATTTCATTTTTTTTCAGACTGTTCCCAGACGAAAATTTTTCTATTGCTTCATTTATATTCATTTTATATCAAGGAAATTTTTCAAAATTTCGTGTCCATACTCACTCATAATAGATTCTGGATGAAATTGTACACCATATGTATGGTAATCTTTATGCCTAATTGCCATTATTTCATTATCACTTTGATCGTCAGATTTGGTTTCAGCAATTATCTCTAAACAACTAGGAATAGTTTTTTCTTCGATTACTAATGAGTGATAACGTGTTGCAATATAAGGAGTTGGTATATCTTTAAATATATAATTTTGTTTATGATGAATTTGAGAAGTTTTCCCGTGCATAATTTTTTTTGCTTTTATTATGTTACCTCCAAAAGCCGCCCCTATACTTTGATGTCCAAGGCAAACTCCAAGAATGGGTGTTTCTTTGTAAAAATTATTTATTGTTTCAATCGAGATGCCAGCTTCATTTGGCGTACAAGGTCCAGGTGAAATGATAATTTTTTCCGGCTCCATAATCTTTATATCATTTATTGAAATCATATCATTTCTTACAACTTTTACATTTGCACCAAGCTCTCCTAAATATTGAACAATGTTATATGTGAACGAATCATAATTGTCTATCATTAGTATCATTTATATATCCTCGTTTGGGACTTCAATTTTTTCTGACGCTTTTAATAAAGCCATGGCTTTACTCATTGTTTCTTCCCATTCAGTTTCTGGGACAGAGTCATAAACTATGCCAGCACCTGCTTGGACATGAATCATGTCATCTTTTATTACAGCAGTTCTAATAGATAAAGCAGTATCCAGATCTCCTGTCCACGAAAGATATCCAATAGCCCCAGAATATATGCCTCTTTTCAAAGGTTCAAGCTCATTAATAATTTCCATGGCTCTAATTTTTGGGGCACCAGAGACAGTCCCTGCAGGAAATGTTGCGCGTAGAACATCTAATGGTTTTGTGTCGTCCTTTATAGTTCCTTTAACATTTGAAACAATGTGCATTACATGAGAATACCTCTCTACGATCATTTTTTCTGTCAACTCAACACTACCTATTTCTGAAATTTTCCCTATGTCATTTCTCCCTAAATCAATTAACATTAAATGCTCTGCTAATTCTTTTGGATCAGATAATAGATCTTTTTCATTTTTTAGGTCTTCTGCTTCATTTTTACCTCTAGGTCTAGTGCCTGCTATTGGCCTTACAGTAACGCTTTTATTTTCTAATTTAACTAATATTTCAGGCGATGAGCCAATAATTTGAAAATCTTCCATATCTAGAAAATACATATAAGGAGAAGGATTCATATTTCTTAAGGCTTCATACATATCTATAGGGTTGCTACTAAATTTTTTTGAAAGACGCTGAGATAAAACAACTTGCATAACGTCACCAGCAGATATGTAATCTTTTATTTTTTTTACTGCATTAATAAAGTTTTCTTTTTTAAACGAAGAGGTAAAATAACTTTTTTCAGTTTCTTTTTTTAAAGCATTATTTTTTTCACTGCTTTGTATTAATTTTTCTATATCATCTATTCTTAAATTTGCTTTTTCATAGCTATCTTCTTTATCAGTTTTAGAATTAATAACAATCTGCAAACAGTTTTCTTTATTATCAAAAATTATTACTTCATTACATACAAATAAAAAAATGTCAGGAACATTTAAACTATCTTCTTTCTCAATATATAATTTTTCTTCAATATATTTAATAGTTTCATAACCAAAATAACCTACAAGACCACCTGAGAAAGGAATATCTTTAGGCAAGCCTTTGACTTGATTTTCTATATAAAAATTTTCTATCCAGTCTAAAGGATTATTAGCTTCAATAGTTTCAGTCTGATCATCATTAATATAGTATATTTTGTTATCTTGGACTTTTATAATTTCATTAGATCTTGTGCCAATAATAGAGTATCTGCTCCATTTACCTTTATTAGAGCCTGATTCAAATAGAAATGAATTTTTATCACTTAATTTTTTATATATTTCAAGAGGATTGCAGTTTGGATTTTTTATTATTTTACTAATTGAAACTCTTGAATTTCCTTGGCTAGCAAGTTTTATAAAATCTTTTTTTTGCATTATTTTTATTCAGCTGAAATTTCTTGCTTCATTTTTTTAATTGTATCTTCGTAGTTATCGGAATTAAAAATTGCAGAGCCTGCTACAAAAATATTTGCTCCTGATTCCTTAATAGTTTTTATATTATTTATTCCGATACCACCATCTACTTCAATTTCAATATCAAGACCAGAATTTGAGATAATTTCTTTACACTTTTTAATTTTTTCAAGCGAATTTGCTATAAATTTTTGACCGCCATATCCAGGGTTTACTGACATTATTAAAATAAAATCAATTTTTTCTAAAATATGATCAAGCAATGATAATGGGGACGCAGGGTTTAAAGCTATTCCAGCTTTACATCCATTATTTTTTATTAATTCAATACTACGATCCACATGTTGTGTTGCTTCTGGATGAAAAGATATCATTGATGCACCAGCATCAGAAAATTGAGTAATTAATTCATCAACCGGAGATGTCATTAAGTGGACATCAATAGGTTTTTTTACTCCATAATCAACAAGAGATTTACATACTTGCGGTCCGATAGTTAAATTTGGTACATAATGGTTATCCATGACATCAAAGTGAATAATATCAGCGCCTGCTGATATAACACTGTCAACTTCTTTGCCTAATTCGGCAAAATTTGCTGATAAAATTGATGGGGCTATAAAATTTTTCATCTTAGTTTAAGCGCATGTTTTTTAGTATTATACCAATATGAGATAATCATACCGTAACAAGTATAATAAAGAAATTATAAAAGGCGTATAGCATAAAGATATAGGAGAAGTGCAATGATAAAACCACATGGTTCGGAAGAATTATTACCGAAAATAGTTAATACAGATGAAGAGAAGGCATCGCTGCTGGATTCTTCTAAGTCAATGAAAAAAATACTAGTAAATTCTGCAGCTGCAGCTAACCTAGTTATGCTTGGAGCTGGTTATTTTACTCCTTTAGAGGGGTTTATGAGTAAAAAGGATGTTATTTCTGTAGCAGATAACATGACTTTAGAAAATGGACTTTTTTGGCCTACACCAGTTGTTAACCTTACAAATCAAAAAATTAATTTTAATGTTGGAGATAAAATTGCGCTCATTGACCCAAATGTTGAAGGAGATAAAATTATTGCGATTCAAAGTGTTGACGAAATTGAAACATTATCTTCTGAAGAAATAGATAATATTATTAATAAAGTATTTGGAACAAATGATAGGTCGCATCCTGGGGTTCAAACATTTTATGACCAAGGTAATACTTTAATAAGTGGAAAAGTAAGTGTTATAAATTTCAGTTATTTCGAGACGGATTTTGGAGAGACCTTTAGAACTGCTATGCAAATTAGATCAGCTATAGAATTAAAAGGCTGGAAAAATGTAGTAGCTTTTCAAACTAGAAATCCAATGCATAGAGCGCATGAAGAATTATGTAGAATGGCTGGTAAAAGAGTAAATGCTGATGGAATATTAATACATATGTTATTGGGTAAATTAAAGCCAGGTGATATTCCGGCAGATGTAAGGGATTCTGCGATTAGAACAATGGTAGATCATTATTTTCCAAAAGATTATGTGATGATTACCGGATATGGTTTTGACATGTTGTATGCAGGACCTAGAGAAGCTCTACTTCATGCAGTTTTTAGACAAAACTGTGGTTGTAGTTATCTAATAGTTGGAAGAGATCATGCAGGAGTTGGAGATTTTTATGGAGCATTTGATGCTCAAGAAATATTTGATAAAATTCCAAATAATGCTCTTTTGATAAAGATTTTTAATGCAGACCATACAGCTTATTCTAAGAAACTCAATAAAGTTGTAATGATGAGAGACGTTGAGGATCATACTAAAGAGGATTTTGTTATATTATCAGGAACAAAGGTTAGAGAAATGTTATCTAGAGGTGAAAATCTCCCAAAAGAATTTGCGCGTCCAGAGGTAGCTGAAGTTTTAATGAAACATTATATAAAAGGAAACTAAGTTATAAAAATATTTTTAAAAAAAATTGGTTTACTAAGATTTTTATTATTATTGCTCGGTATTATATATTTAATTTTTGCGCAAGATAAAAACACTGAGCTTTTGTTAGATAGTTCTATCAATGTTTTCTTTACATTAGTTCTACCTGCAACGGTTCCAATTTATTTAATGGTTCTTATGTTTGACATTATTATGGTAGCTGTAAGATTTTCTTCTTCAACAATTAATTACGAAATAAGTTTTTTTAAGAAAGTCATGATTTTTGAAATAATCTTTGTAGTAATTATAATTTTTTCTTGGGCACCTTATTTTTTTTCAGTCTTTAATTAATTTATTTTCAATATGAGTTCGCATTAATCCAGCTAATTGTTTTTTATAAGCGCATTGTTCACACCCTTCGCCATTCCATCCGCCGCCACTTTTTGGTAAATTTTCAGAGTTAAGGCATTCATATATTTCCTGTATTATTTTGTCTATCCATACAGTGTTACAAACTAAAGGAAACAAATGTTCTTCAAAAGTTAAATTGCAATTAAATTCATTTTTATCTGATTTACCATTTGCATAAATTATGTAGCCAATATCTGAAACGTTATAATTATTTTTTCTGAACAGCCATTGATAAATTTCCAGTTGTCTTTTGTAACATACTTCCCAGCCAGTATTGAAATTTGGATTAAATTTTTTTTTAGCTGTAGCTTTATAATCAACAATATGTAGTTCATCTTCTTTATTTATCCATATATCATCTATGCCACCAAAGAAAACAAAATTTGTATTTTTATCATGCCATCGAATGCCTTTAAAAGCATTTCTCCATTCTGTTAAATTTTCATGATCATAAGGGATACAATTAATATTATTTTTTATCATTATTGGGTGAGGTTTTTTATCTTTCCTATAAATATCAAATTCATTTTTATATAATGAATCTACAGCATTGTTTAAAGATAAAGTTGGTCCTTGAGGAGCTTTTATTCCTTGTCTTTCATGAAGATAAAAACATCTTGGGCAATTTATGTAATTATCAATTCTAGATCTTGATAACTTATAAGGTTTATCTGATAAAGGGTTATATGGGTTCCTAGAATATTTTTTAAATGCCATATTATTTTGGTATCAAAACATAAATCCTATTAGATTTAGTATTATTTTCATCATTAATTTCTTTTTCTATTATATCAGAATAATGATTAATAGTTTTTTTAGAATCTATTCTAGTAGCAACAATTGAAGAATAGTTTAATACGTCAAACTTATTAAGTAATGGATTGTTTGTATCCAATACGCCATAGAAAATTATTGCAGAATTATTTATATTTTTAAGTAGTTCATTTAGAATTCTATCATTATCTTTATTATATATGACTGAAACAATATCAGGATTTAATAATTTTAAATTCTTAATATAATTTTTATCGATTTTTTTGTATTTAGATTTGCATCTATAAGAAAAATAATTTTTTAATTCATTATATGATTCATTATTATCAGATGTTATTATAGTTTCTTTAATTTTTAAGTAGTTACTCACACTAATTTCAAATGGTAACGATGGATTGTCACCAATATCACAGTAAATAATTTTTTTATAAGTGCAATTGTCTTGAATTATTTTTTCAACTATAGAGCTAAATTTGCTAGTTGACCATATGTTTTTAATTAGTCTCAAACTATCAGTTTTATTGTCTATTAATTCATCATCTAACCTATAATATTCGTTGCCAATTTTCTCCAGGTAAAAATTTAAAGTACTATTCATTTTTTCTGGAAATTTTTTGCCAATTCGCATTGACATTACACCATCATTTTCTGCCCAAACATTATTAGTTCCAGTCCAGCCAGTTCTACTGGTAAAAATATTTTCTAAAAAACTCCTTGACCACATCCCTTTTTCACTTGCTTGCTCTTCTGGGTATACGGGAAGTATTATAGATCCATCTTTTTTTATTACTTTTAATAAATACCTTAAGTATGAAGCGGCCCAGTTGTTTGAGAATAACGGAAAGCTTAATCCAATGTATATTTTATCCACGCTATTCTTTTTAAATGGATATAAGACATTTGTAATTTTACTTTTAACTGGGTTAGATAAATCATTAGAATCCACAGTCATACTAATTAAATTCTCTCTTTTTGGCTTGATCATAGAGTGTTTATCTCTTTGATCAGCTGTATAGTAAAGAATATCCTCGCTAATATATTTTTCAGATTTATGAAAAATTAGTTCCATTTTTTCCTTAATTTATTCTTGAATTATTGAATCATAAACAATAATTTTGTTTGCTAGCGGTTTTAATACATCATTAGCTACTTTAATATGAATTGGGTGTACTAGGTAATCTCTTAAATGCTCTTTTGATGCAAATTTTATAATAATACTAACATCAAAAGTATCATCAACAATAATTCTAGAGCTTCTTAAAACTTTACCAGCGGATACTTCTAAAACACCTGGAATTTCTTTCAGTTTTTTGCTTGCATTAATAATTTTATTTATTCGCATTTCATTACGATATGTTTTTAACCAAATTAAAACCACATGGTAAACAGGATTTTCATTTTTAAGTTCTTCGGAATAACTTGAGGAGCTAATAAATCCAAAAATTATAAAAATAACGACATATGTGTTTAGTTTTTTCATTAAATTAATTTATCTCATTTCTTAAATTTTGTTAACAATAAATTAATGCTATTATGCATGATTATTACATAAATGTTATATTAACATTAAATGAAGAAGGCGCGTAGCTCAGTTGGTTAGAGCGCTACCTTGACATGGTAGAGGTCGTTGGTTCGAACCCAATCGTGCCTACCATTAATATATTAAATATAAGAATGCCAAAAATTACATTAACAGATGGGTACGTAAAAGATATATCAGAAAATACAACCTTATATGAGGTTGCTAAGGATATTAGTAATTCATTAGCTAAAAATGCAGTGGCTGGGAAAATTAATGGCGAACTTAAGGATCTTAGTGTAATTATTGAAAATGATTGTGATATTGAAATTATAAAAAAAACAGATGATGAAGGGATTGATATAATCCGTCATTCTTTTGCTCACTTAATAGGTCATGCGATTAAGCAAATTTACCCGAATGCTAAAATGGCAATTGGGCCAGTAATAAAAAATGGTTTTTACTATGACATTGAATGTGAAAAATCATTAAATATTGAAGATCTCTCTATAATTGAAAAAAAAATAAATGAACTTATTAAATTAAATTATGATGTTATTAGGAAAATTGTTTTACCTAAAGAAGCCTTAAAAGTTTTTAAAGATAGAGGCGAGCCATATAAGCAAGAAATTGTAAAAGAGATACCAGAAGGAGAAGAGATAGCATTATATTATCATCAAGAATATATTGATATGTGCCGTGGTCCTCATGTTCCAAATACAAAATTCTTGAAGCATTTTAAATTAACAAAAGTGTCAGGGGCATATTGGAGAGGAGATTCAGATAATCAAATGCTGCAAAGGATATATGGAACAGCATGGAATTCTAAAGAAGAATTAGATAGTTATATAGAGAAAATTGAAGCAGCTGAAAAATTAGATCATAGGAAGATAGGAAAGCAGCAAGGTTTATTTCATTTTCAAGATGAAGCTCCAGGTATGGTCTTTTGGCACAGCAAAGGCTGGACAATTTATAATATATTAAAGGAATATATAAGAGATATAACTTTAAAAAATGGATATCTTGAAGTAAATACTCCTCAAATATTAGATAGAAAATTGTGGGAAAAATCAGGTCACTGGGATAAATTTGGAGATATGATTTTTACAACTAATTCAGAAAAAAAAGAATATGCTATTAAACCAATGAATTGCCCCGCTCATGTTCAAATCTTTAATCAGGGCTTAAAAAGCTATAAAGATTTGCCTATTAAAATATCTGAATTTGGACTTGTACATAGAAATGAGCCATCTGGAACACTTCATGGTTTAATGCGAGCTAGGCAATTCGTTCAAGATGATGCTCATATTTTTTGCAGCGAAGCCCAGCTTAGCGATGAAATTAAAAGTTTAATAAAAATGACTTTTTCTGTTTATAGTCATTTTGGTTTTAATGATATTAGTATCTCAATGTCTACGAGGCCAAAGAAGAGAGTAGGAAATGAAAAGCTTTGGGACAAATCAGAAAGTATTTTAAAAAAAGTTCTTTCAGAAAGCGTTGAAAATTTTTCTATTCAAGATGGCGAAGGAGCATTCTATGGCCCTAAAATTGAATTTTCTTTAACAGATTCTTTAGATAGGGTGTGGCAATGCGGCACCATCCAATTAGATTTTTCAATGCCTTCAGCTTTATCAGCATCCTTTATTAATGAAGGGGGTAAAAAGACTACTCCAGTAATGATACATAGGGCTATTTTGGGGTCAATAGAGAGATTTATTGGAATTTTAATAGAGCATTATGGCGGAAAACTACCATTTTGGCTAAGCCCCAAACAAATAATAATTGCTAATATAGCTGATAAACATGTAGAATTCACAAGGAAAATCGAAAAAGTTTTTTTAGATAATAATTTTCGCTGTTCTTTAGACTTGAGAAACGAAAAGATTGGTTATAAGATTCGTGAACTTATTATTGCAAAAATTCCATATGTTGTAATAATTGGTGATAAAGAAGTATCATCCGGCAATATTTCAGTCAGAGAGTATGATGGCACTGAGCATGAATTAGTCAGTGTTGATGATTTTATAAATAAATTGAATAGTAAAAAATAATATTAATTAGTATATAATAGGAGAATAAAGATTAGTTCAGACAAATATACAAGACTTAACCAGAATATTAAAACACCTGAAGTTAGATTAATTGGAGTAGAGGGAGAAAATCTAGGAGTTGTAAAGATAGATGACGCACTAGAAATAGCTAAAGAAGCAGCTCTTGATTTGGTGGAAGTAACACCAAATGCAAGCCCTCCAGTTTGTAAAGTGATGAACTATGGAAAATTTAGATTTGAGCAAAATAAAAAAGCTCAACAAGCAAAGAAGAAACAAAAACAACAGCAAGTAAAAGAAATTAAGTTAAGACCAGGCACAGAAGAAAATGATTATCAAACAAAACTTACTAATATAAAAAGATTTTTAACAGATGGTGATAAAGCGAAGATAACCATTAGATTTAGAGGAAGAGAGCTTGCACATAAAGAATTAGGAATGAAGCAGCTTGATAGAATTGAAAAAGATTTAGAAGATATAGCTGAAGTTGAGCAAATAGCAAAATATGAAGGTAGACAAATAGTAATGGTGATTGCGCCAAGAAAATAAATTAAGGAAAAACTAAATGCCAAAATTAAAAACAAATAGAGGAGCAGCTAAAAGATTTAAGGCGACTTCCTCAGGAAAATTTAAATGTAAAAGATCTCATTTAAATCATATTTTGACAAAAAAAAGTACAAAACGTAAACGTGGTTTAAGATCGCCAGATATTGTTGATAAAGCTGATACACCAGCAGTTAAAAAACTGTTGCCATATATTTAATTCGGAGTAAGTAAGATGTCAAGAGTAAAAAGGGGTGTCACTGCACACGCAAGGCATAAAAAAGTAAAAGCTAAAGCTAAAGGATATTATGGGGCTAGGAAAAATGTGTATAGAGTTGCTACACAAGCTGTTACTAAGGCTGGACAGTACGCATATAGAGATAGAAAACAAAAGAAACGAGTATTCCGCTCACTTTGGATAATCAGAATTAATGCAGCTGCAAGAATGTATGATTTAACTTATAGCACATTATTAAATGGTCTAAATAAAGCTGAAATTGATATAGACAGAAAAATACTTGCAGATCTAGCAATGAATGACATAGAAACTTTTGCTGCAATAGCAAAAGAAGCGAAGTCTCAACTTGCAGCATAATGTCTGGCGATAGTCAAAAACAAGACCTAAGTAAAGTTTTAGAAGAAGCAGAAAAATTAATTAAAGATACTAAAAATCTCTCTGATTTAGATAAAATTAGAGTTCAATTTTTAGGTAAAAAAAGCTTAATAATGGGATTAATGAAAACGTTATCAAGTGTAGAAATAGAAAAAAGAGCAGCACAAGGCGAGCAATTAAATAATATAAAAGAAAAAATTAATTTTTTACTATCTTCAAAAAAATCAGAATTAAATAAAAACTCAAATAAAGATAAAGATCAGTTTGATGTAACAATGCCCGGTAAAGCTTCAGCTATTGGGAGCTTGCATCCAATTACTAAAACTATGAATTATGCTATTCAAATATTTGAGTCACTAAAATTTGAATGTGTAGAAGGGCCAGAAATTGAAGATGAGTTTCATAATTTTACAGCATTAAATATTCCTGATTATCATCCAGCAAGAGCTATGCATGATACATTTTATCTTGAAAATAGTTTTTTATTAAGAACTCATACATCCTCAGTTCAAGTTAGGGTAATGGATGAAAAAGAACCGCCGATTAGAATAATTGCTCCTGGAAAAGTATATAGAAAAGATTCGGATATTACTCACACACCGATGTTTCATCAAATTGAAGGTCTTTATATTGATAAAAAAGTTTCATTTTCTAATTTAAAAGGAATTATTAGTGTGTTTTTAAAAATTTTTTTTGAAAAGGATGATTTAAAAATAAGATTTCGTCCCTCTTATTTTCCTTTCACAGAACCTTCGGCAGAAGTTGATATTGAATATTTGGACAGCAAGGGTAATAAACAATGGCTTGAAATATTAGGGTGTGGGATGGTGCATCCAAATGTTTTAGAGATGGCAAATATAAATCCAGATGATTATAGCGGTTATGCTTTTGGTTTGGGAGTTGAGAGATTAGCAATGCTTAAGCTAGGGATAACTGATTTAAGGTTATTTTATGAAAATGATTTAAGATTTTTAAAACAATTTCAGAGAAAATAAAAAATGAAATTAACAAGAAGTTGGCTTGAACATTATATAGATATTCCATTTGACACCAATGAATTGTGTGACCATTTGACTATGGCGGGACTCGAAGTTGATTCCATTACTAATATTAAAAATGATTCTATTATTGATATAGACCTAACCCCAAATAGGTCAGATTGTTTATCAGTATATGGAATTGCTAGAGAATTAATTAACATAGATAAAGCTTATAAATTTAAAAAATATAACAAGTATCAAAAAATATCATCGACATGTTCAAATTCGAAAATTAAATTTAACATTTTAGAAAAAAAGCTATGCCCAAGGTATGGTTATATGTACCTAGAAAATATTAGCACTACAAGCAAAACGCCTACATACATATCTGAAAGATTAGAAAACATTGGCATTAAAACCATCAACCCAATAGTAGATATTTTAAATTATATAATGATTGATATTGGTCAACCTATGCATGCTTACGATGCAGATAAGCTTGACGGGGAAATATCAATAAGGTTAGCGAAAAATAAAGAAGTAATAAAAGCTCTTGACGATAACGAATATAAATTAGACCAAGAAAATATTGTAGTATCGGAAAAAAATAAAATTATTTCTCTAGCTGGCATTATTGGTTCTAAAGAATTCTCTGTTACATCAGAAACAAAAAATATTATTATTGAAAGTGCTTTTTTTATTCCTGAGGCATTATCTAATAAAGCAAGAAAATTAAAAATACAAACTGAGTCATCGCATAGATATGAAAGAGGTGTTGATAGTACCCTGCCAGAAGAAGCTTTAATAATTTTAAGCAATATAATTTTTGACAATAAGATTTGTGATTTTTCTGAAATCAATTTAATTGAGAATGAAGAATTTTTACCTAAAAAGAAGTCTGTAAAAATTGATTACAAAATAATTAAAAGAGTTTTAGGTATTAATATTGAAAATAAAGATATTTTAGATATTTTTATAACATTAGGATGTGAATATGATGGTGAAAAAGACTGTATTTTTAATCCAAGCTATAGGTATGATCTAAATAATCATTCTGATTATATTGAAGAAGTAGCAAGAATATATGGTTACAATAATATTCCTGCAGAAACCGAGAAATTAGGTGTTGAGCCAATTTCAACTTATTTATCATTTAATATTGTTAATAATATAAAACAATATTTATATAATAATAGTTATTCTGAATGTATAAATTATTCATTTGCAAATGACGATATATTAGAGAATATGAATTGGAAGCATGAAGAGTTTAATAATCATGTTAAAATATTAAATTGCATGAGCTCAGAACAAAATAAACTTAGAAGTAATCTTGTTTCTTCTTTAATTAAAAATATTGAGCATAATAATAATGTAAATTCTGAAGTTTCATACCGTTTTTTTGAAATTAGCAATGTATTTGACACAAATTTTAATCAAATTTTATCTTGTGTGGTAAGTGGAGAGAAATATGAAGAGCAGTGGGCGGTAAAAAACCCAAAATTTGATAAATATGATATGACCACCTTGGTAGATGATATCGCAAAATTGTTTGGCATAGAGCAAAGTAAAATAAATTACATTATTGATAAAATAGTTAATAAAAATAAAGAATATATTGTATTAAGTATATCAATAACTGATTTAGCTAAGAGTATTAGAGATGCGCCTAAAGAAAAGTTCATTAATTATTCTAAATTACCATATATAAGAAGGGACTTATCATTCTTGATAGACGAAGTTGTGACGTATAAAGAGATACTAAATGCCCTAAAAAAAACTAATGTACATTCTCTGAAAAAGATATTACTCTTTGATTTATATATTGGTAAAAATATGCCACCAGGTAAGAAAAGTCTAGGAATGGGATTTATATTTCAAGACAAGGCAAAAACCCTGACACATGAAGATGCAGATACTTTTATAAATGAAATTCTTGAAGTATTGGAAGATAATTTTAGAATAAAGCTTAGAAAATAATAATAATAAGGAAAAGTAATGGCATTAACAAAAGCAGATATTGCGGAACAATTGTATGAAGAATTAGGCTTGAACAAAAGAGAAGCAAAGGAATTTGTTGAAATATTTTTTAGTGAAATTTCAGATATTTTAGTCTCAGGTTTAGATGTAAAAATTTCAGGGTTTGGTAATTTTGTATTAAGAGATAAGAAAGGTAGGCCTGGAAGAAACCCAAAAACTGGAGAGGATGTTCAAATTAGCCCTAGAAGAGTTGTGACATTTCGATCTGGGCAAAAATTAAAAGCGAGAGTAGAAAATAATGCAACTAGTGAGTAATGGAAAACATACAGAAACAATTCCGGGTAAAAGATATTTTACAATCGGAGAAGTAAGCAATCTTTGCGATGTAAAAGCTCATGTTCTTAGATATTGGGAGCAAGAATTTCCCATGCTGTCTCCCGTTAAACGACGAGGTAATCGTAGATATTATCAAAGACATGATGTTTTGCTAATAAGGCAAATTAGAAGCCTTTTATATGAGAAAGGTTATACAATTGAAGGCGCAAGAAAAAAATTGTCTAGCAAAGAAGCTAGTGAAGATAGTAATCTCTCAAGTCAATTAGTGCATCAATTAGTTTCAGAGCTTGAAGATGTTTTAACAGTTCTTAAGAAAGATTAAAATATAATATATAAATTAATAGAAGAAAATATAAATGAATAGCATAGATTTGGAATTTATATTGGTTTTATTAATTTTTATTAGTTTTGTATTAATATTAGTTACTAAAAAAAATAATAATAACAAAAGTATAAAGTCTCTTAGTTGGTTGAATTATCAAGCCCGCTCATTTTTGCCAATATTAATTATTGTTCTGATTTTAAGGTCATTCATAGCGGAACCTTTTAGAATTCCGTCAGGATCAATGATACCTACATTATTAATAGGTGATTATATACTCGTTAATAAATATAAATATGGAATAAGAATGCCAATAACTAAATCTAAAATTATTAAAATATCTAATCCAATTAAGGGTGATGTAATAGTTTTTAGATATCCTGGCAATGAAAAAATTAATTTTATCAAGAGAGTAATAGGAATTCCTGGTGATATAATACGATATGAAGATAAAAATATATATGTTAATGACACTTTATTTGTGAAGACTAAAAAAAATGATCATCAGTACTCGGGAGAATTTGAAAGGCCTGAGATAGAACTATATTCTGAAAACAATAATGATAAAGTATATAATGTATTAAACGATAATATGAGCCCCGCAACAAACGGAAAATATGTTGTACCTCAAGGGAAATATTTTGTAATGGGTGATAATAGAGACCATAGTAGTGATAGTAGATACTGGGGTTTTGTTCCAGAGGAAAATTTGGTTGGTAAAGCTTTTTTGATATGGATGAGTTTTAATAGTAATACATATAGTCTTAAATATAAAAGAATAGGGCATTCAATTAAATAGCATAATTTATGAATAAAGTTGATATAGAAAATTTATTATCCTCAAAAATTAAAAATTCTCAATTATATTTAGACTCTCTAACACACAGAAGTGCAAGCAATATAAATAATGAGCGCTTAGAATTTTTTGGAGATGCAATTCTAGGTTTAGTAATTGCAGAATATTTATATAATAAATTTCCAGATGATGATGAGGGTGCGCTAAGTAGAAAAAGATCTCATCTTGTTAAAAAAGATACTCTAACCAAGATAGCAAATCAATATGATATAGGTAGTAAAGTAATTTTAGGTAAAGGAGAGAAAAAAAGTGGAGGGCATAATCGAGACTCTATTATTTCTGACGCATTAGAAGCACTAATAGGTGTGGTATATTTAATAGAAGGCTTAAAAATAGCAAAAAAATTTATTTATGAAATATTTAATGAGCAGATAAATTCCTTGCCAGAAAATGATGATTTAAAAGATTCAAAAACAAAACTACAAGAATTATTACAGTCATATAGTTTGCCATTGCCAAGATATGAAACTACTGAAATAAATATAAAAAATAAAATAAGCTTTAAAACTATTTGCATAATTAAAGATTATGATACGATCGAAGAAGGTAATGGTAGTAATAAAAGAAAGTCTCAACAAGAAGCTGCTATAAAAGCTTTAGAAAAAATTAATACAATTTTAAAAAAATAAATGTATAGCGGAAATATTTCAATAATAGGAAAGCCAAATGTCGGTAAATCTACTTTATTTAATTTATTGATAAGTAAACATCTTGCGGGAGAAACAAGTAAACCGCAAACAACGCGACATACGATCGATGGACTTCTTGAAGAGAATGACACAGAATTTTTATTTGTAGATACTCCTGGTATTAATTTTAATATAAGAAAAAATTTTAATAGATTACTTAATAAAAATGCTTTATCTGCTATTTATGATGCTGATGTAATTATTCATGTTGTAAATTATTTTCAATTAGATAGTGACGATAAAAAAGTTATCGAAAATATTAGGGCTTTAAAGACACCAAAAATCTTGGTTTTAAATAAAATTGATCTGGATAAAAAAAAGAATAAGCTTTTAGATATACTTTCAGATCTTCCTAAAGATATAGTAGATTTATATGATGAAATTATTCCTGCTAGCTCTAAAAATTCATTTAGTATTGTTGAATTAAAAAATATAGTTAGAAAATATCTTCCTCAAAATAAGAAAAAACAGTATAAAAATATTCTAAGTAGCAAGCCTGATAAATTTTTTGCAGCTGAATTTATAAGGGAGGCATGTATTACATTTTTGTCTGTAGAACTTCCGTATTCTTTGCATGTTGAAATTGAGGAGTTTAATCATGAACATAAGTTACTTTCTATTTCAGCTACAATATACTTAAAAAAGAAAAGCCATGTGAGTATTGTTGTAGGTAAGAATGGTTCAATGTTAGTAAAAATTAGTAAATACGCTAGACTTAATTCAGAAAAATTATTTAATAAAAAAGTTTATTTAAAGATTTTCGTTAAATATGATGCTAAATGGAAGGATTCAGAATTTTTTCTTAATTCTTATAATTAATATTTATGATTACTGAAGATATATATATTATTAAAATTACTCCTTATAGGGAATCTAGTAATCTTTATGATGTTATAGCTAAGAACTATGGGAAACTTACAATAATACATAAAGGTGTAAAAAATAATAATAAAAAAAACTCTTTAGAACTATTTGTTTCGTATAGAGCAAGTTGGTCTGGTAAAAGCAGTATAAAACTTTTGCGTGATTATGAGATTGTTGAAGCCCCAAAATTATCACCAAATCTTAATGTTATAGGATTATATTTTAATGAGTTAATGTATTATTTAACGCAAAATGATTACCATATTGAAGGACTTTATAATCACTATGATTTTTCCATGAAAAGTATTGTAAATACAGAAAATATTCTTGTAAATTTAAATAATTATGAAATTGGTCTTTTATTAATAACTGGTCATTATATTATTTTCAATTCAAATATTGATGGGGAGCATGTAAGTATTGATAGTAATTATAAATATGTACCTGATTTTGGGCCAAAACAATGTACAAACAAAAATGAGGGTTATTCCGGAAAGACATTTTTAGCTTTATCTGAAAAATACGCATATGATGCTATGACTATAAAAGAATCTAGGGTATTAATGAAAAGGCTAATAGATTATTATATACAACCAAAAAAAATTAGAACAAGAGAGATATTAAAATATATTTCTTTATAAAAAGGTGCAAAGTATGCCAAAGCTAGGTGTAAATTTAGATCATGTAGCAACAATAAGACAACAAAGATATACGCCATATCCAGATATGCTGACCGCTATACAAATTTCTGAATTAAGTGGGGCGGATAGTATTACAATGCATTTGAGAGAAGATAGGCGCCACATACAATTTGAAGACATAAAAATGGCTAGGAAGAATATAACTACTAAATTAAATTTAGAGATGGCTCCAACAGAAGAAATGTGCAAGATAGCAGTACAAATAAAACCTGATTATATTTGTATAGTTCCTGAAAAAAGGCAAGAACTTACAACCGAAGGAGGATTAGATGTTGAGAAAAAATTTGACACATTAAAACATATTATATTTGAGTTAAGTAAGTCAAAAGCTAAAATTTCAGTATTTATAGAACCAGAATTTAAAATGATAGACTTAGCAAAAAAACTTGGCGTAAGCGCAATAGAGCTTCATACAGGAAAATATGCTGAAGCAAATAATGAAGAAAAGAAGTTCTATTTGGAAAAAATTAAAGAAGCGGCAAGATACGGAGACGGGTTATCTTTAATCATAAATGCTGGCCATGGGCTTGATTATACTAATGTAGAAGAAATTGCTAGAATTAGAAAAATACATGAATTAAATATCGGGCATTCGATAATAGCCGAATCAATATTCCTTGGCTTATCTGATGCAATAAAAAAAATGAAGAATGTAATTGAGAGTGCATAAATGAATATATTTGGAATTGGTATTGATATAGTTGAACTTAAAAGAATAAATAGATTGTATTCTCTATACGGAGAAAGGTTCGCAAAAAAAATTTTAAACGATGAAGAATTATTAAGATTTTTTAAATCAAAAAACAAAGTTCCTTTTTTAGCTAAAAGATTTGCAGCAAAGGAAGCAATAGGTAAAGCTCTCGGTATTGGAATAATGAATGGCTTTTTATTAAAAAATATATCTATCGAAAATGATGAACAAGGAAAACCTATAGCAATTTTAAAAAAACGAAAAGAATTTGAATCTTATGCAAATAAAATAATATATTTATCCATATCTGATGAAAAAAATTTTGCTGTTGCAAATGCATTAATTTTAACTAAATAGCGTATTATGAAATATAAAACAATAAGTGAACTTATAGGAAATACTCCTTTAGTAGAACTTAAAAGATTGAATAAAAGTAATAATCAATTATTAGTAAAGCTTGAGGGTGATAATCCAGCTGGATCAGTTAAAGATAGGGCTGCTTTAAAAATGATAACTGATGCAGAAATTAACGGCTTACTTAAGTTAGACGATACAATTATAGAAGCTACTAGCGGCAATACAGGAATTGCTTTAGCAATGGTCTGTGCTATCAAAGGATATAAGCTTATATTAATTATGCCAGATAACATGACGTTAGAAAGGCGTGCAGCTATGCAAGCTTATGGCGCAGAGATAATATTGGTATCAGAAGACGATGGTATGGAAGGCGCTAGAGATCTTGCTCTTAAAATGCAAAGTGATAATTTGGGATTAGTATTAGATCAATTTTCAAATCTTTCTAATGTAAATGCTCATTTTAATTCTACAGGGCCTGAGATATGGAGAGATACGGGTGGCGAAATTACACATTTTATTGCTTCTATGGGAACAACGGGGACTATTGTAGGTACTGCAAAATATTTAAAATCTATGAATCCTGACATTAAAATCATTGGTGTTCAGCCAGAAGAAAATGCTTCAATTCCAGGAATAAGAAAATGGCCAGAAGAATACTTGCCAAAAATTTATGATGATAAAAATATTGATGAAATTATATATATTACTCAAGAACAAGCAGAAAATACTACAAAAGAATTGGCAGAAAAAGAAGGTATATTTTCCGGGCCTTCATCAGGCGGAACAACATTTGTTGCATTAGAAGTAGCAGAAAAAGAAGAAAATGCGGTTATAGTTTCTATAATATGTGATCGTGGCGATAGATATATATCAACAGGAATTTTTAATAAATGAATATTTTAGTTTTTGACATTGAAACAGTACCAGATACTGTAAATGGTTCTAAAATTTTAGGTTTAAGAGATTTAGATGATAAAGATATTATAAAAGCTATGGAGCATACGCAATTTCAAAAAACTGGAACAATGTTTCAACCTCTGCACCTTCATAAAATTGTAGCAATTTCTGTCTTATATAAGAATAATGAAAAAATATCTTTGTTATCACTTGGTGAAATTGATTCAAAAGAATGCGATCTTCTTAGACTTTTTTTTAGTGCCATTGATAAATATCAACCTCAACTTGTAAGTTGGAATGGAAGAGGTTTTGACTTGCCAGTAATACATTATCGTTCATTACTTCATGGTGTTTCCTCAATAAAGTACTGGGATAAAGGGGATGATGATAAAGAATTTAAATGGAATAATTATCATAATCGATATCATGACAGAAATTTAGATCTTATGGATGTCTTGTCTGCTTATAGAAAGCCAGCGCCCCTAAGTGACGTTGCGCAACTTGTTGGAGCACCTGGAAAATATGGAATCGATGGAAGTAAGGTTACGGAATATTATTTAAAAAATGAAATTAAAATTATTAGAGATTATTGTGAAACTGATGTATTAAACACATACTTAGTATTTTTAAAATTTCAGATGATTGCAAATAATATTTCTAAAAATGAATATGATGAATTAAAACAAGAAATTTTTTTATTGTTAGATGAATCAGAAAATCAGCACTGGAAAGAATTTAACTCTCTGTGTGAAAAGAGTTTAGAGAAGTAGCTCACATAAAACACCATAATAAATATTTTCTAAATTATATAAATCTTCAATATTAATATTTTCATCAACTTTATGAGCAGATGTATTTAAAGGGCCAAATTCTATAGTCTCATTTGCATGTTGAGATATAAATCTAGCGTCAGATGTTCCGCCACTTGTTGATAATGCGGCATTTTGATTCACAGTATTTTTAATAACTTTCTGCAGAATTTCCGTTAGTTTCCCTTCATTAGTAATAAATGGATTTGCTGAACAATCCCAATTTATTTTATATTTACAATCTATATTTGAAATAATTTTTTCAAAGCTATTTTTAATTTTATTTTCATTTAACTCATTAGAAAATCTTAAATTAAATTTAATCGTTACTGATGCTGGAATCATATTGGTAGCTACGCTATCTGACATAATTGATGATATTTGAAACGATGTTGCTGGAAAATATTTATTTCCATTATCCCACTTATGCTTTATTAATTTTTCTATTAAAATTCCTGAATAATGTATTGGGTTTTTAGCTAATTCGGGATAAGCAATATGACCTTGAATACCATAAAGTTTTAAAAGACCACTAATTGAACCTCTTCTGCCATTTTTAATAGTGTCACCAAATTTTTTACTACTTGTAGGTTCTCCTACTAAACAATAATTTATATTTATATTATCTTTTTTTAGCTTTTCAATTACTTTTTTTGTACCAAATTTAGCTGGACCTTCCTCGTCGCTTGTTAATAGGAATCCAATAGAACCATTATGATCAGGGTTATCTTTTATAAACCTTTGTGATGCTGAAATCATAGCAGCTATACTAGATTTCATATCAGACGCTCCTCTTCCGTATAAAATATTATCAATTATTTCTGGTTTAAATGGGTCTGTTTTCCATTCTTTAAGATTACCAGGAGGTACAACATCTGTATGCCCAGCAAAAACTAGCAAAGGCTCTTTTTCTCCTTTTCTTAACCAAGAATTTTTAACATTCTCAAAATTTAAATTTTCGTATAAAAAATTGTAATCTAAAAGCTGATTTTTTATATATTCTTGACACCCATCATCATTTGGTGTTATTGATTTTTTTTCTATTAAATTTATTAATATTTTTTCTAAATTATTTTCCATTAATTAAGATCTCTCAATATATTATTGATACCAACTTTAGATAAAGTTTTTTTATCAACTTTTTTAACTATAATAGCTGCATACATACTATATTTTCCATCTTTTGAAGGAAGATTGCCTGAAACAACTACAGAGCCAGTTGGTATTAAGCCATATGTAATTTCCCCTGTGCTTCTGTCATAAATCCTTGTGCTTTTTCCAATATATACGCCCATAGAAATTACTGATCCTTCTTCTACAATAACTCCTTCAACGATTTCTGATCTTGCTCCAATAAAACAATTATCTTCAATTATTGTAGGTGTAGCTTGAAGAGGTTCAAGAACTCCTCCAATACCAACACCACCAGAAAGATGAACATTTTTTCCAATTTGAGCGCATGAACCTACAGTTACCCACGTATCTACCATTGTGTATTCATCAACATATGCGCCAATATTTACATAAGATGGCATTAAAATAACACCAGCAGCTTGATAGGAACCATATCTTGCTGTTGCACTAGGCACTATCCTAACTTTATTCTTTAAGGCTTCATCAGAAGTTAAATTACTATATTTAAGCGGAACTTTGTCATAAAAATCTGATTCTGCACCTTTAATTATAGTATTTTCAGAAAAACTAAAATATAACAAGATTGCTTTCTTTACCCAGTCATTTACGATCCATTTACCATTAATTTTTTCAGCGACTCTGAGTTTTCCTTTGTCGAGATCATTTATAGTGTCTTTGACTTTTTGTATTAAATCTTTGTTTTTAGAAATATCCTTGGAATTTATTAAATCATTATAACCAGTTTCAATTATTTCTTTTGTCATCTCTTCCCTCTTTTAATTAATTGTATAATTCTGAAATTTTTTGTTTAATATTAATTTTTGTTTTTTCAATATAATTCTCTAAACACATTTCTTTATTAGTCGTTATTACGCTAAAAATATCGTTGGCTTCCTCACCTAATGTTGATATTTTCGCATCTTTTACCATTAAATCACAACTATCTAAAGATTCACATATTTTTGATAAAAGACCAGGATGATCAAGAGTACTAATTTCTATTAAAAGCTCTTTTTTTTCTTTTCTAGTAATTTCTAAATTTATAAAATTTTTGAAACTAGCTATATTTTCTGTTTGTTTTTTAGTTATCTTATTTATTTTATAATTTGGATTATCTATAGCTCCGGTAATTTTTTGACTTAAAAAACTTAGAGTGTGTTTATCTTTAATAAACTTACCATTTTTATCAAGAAGAAGGTATGTATCTAGTGCTTGATTGTTCTTTAGAGTAATAATTCTTGCATCTACAATACTGATATTTAGGTTATCAATTATATTAGCTATATAAGAAAATATATTTTTTCTGGAGTTTTGAAATACAGTTAATTCAGTGCATCCTTTTATAACTCTTTCTCTAATAGCTACCGCATTATTAGGACTATTACCTGAAATAATTCCTGCGTGCCAAGCAATTTCATCGTCGCTGTGTCTTCTGCAGTAATCAGTATTTAAAAATGACCATATCTTTTCCAATTCTTTCTTATTAATTTTATTGGAAAGAATAGTTTCTACAGATTTTTTTAAATTTATAATATATCTATCTGGTTTTTTAATATCAAAAGTATTTTTTCGGAAGTAATTTTTGCATGCAATATATAACTCTTTTAACAGTGAGGCCTTCCAGTCAGTATATAATTCTGGATTGGTTCCTCTAATATCAGCAATTGTGAGTAAATATAAATAATTTAATCTTTCTTGAGTTTTAACTTTATCAGCGAATTCCTTAACAATATTTGAATCACTAATGTCTTTTTTTTGTATTGTTAGTGACATGATTAGATGATTTTCTACTAGCCAACTAACCATTTCAGATTGATGCTTATTCATTCCATGTGTTTCACAAAATATTAGTGATTCCGCACAACCAACTTTTGAATGATCTTGATTTCTCCCTTTGCCAATATCATGGAAAATAGCTCCTAAGTATAATATTTCTGGTGAGAGCAATTTTCTAAATATTGCATATACAAATGGATAGTTTATTTTGCACTCATTAGTATCCATATACCTAGTATTCGAGAGTACTGATAAAGTATGTTCATCAACAGTGTATATGTGAAATAAATCAAATTGCATCATGCCAACAACTCTTGAAAATGGTTTTAAGTAAGCTTCTAATACTCCATAGTCGTTCATTTTTCTTAAACACTTAGTAATTCCATTTTTTTGATAAAAAATATTCATAAACAATTTTTTGTTAATAGGATTTTTTCTGAATTTTTTATCTATTAAATATAGGCACTCCCTTATATCTCTTATAGTGTTTGCAGATATGTCTAATAAATCATTATTGGTATTTCTTATTAAAAATATTTCTAAAAGTTTACTAGGATTTTTAATAAATATGCTTTTATCAAAAGCACTCACAACATCATTTTGGATATAAAAAGAATTATTTATTTCTATTTTTTTAATATTTCCCCCCTCATGCATTGAATTTTCAATATACTTAATTATAATTTCATTGAGCTGCTTAATATTTGTTATATGCTTATAAAAACTTTGCATAAACTTTTCAACACCAATATTTGTATTAGTTTCATAACCAAGATGATGAGCAAGTTTTTTTTGGTTAGAAAAGTAAAGTCTTTCCTCAGGCTTACTATGTATGTAATGCAATAGAAATCTAACTTTAGATAAAAATTTCTCAGAACGCACTAAATCTGCATATTCTTTTTTAGTAATAATATTGTTATTAAATAAATCTAAAAGAGAATTCGTATTAAAATTTCTTTTTGTTATCCATATTAAAGTCTGAAGATCCCTAAATCCCCCAGGCCCTTCTTTTATATTTGGCTCTAATAAATATCCTGTATTAGAATATTTTTTATACCTATTAATTTTTTCTTGTTTTTTTGCTAATAAAAATTTTTTTTTAGTCCAAATATTCTTATTATCAATATCTTTTTTTAGATTATTATAAAAATTTTTATCACCAATAATGAGTCTGCTTTCTAATAAACTCGTATAAATTGTGACGTCATTATTAATTGCGAAAATGCAATCTTCATTAGTTCTTACAGAATGACCTATTATAGTTTTAAAATACCAAATTTCTGCTATAAAATTTTCAATATTTTTTAATGTTTCCTTATCGTTATAATCGTTAATTAATATTAATATATCAATATCAGAGTAGGGGAAAAGCTCACCTCGACCATAGCCACCAACCGCTATAAGAGAAATATTCTTTAGTTTAAGATTATTTTTTTGCCATGATTTTTTTATTAAGTGATCTATTATTTTAGATTTAGTAAGTATTATTTTTTTAATATTAATTTTTTCTTTATATAAAGAAAAAATATAATCATTAATTATATTTTTATTATTTGAATTTTTTTCGTTATCAAAATTAATTAAAAAATTTTTAACTAAATTATTTTTTGCCATTATAGATTTTCTTCAGGTCTCTTAGTTAGCACTTCATAACCGGTTTTTGTGACAAGTATAGTATGTTCCCACTGAGCTGATAAACTATGATCTTTGGTAACAACAGTCCATTTGTCTGGTAATAACTTTATATCTTTTTTCCCAAAATTAATCATTGGTTCAATAGTAAATGTCATGCCTTCTTTTAAAGTTATGCCTTCACCTTTTTCTCCATAATGTAAAATTTGCGGTTCTTCGTGAAATTCTTTCCCAATACCATGTCCGCAATACTCTCTCACTACTGAACAATGATTTTTTTCAATAAATTCTTGAATATTATGACCAATGTCACCAAGCGTTGCCCCTGGCTTAACAGTATTAATTCCAATTTTTAAAGCTTCATAAGTAATATTTACAAGTCTCTTTGCTTGTATAGTTGGTTTCCCAAGAAAAAACATTTTGCTTGTGTCACCATGATATCCGTCTTTTATTACAGTCACGTCTATATTAAGAATATCTTGTTTTTTTAGAACCCGCTTATCTGGAATTCCATGGCAAACTTGATGATTTATTGATGTGCATATAGATTTTGGAAAACCTTTGTAATTCAGTGGTGCTGGAATACAACCCAGATCATTAACAATATAATTATGACATATTTTGTCTAACTCTTCGGTTTTTACACCAGGTTTTACAAAATCTTCAATCATTATAAGAACTTTAGAAGCTAGATTGCCCGCAATTCTCATTTTTTCTATTTCAGTGGCGTTTTTTATCATAATTTATGGTTAAAATAAGTAGAATTAATATTATTATACAGATTGTTCTTATATCAAGTCTATGTTATAAAGCAAGCGCAGTAATAAAAAATAACCTGGGATTTTAATAGTTATATAGGGTGCTTTCATAAAGCTTTATAACTTGTTCCAGGCGATAATTAACCCTAGGAGATAAAAATGACAGATATAACAATACCTGCTCTTTTAGAAGCAGGTGTACACTTTGGCCATCAAACCAGTTACTGGAATCCAAAGATGGCACCTTATATATACGGCAATAGAAATCATATCCATATAATAGATATCCAGAAAACAGTCCCATTATTAAAAGATGCATGTGCATATGCTGAGAAAATTTCAGCAGGTGGTGGGAAAATTTTATTTGTAGGCACTAAAAGAGCAGCAAGAGATATTATTTCTAAAGCATCAGAAAATTGTAATATGCCTTATGTTAATCATAGATGGTTGGGAGGAATGTTAACTAATTTTAATACCGTAAGGCAGTCAATAAAAAGACTTAAAGCGTTAGAGGAAGAATCTGAGAAAGAGAATAAAGAATTAACAAAAAAGGAACAGTTACTTCAATCTCGTGAAATTCAAAAATTAAATAATAGTTTAGGTGGAATTAAAGAAATGAAATCAATACCTGACGCATTATTTATAATAGATGTTGGATATGAAGATATAGCAGTAAAAGAAGCTATGAAATTAGGTATTCCAATAATTGCAGTTGTCGATACAAATAATTCTTTTGATAATATTGATTATTTTTTCCCTGGAAACGACGATTCTATGAGAGCTATTGATTTATATTTCTCGGAAATTTCTAATGCAGTAAAAAAAGGCCAAGAATTTTTAAAAACCAAGCAACCTGCTGTTACTAAAGAAGAGATTATCAGATCGCCTGCAAAAAATACCTCGGATGAAAGAGTAGTTGTTAAAAAGAAAAAAAATATAGTAAAAAAAGTTGCTACGAAAAAAGTTGCTACGAAAAAAGTTGCTACGAAGAAAGTCGCCACGAAAAAAGTTGCTACGAAAAAAGTTGCTACGAAGAAAGTCGCCACGAAAAAAGCTACTACGAAGAAAGTCGCCACGAAAAAAGCTACTTCTAAAAAAAGTAAGGAAGACTAATTAAGATAAATTATAGAGAGATTATTGATCATGAGTAATATAACTGCACAAATGGTAAAAGAGTTAAGAGAAAGAACTGGTGCTGGAATGATGGAATGTAAAAAATCACTTATAGAGTGCGGCGGTGAAATAGATGCGGCAGTAGAATTAATGAGAAAAGCTGGGCATGCTAAAGCTGATAAAAAATCATCAAGAATAGCAGCAGAAGGAGTAATTAAATTTGTTATAAAAGATGATAAAAAGTTAGCCGCAATGTTAGAAATTAATTGTGAGACTGATTTTGCTGCTAAAGATGTAAATTTTTTAGAATTTGTTAACGAAATATCAAATATGTCGCTTGAATCTTATAATGGAAACCTAGATGAATTTAATCAAGCTAAGAATTCTTCTGGGAAAACAATTGAAGAAATGAGATTAGATCTTGTCAGTAAGGTAGGTGAAAATGTTAAAATTAGGAGAATTCAAATTATTAAAAATGATGGAGCACATATTGGCCATTATATGCATGGAACAAAAATTGGCGTAGCTATTACTTTAGAGAAAGAAAACGCAGATCTTGCTAAAGATATTTGCATGCACATAGCAGCAATGAAGCCTATAGCATTAGATTCTAATGATCTGTCACCGGATGATTTAGAGAAAGAAAGAGATATATTCTTAGCGCAGGCAAAAGAAAGCGGCAAACCTGAAGAAATTATTCAAAAAATGGTTGATGGAAAAATTAAAAAGTACATTTCCGGAGTTACTTTAGTTGACCAGCCTTTTGTTAAAGATAATGAAATAACTATTCAAGAATTGCTTGTGAAGCACAATAATAGCATAAAACTATTTTATCGATTAGAAGTTGGCGAAGGCATTGAAAAGAAAGATGAGAATTTTGCAGATGAGGTTATGGCTCAAATAAATAAATAATTTTTTATGAAACGATATTTGTTAAAACTTAGTGGCGAAGCACTTATTGGAAAATATGATTACGGTATTGACCCTGATATTGTTAATGAAATTTCTTCAAACATTGTTGAAGTAAATCAAACTAAAAATCAAATAGCTGTTGTTGTTGGAGGAGGAAATATTTTTAGAGGAGCTGGTCTTGCTGAAGCTGGTTTAGATAGAGTTACAGGTGATAATATAGGGATGTTAGCAACGGTAATTAACTCCTTAGCACTTCAGGATGCTATAGAAAAAATGGGTATTCAATGTAGGGTTATGTCGGCTGTTAGAATTAATCAAATTTCTGAAGATTATATAAGAAGAAGAGCTATTAGACATCTTGAAAAAAATAGAGTAGTAATTTTTGCTGCTGGAACAGGGAATCCTTTTTTTACAACTGATACTGCAGCTAGTCTTAGAGCGATAGAGATAAATGCTGACATGGTTTTAAAAGGAACTAAAGTTGATGGTGTATATGATAAAGACCCAATGAAACATAAAGACGCAAAGTTCTATAAAGAATTAACTTATAACGAAGTCTTAAGTAAGGAATTAAAAGTAATGGATACTACAGCTGTTGTTTTATGCAAAGAAAATAATATCCCACTTAAGGTTTTTAATATGTTGAAAAAGGGTTCATTAATGAGCATTATTAATGGTGAGGATACGGGGACTACAATAAAATAAATTATGTTAGATGATATAAAAAAAGATTCAGAGAAGAGAATGATTAAATCTGTAGATTCACTTAAATCTAATTTAGCAAAAATTAGAACAGGTAGAGCTCATCCGTCAATACTAGAAGGAATAAAAGTTGATTATTATGGAAATGAAACTCCATTATCACAGGTATCGAGCATTAAATCTGAAGATGCAAGAACACTGGTAATAGTAGTTTGGGAAAAGGATATGGTTAATAATATCGAAAAAGCTATTATAAATTCAGATTTAGGTTTAAATCCAGCAGTAGCAGGCACAAATATTAGGATTCCAATGCCGCCGCTAACGGAGGAAAGAAGAATGGATTTTATAAAGTTAGTAAAAAGTGAAGTTGAACAAACTAGAGTAGCAATACGAAATATAAGAAGAGATGCTAATACAAAAGCAAAAGAACTTTTGAAGAAAAAAGAAATTTCTGAAGATGATGAAAAAAAATTAAACGATTTTATACAAAAAATCACAGACTCCTACATAAGTAATGCGGAAAATCTACTTAAAGACAAAGAAGCCGACTTAATGCAAGTATAAATTCATATATAAAAATGAAAATTACTAAAAATATTCCAAATCATATTGCCATAATTATGGACGGTAATGGCACGTGGTCAAAAAAAAATAATTTAAAAAGGAAAGAAGGTCATGAAGCAGGGGTTAAAACAGCAAGAAAAATAATTAGTTATTCTCAAGAAAGAGGAATAAAAAATATTACTTTTTTTGCTTTAAGCAATGAAAATTTATCTCGATCTAAAATAGAACTAAAAAATTTATTTGATATTTTTTTTTATTCATTTTCCAAAGAAAAAAATTATTTAATAGAGAATAAAATAAAAATAAAATTTATTGGGAATTTAAAAAAATTGCCAAAAAAATTAAGAGATAACGCTTTAGAATTAGAAGAAGAAACAAAAAAGCATAAAAATTTAAATTTATTTATAGCTTTAAATTATGGTGGTAAGCAAGATCTTAAGCAAGCAGCTAAGAAATTAGCAGCAAGCACTAAGAAAAGTTTAAACTTTGAAAGTTTTTTATATTCTAAAGATTTACCAGAAGTTGATTTATTAATACGTACAGGTGGTTATAAGAGATTAAGTAATTTTATTTTGTGGCAAATTTCTTATGCAGAATTATACTTTACAGATATTTTATGGCCAAGTTTTGATAAAAAGCAATTTTTTAAAGCTATTAAATGGTATGAAACTGTAAATAGAAAATTTGGAAAAACTGCAAATAATGAAAGTTAATCTAAAAAAAAGAATTATTACGGCTTTACTTATTTACCCAATAATTGCTCTTCTTATTTTATTTTCTAATGACCTTGTAATTAGATTATTACTATATGTTATTATTTTTCTTTCTACTTTTGAAATTTCAAAAATGTGTTTTCAAAATGGAATTACCAAAAAATATCATTATTTTTTTATTGGTTTAGTTTTTTACTTAATATTTTTGTCTAATGGATTAATTATGCATAATATTTGGCATTATTTTGTAATTTTATCTTTTGTATCATGGATTTTTATTTCTTTTTATATTATTAAACATAAAAATATAGTTGTTAATAATAATTTTAATATTTTTTTCTTATTTCTTTGTGCATTAATACTAGGTTCCTTGTACTGCTCTTTATTAACTTTATATTTGCTTTCACCGATTTTATTATTATATTTAATATCCTTAGTTGCTATAAGTGACATCTCAGCTTTTTTTATTGGAAAAAAAATTGGTAAAAATTCATTTTTTGAAAATATTAGCCCTAATAAAACAAAAGAAGGATTCTATGGATCAATATTCACATCTTCTGTGTTTTCATTGATATTTTGTTTATTCCAGAATTATTCGTATGATTTTATTGTAAAATTTATCTTGTTATCAGTTACAGTAGTTGTGTTTTCTGCTGTTGGTGATTTATCCGTTAGTCTTATTAAAAGATATTCTGGAAACAAAGATAGCGGAAATATTTTACCTGGACACGGCGGAATCTTAGACAGAATTGATAGTCTTTTACCTGCAGCGCCAACTTTTTTAATTTTTAGTTTTTTTTTAACTGATATAATAAAATAATGAAAAAAAATGTAATAATTTTGGGCTCAACGGGGAGTATAGGCGTTAATACATTAGAAGTATTGTCACTACACCCTGAAATTTTTAATGTTTTTGCACTTGTGGCAAATTCTTCAATAGAAAATTTATCTAATCAGTGTAAAAAATTTAACCCTAAGTTTGCACATGTGAGTAAAGAAGAAGATGCAAAAAAATTAGTTTCTATAATAGAAAAATTTGATATTAATACAGAAGTTTTATTTGGAAATAAATCTTTGAATGAATTAGTTTCTATTAGTGAAGTTGATACAGTTGTATGTGCTATTTCAGGTTCTGCTGGATTAGAGTCATCTTTACATGCAGTTACGGCTGGAAAGAAAATATTGTTAGCAAATAAAGAAGCTTTGGTTATGTGCGGAAGTCTTTTCATGGACTTAGCTAAAAAAAATAATGCTACTATTTTACCTGTAGACAGCGAACACAATGCGTTACACCAATGTTTTTCTGCAAATCAAGAAAAGTCCCTCAATAAAATTATTCTTACCGCGTCTGGAGGACCTTTTTTAAATAACAATATAAATACGTTTGAAAATATAACCCTAGAAGAGGCTCTTAATCATCCAACATGGACTATGGGGAAAAAAATTTCTATTGATTCAGCAACGATGATGAACAAAGGATTAGAAATAATAGAAGCAATGTATTTATTTGATTTAAAAATAGATCAAATAGATGTATTAATTCACCCGCAAAGTTTAATCCATTCAATGGTATGCTATGAGGATGGTTCAATGATAGCTCAAGTTAGTAAAAATGATATGAAAATCCCCATATCATATTGCCTAGGGTGGCCAAAAAGAATTAAGTCCGGCATTGATATAATAGATTTAACAACGCAATCCCCACTAAGTTTTTTAAATGTACCTAAAGAAAAATTTCCATGTTTTTATTTGGCAAAGGAAGTTGCTTTAGAAGGGAACTCATCGCCAACTATAATGAATGCGGCAAATGAAATTGCTGTGTTAGCGTTTTTAGAAAAATTAATTAAATTTACTGATATTTATAAAATAATTTCTGAAACTTTAAATAAAATTGAGAACAAAAAAATACATTCAATTGAAGACGTATTAGCTATTGATGAAGTTAGTAGAAATAATGCAAACCAATTAGTTAAAAGATATAATTAGGCATGAGTATAATTTATACAATATTAGTTTTTATTCTTACAATTAGTATAATTGTGACATTTCACGAGTATGGACATTATTTAGCAGCTAGACTGTGTGGGGTTAAAGTTCTAGAATTTTCCATAGGTTTTGGAAAAAAATTAATTGGAAAAAAATTTGGAAAAGATCAAACAGATTACAAAGTATGCGCTCTTCCGCTCGGCGGATATGTAAAAATGCTAGATGAAAGAGAAGGAGAAGTTAACGATGATGAAAAAGATAGAGCCTTCAATAATCAAAATTTATTTAAAAGATTTATAATTGTTTTTTCAGGACCATTATTTAATTTTATTTTAGCTATTTTTTTTTATTTCTTAATATTTTTTTCTGGATACAACGGAATACAGCCTTTAGTTGGTTTTGTTTTAAATAATAGTATTGCTGAAACTATTGATCTGCAGCAAAATGATATTATATATTCAGTAAATTTAGTCAAAGTTAAGACTTGGTCAGATGTTACTTTGCAAACAGTAAAATTTTTATCAGAAAAGAAAAATATTAAATTTGAAGTACTTAGAAATAATAAAAATCTATTTCTAAAAGAAATTCAATATAAAGATGTATCTTTCAATGAATCTAATATTTTAAAGTATTTAGGTATACTAAATTTTACAAATAAATCCTCTACAATTGGTTATGTTGAAGATAATAGCCCAGCATATTTTTCAGGCTTGATTAGTGGTGATAAAATAATTTCAATAGATAGCATGAAAATTAAAAATTGGAATGATATTGTTAAAAATATAGAAAGTAATCCTGATGTAAATTTAAATTTTCATATTTTACGAGATGGAAATACGTTATATCTTAACGTAAAACCTGATTCTATTTTAAAGGATAATATTAATATAGGTAGATTAGGTGTAGGTCCATTAATAGATCAAGATCTTATAAATTTAAATACTATTACTATTAAACATAGTTTTTTTGATAGTCTTAAGTTAGCCACATTAAAAACATATGATTTTACTGTGCTGACGATTAATTTTATTGCTAAATTAATTCAAGGAGAGGCTTCTGCAAGCGGTATTTCTGGCCCAGTCGGCATTGCAAATTATGCAGCAGATTCTTTTAGTAATGGATACAGTAGTTTTTTGGGATTACTTGCCATGTTGAGCATAAGTATTGGTATACTTAACCTATTACCTATACCTATTTTAGATGGAGGGCATTTAATGTATTATTTAGTTGAATTTATTATTGGAAAACCAATACCAGATAATATTCAGTATGTATTCGCACAAGTCGGAATGACTTTACTTTTATTGCTTTCAGTTTTTGTGCTTTATAATGATCTTGTGAGAATAATGTAATGAAGTTTTTGAAAAAAATAATATTTGTAATATGTTTATTCGGTATATATCAGAATATATATGCTGAAGAACAATTTGTTATTGATGATATTATTCTTAAAGGTTTGCAACGTGTTGATCCCGGAACTGTATATACATATTTACCTATAGAAGTTGGTGATGCGTTTGATGAATCAATGACTCCGTCAATAATTAAAACTTTATTTAAAACAAAATTTTTTGAAGATGTCGTGATTGAAAGAGATGGAAATGTATTGATTATCACATTTGATGAGAGGCCAACTATAGCCGATATTGAGTTTAGCGGTGTTGAGGGAATTGATGATGAGCAGTTAGATAAGATTTTAGATGCAGCAAATATAGCATCTGGAAGGATATATGATAGTTCTGTTTTAGATAGAATTAAGTCTGAATTAAGGGAGCAAAATTTTGCTAGAGGTATGTATAGCGTTGAAATTGATGTTCAAGAAATAATGCTAGAAGATAACAGGGTATTTTTAAAAGTTGTAATAAGAGAAGGTGCTAGAGCAAAAATAAAACAGCTGAAAATTACTGGTAATAGAGCATTTTCAGACAAAAAGATTATAAAAGATTTTGGAACAGCTTTACCAATTTGGTATATGTTTTGGTCAGAAAGCGGGGTTTACTCTTCGCCAGTATTAGGAGCAGATCTTGAGCTCTTAAAAAGTTTTTATCTAGATAAAGGTTTTATGGATTTTTCCATAGAGTCGTCTCAGGTTACATTAAGCAAAAACAAACAAGAAGTTTATATAACAATTAATATTAATGAAGGAGAACGATACGTAATTAATGAAATTAATGTCTCAGGAAAATTAATTTTATCTATAGAAGAAATTGCTAATTTACTTGAATTTGAAACAGGTGAATATATATCAAGAGAAAAACTCTTAAAATCAAGCGATAATATTAAAAAACAATTGAGTATAGAAGGTTATGCTTTTGCAAAAATAAATCCAGTACCAGAAAAAATTTTAAACTCTAATGATGTTAATATAAGTTTTTATATTGATCCAGGCAATAGAACATACATAAGACGAATAAATATTACAGGAAATGTAACAACACAAGATGAAGTTTTTAGAAGAGAAATTAGACAGATGGAAAGTAGTTGGTACTCCTTAGATAATATTGAGGAGTCAAAAGCAAGATTACAACGACTAGCTTTTGTTGAAAGTGTCAGAGTTGATGAGGTTAGAGTTATTGGATCATCAAACAAGATCGATCTTAATGTTAATATTGTAGAAAAAATGTCGGGTAATTTTAATATTGGAGCTGGATTTGGTGGATCAGGAACAGGGTTTGAGTTAAATGCTGGTATTGAGCAAGATAATTTCTTAGGTTTTGGTAGTAAGGTTGCTTTTAGTATACAGACAGCTAAAACTACTAGACAATACTTGTTTAATTTTTATAATCCTTACCATAATATAGATGCGGTTAGTAGAAGCTTTGGTTTTAATGTGCAAAAAACAAAAACAGATAATACAGATACAGCAGCTGATTATGAGGCCGATCGAATAGGATTAGAATATGCTTACGGTCTTCCAATGAGTGAAAATAATCGTTTTAATTTAACATTAAAATATTTTAATTGGGAACTTAGAAATACAGCAAACAGCTCGACTGAAATTGTAAATTTTATTACGGACTTTGGAGATAGCTTTGATAATTTTTCAACATTTATTTCATATGGTATTGATACTAGAGATAGAAGAAATTTTACAAGATCTGGATTTAACACAGCTTTGAGTGCGGAAATTTATGTTCCTTTTAGTGATATCGAATATTATAAAGTTAAATTTAGAACGGATTCTTTTTTTGAAGTAAGTAGAGAGCTAGATTTAGTTGTTCGTTTAAAAGGAAGGGTTAATTACGGCCAAGGCTATGGAGGGACCCCTGGTTTACCGTTTTATGATAAATTTAAAGCAGGTGGAAATAAAACTGTAAGAGGGTACAAAAAAAATAGTTTATCTCCTCGTGATTCAACAGACAAACCGCTGGGAGGGGACTTTATGGTTGCCGGTACAGCAGAGGTTATAGTTAGACCTCCAATTGATGTAAATAATCTTAGAACAGCGTTTTTCATAGATTTTGGTAGGGCGTTTAAAGATTACGATTCTTTTGAATTTGGTGATGTAAAAGGATCTACTGGGCTATCACTTAAATGGGTATCGCCATTTGGAGGAATAAGCCTTAGCTGGAGTATACCATTGAATTCAGAAGCTGGCGATGAAACGGAAAGCTTTCAGTTCAACCTTGGCACCAATTAGTTTATAATTTAGAAAAAATAATTTTTAGGAGTAAAATAATGAAAAGTATTAAATGTATATTGATTTTCTTGGGCTTAATTTTTTTAATTAATCCAGTTTATGCTGCAGACTATAAAATAGGTTACGTAGATCTTGCAAAGATATTAAATGAATCTCCAGCAGCTAAAGTAGCTCAAAAAAAATTAGAGCAAGAATTTACACCAAGAAACAAAAAATTAGAAGTGAAAGCAAAACAAATTAAAAAACAACAAGAAAAATTACAAAAGGAATCTGAAATAATGTCATCAGATCAAATAGATGCATTACAAAGAAAAATTATGAAAGGTGAAAGAGATTTAAAAAGAGATGCTACGGAAGCACAAGAAGACTTTAAACTTCGAAGACGTGATGAGCTTGGTAAAATAGAAAATAAACTAAAAGAAGTTATTCTAGGTATTGCAGAAAGTGAAAATTATGATTTAATACTAACGAACGCTGATGTTACATACGCAAGTGACAAATCAAATGTAAATATTACAGCTAAGGTATTAAAGAAATTTAATGCGAAATAAAAATTTGTGAACTATTCAGTAAAAAAAATTTCAGAAATATTTAATCTAGATTTTATTGGTGATGGAAATTTTATTATAAATAAAGTTTCAAGCATAAATAATGCTTCTGAAAATAGTATAATTTTTTTTTCAGATAAAAAATTTTTAAGTTTGTTAAAAGAAACAAGATCAAAGGTTGTTATAACAAGTAAAAATCTTACTAAGTATTGTAATGGAAATATCATTCTAAGTGAAAACCCATATTTGCTTTTTGCTCAAATATCTCATTTAATCGCTGGAAAGCCTAAATTAAAATATGGCATTCATAAATCAGTAAATACACTTACTGAAAATTTAAATAACAAGATATGTATTAAGCCAAATACAATTATTGGAAATAATGTGGTTTTAGGAGACGATACTTTTATTGGTTCCAATTGTTTTATTGGTAATAACATAATTATTGGTTCAAACTCTTACATTTATTCTAATGTTGTAATTTACGATAATGTGAAAATTGGTAATAATATTATTATTCATTCTGGTACAGTGATTGGCTCAGACGGTTTTGGTTATGTTAATGATAAAAATTCTTGGTATAAAATACCTCAGATTGGTGGCGTGGTAATAGGTAATGATGTTGAAATTGGTTCTAACACTTCAATTGACAGGGGTACTCTTGATAATACTATTATCGGAAACGGCGTTAAAATAGACAATCAAATTCAGATCGCACATAATGTTGAAATTGGAGATAACACCGCTATAGCTGGATGTGCTGGAATTGCAGGTAGCGCTAAAATAGGAAAGAATTGTACAATTGGGGGTGGAGCTGGTATACAAGGACATATTAAGATTTGCGATAATACGCAAATTACAGGTATGACTAAAGTATCATGTGATATAAAAGAAGCCGGCGTATATTCATCTGGGACACCATTAATGTCTAATGCGCAATGGTTAAAAAGCGCGGCAAGATTTAAAAAATTAAATGAATTATTTTTAAAAATCAAAAAAAATAAATAAAAATGGAGTTGTAGCTTTGAAAACTAAAGGCGATATTTTAGAGATAATGAATCTTTTGCCACACAGATATCCATTTCTGTTGGTAGATAAAATTATAAATTGTGAAGAAGGTAAATCAATAGAAGCTATAAAAAATGTTAGTTTTAATGAGCCTTTTTTTAATGGTCATTTCTCAGGATATCCAGTTATGCCAGGAGTTCTTATTTTAGAGGCATTGGCTCAAGCATCTGGTCTATTAGTTTTTAAAACTCCAAGTTTATGCCCCCCAAATGAAAGCTTATATTTGTTTGTTGGTATAGATAAAGCAAGATTTAAAAGACCGGTTGTTCCAGGTGATCAAATAAATTTAAATGTAGAGCTGACTAAAAGCAAGCAAGGTTTTGCTGTTTTTAATTCAGTTGCTACGGTAGAAAATGAAGTAGCAGCTTCAGCAGAATTAATGTGTGGTTTTAAAGAATTACCAAAAAAATTATAGGAAAAAGTTTTGTCGAAAATTCATCCAACTGCAATCATAGACCATTCGTCTGAATTAGATTCTTCTGTTACAGTAGGCGCATATTCGGTTATCGGAAAAAATGTTAAAATTGATAAAAATACGGTTATTGGACCTCATGTAGTTGTTTCAAGTGATTGTGAAATTGGTGAAAATAATAGAATTTATCAGTTCGCTTCTATTTCTGAGATTCCGCAAGATAAAAAATATGATGGAGAAGACTGCAAATTAATAATAGGTTCTGGCAATACTATTAGAGAATACTGCACAATTAATCGTGGAACTAAAGCTGGAGGGTCTGTAACACAAGTCGGAAATAATAATTGGATTATGGCATATGTTCATATTGCACATGATTGCATAATAGGTAGCGATAACATTATGTCAAATTCAACATCTTTAGCGGGACACGTACAAATTGGAAATAATGCAGTATTAGCTGGCTATGTATTAATTCACCAATTTTGTAGAGTAGGGGATTTTTCATTTGCTGGTATGGGTGCAGCTTTAAATCAAGATTTACCACCTTATTTATTAGCCACAGGTAGTTTTGCTAAAACACATGGCCTAAACAGGGAAGGCTTAAGACGAAATAATTTTAATCAAAAAACAATAAATTCTCTTCATAAAGCATATAAATTAATATTTAGGTCTAGCAATAACCCATCAAATACAAATGAATTAGAAAATTTAAGTAAAGAATATAATGAAGTATCAAATTTACTAAATTTTATTGAGCAAAGCGAAAGAGGAGTAGTGCAGTCTTCGAAGGAAGAATAAAGTTTTATTTAAGCATATTTTCAATTAAATCGTTAATATTAAATTTATATTTATTGTCCAATAATTTCTTCTCTATTAAACTTATATCTGCAATTAACTTATTTTTATATTTATCATTACTAACAATATTTTTAACTTCATTAAATATATTTGTAGACGAGGCTTCATTTTGAATAAATTCTTTAATAGCATTTTTTTCTAAAACAATATTTACAAGAGAAATAAATTTTATTTTTACTAAAAATTTTGCAAGAAAATAAGAAAGTATTGATAATTTATAAAATATGCACATTGGTACTTTTTTTAGTGCAATTTGTAAAGTTATTGTTCCTGATGCAGCAATGGCAACTCTACACATATCTATTGTTTTATAAATATTTTCGTTTGAAATTATTGAAATATAATCTTTATTAGAAAAAATTTTATTATATATATCAATATTAATATTACTAGACCTTGAAATTATAAATTTTTCGTTTGGGTATTCTGTATGAAGTTTTTCTATTACATTTAAAACTATTGGTAAATGTTTTTTAACTTCATTTAATCTACTTCCAGGAAAAAATCCTATGTGTTTTATATTATTTTTATAATTTTTTTGGTAAAGATTTTCTGCTACTAGTGGATGCCCAACGTAGTGTGAGCTTATACCATATTTTTTATAATATCTTGTTTCAAATGGAAAAATTACTGCCATTTCATCTACGTAATTCTTTATTTTATTTATTCTTTTCTCTCTCCATGCCCAGATTTGAGGGCCAATGTAAAATAATACTTTTATTCCATTTTGCTTTGCAAATTTTGCAAGTTTTATGTTAAATTCTTGATAATCTATTAATATTATTAAATCTGGTTTTATTGATCTTATATAGCCCTTGATTATTTTTAATGCTTTTAATAACTTTGGATAAATTTTTAATATTTCAAATATTCCAACTACTGATAATTCTGAAGAGTCAACAAGGATCTTAGCGCTAGTTTTTTTCATTTTATATGATCCCATACCGTAAAAAGTAAAATTATTTTTTTTTGATAGTGTATTTATTATATTTGAAGCATACATATCACCAGATTCTTCTCCAGCAATAATCATTATTTTTTTGTTTTTATTCATAATGTTTTTTTAATAACATCGCATATTTTTATAATATCTTTTTCTGTTAAATGCGGAAACATCGGCAATGATAAACATGTTTTTGCTAAATAATTTGAGTTTTTAAATTCCTCATGATCATTGTATATGTCTTTATATGCTTTTTGTTTTTCAAGTGATACTGGGTAATAAATTGCTGATCCAATTTCATGTTTTTCAAGATTAGCTTTTATCTTATCTCTTAAAATTGAGCTAATAGTATACTGATGATATACATGATATCCGTGCTTAGTTTTCTGAGGTAAATATATATCTTTTAGATTAGTAAGTTGGTTATTATAAATTTCTGCATTTTTTGTTCTTAGTGTATTATTTTGATCTATGTATTTTAGTTTTATATTTAGTATTGCTGCTTGTATTTCATCAAGTCTACTGTTGTAACCAATAATATCATGATGATACTTTTTAGAGCTTCCATGATTTTTTAATTTTTTAATGTGATTGTAATAATCTTCAGAATCTGTGGTTATCATGCCTCCATCACCATAACAGCCTAGATTTTTTGTTGGATAAAAACTAAAACAACCAATATCTCCTACGCTTCCAACTCTTTGGGAATCAATTTCTGCTCCAAAACTTTGCGCGCAGTCTTCTATAATTTTAATAGAGTTATTATTAAGTTTTTGTTTAAGCGCATTTATATCTACAGGATTACCAAACATATGAACTGGCAGTATTGCTTTAGTATTTTTTGAAACTTTTTTTAATATATTATTTATATTGATATTGTAAGTATTTAAATCAATATCGGCAAAAACTGGTTTTGCTCCAACATACATAATTGCTTCTAGTGTTGATATAAATGTAAATGGTGTAGTAATTACTTCGTCACCTTTAGATATATCTAATGATTTAAGAGCGAAATGCAAGGCATCAGTTCCAGAGTTGCATGATAAGGTATATTTAGTGCCTATATAATTTGCTATATTATTCTCAATAAGTTTGACATTTTCTCCACCTATAAAGTTAGTTTTAGAAAAAACTTTTATTAATTCACAGCGAATTTCTTTTTCTAATGAAGCATATTCTTTTTTTAAATCAAATTGTGGTATCATTTTTTTATTAAGTTGGATATTTTTATAGCATATTTTAGAGCTGCTAAACCATCATTCCCAGAAACTATTGGGTTTTTTTTAGCAGCGATACATTCTATAAAGCTTTTAATTTCCTCATTTAACGAATCATTCTTTATAAATCTAACTTGTTTTTTTTCTATTTTTTTTATTCCTTTTGATTCTGTTTTATTGTAGGTATCTAAAACATAGTTTTGATAATCTAAAGAAAAATATGCATTTTTTTGGAATACTCTCATTTTTCTTTCAACTTTATCGCTTATTCTACTAGCTGAAAGATTGCAAACGCAACCATTTTCAAAGGTTATTCTAGCATGAGCAATGTCTGTTGTATTTGTTAGAACATTTATACCATTTGCATGTATACTTTTAATTTTAGATTTATTAAGTGATAGTATTATGTCTAAATCATGAATCATTAAATCCATAATTACATCAACTTCAGTACCTCTAATTTTATATGGTGAAAGTCTGTTGCATTCAAAAAAAAGTGGATTTCTTATATTTTTTTCTAAACTTAAGAATACTTTATTAAACCTTTCTAAGTGACCAATTTGTAAAATGACTTTATATTGTTTTGCTAACTTTATAAGTTTTTTAGCTTGATTTACGTTAGTTGCGAATGGTTTTTCTATAAGTACATGTTTTCCGTTTTCAATAAAAAATTTTGCTACTTTGTAATGTAAATCTGTAGGAACAACAATACTAACAGCATCTACAATATTTACGATATTTTTATAGTCGCTATAAGAATTAACTCCAAGTATATTACTTATTTCGCAACATCTTTTTTTATTGGTGTCTACAATACCGATTAATTCAACTTTTTTATTTGTATGATATTTTTGAGCATGAAATTCTCCTAAATATCCAACTCCTATTACGGCAATTTTGAATTTACTCATTTTAAAATATATTTTTCTATCTAGATTACTAATGTATGATAATTAATATTTATTATAATCTAGTTTATGAAAAAAAAATATACAATTGTTGGTATAGATGAAGCAGGAAGAGGTCCGTTAGCCGGACCAGTGGTTGCTGCATCGGTTGTAGTAGACGAAAAATATCTTCCAAAGGAAATAGATGATTCAAAAAAAGTTAGCGAAAAAAATAGGAATGCTTTTTATGAGGTAATCATAAAGAACGCAGCTGAATATGGCATTGGAATAGTGGATTCTGAAGAGATTGATAAAATAAACATTCATAATGCTACACTTGAAGCAATGAAAAGAGCATATAACAATATTAAAAAAGATGAGTATAAAGTTTATATTGATGGTATTTTTACACCTGATATTAGTGGTGAATTATTTGCCATAAAGCACGGAGACCGCATAGTTCCAATAATAAGTGCAGCTTCTATTTTAGCTAAAGTAACAAGGGATAGGATAATGATTCAGATAGATAAGGAGTTTCCTGTATATAATTTTAAAAAACACAAGGGCTATCCCACTAAATATCATATAGAAATGATTAAAAAATATGGTATATGTAAATATCATAGAAAATCCTATAAGCCAATATCAATGCTATGAATAATAATTTTATACATTTACATTTGCATAGTGAATATTCTATATCAGATAGCTTAATTAGAATAAAAGACTTAATAAACGAAGCAAAAGAAAGGAACAGTCCTGCAGTTGCAATTACAGATTTCAACAATGTATTTTCATTAGTTAAGTTTTATAAATTAGCTATAAAAAATGGTATAAAGCCTATTATAGGCATTGAAATAGAATTAAAAAATAATAAAAATTCAACTCTTTCATCGAGAGTAGTTTTACTATGTAAAAATATGCAAGGATTTAAAAATTTAAGTAACCTAATCACAGAGTCATATCTTAATTTAAATGAGGATAATAAGTTTTATATATCAAAGGAAGAGCTAGCAAAAAGAGCAGAAGGATTAATTGTTTTATCGGGTGGAATTTATGGAGATTTAGCTAATGCTATAAAATTAGAAAAAGAAGATGAAATAGAATCTTCTGTAAGTTATTGGAAAAAGAATTTTCCAGATAGTTTTTATGTAGAAATTACTAGAACAGGCAAAGAATATGAAGATGAATATCTTGCGCAAGTTCTGGAAATTGCTGAGAAACATAAATTACCCCTTGTGGCATCAAATGATGTTAGGTTTCTTTCGAAAAATGATTTTCAAGCTCACGAAGTAAGAGTTTGCATAAATAATGGAACATATTTAAAAGATGAAAAAAGAAAATCAGAATATAGCGAAAATCAGTATCTTAAAACAAGTGAAGAAATGGAATTATTATTTTCAGATATTCCTTCAGCAATTGAAAACTCTTTTGAAATAGCAAAACGTTGTAATATTCAGCTGCCGCTTGGTGAAATTGCTATGCCAGTATTTCCTTTAGATAGTGGAGAGGATGAGAATGAGTATTTTAACTCTCTTGTTATGCAAAGTATGCGTACTAAATTATTAGAAAAAAAAATCGTTAATAAAGAACCTTACGTAAATCGCATAAAAAAAGAATTAGATGTGATTATTAAAATGGGATACTCAGGATATTTTTTAATTGTTTCAGATTTCGTTATGTGGGCTAAAAATAATAATATACCAGTTGGTCCTGGCCGAGGTTCTGGGGCTGGGTCACTAGTAGCATATGTTTTAAATATAACTAATATAGATCCTATTAAATATGATTTGCTTTTTGAAAGATTCTTAAACCCCGAAAGAGTTTCTTTACCAGATTTTGATATTGATTTTTGTATGGACAAAAGAGATAGTGTTATTGACTACGTGGGAAAAAAATATGGCAGAGATAAAGTAAGTCAAATTATTACGTATGGAACTATGGCAGCTAAAGCTGTTGTAAGGGATGTTGGAAGAGTTTTACAATATCCTTACCCGTTTGTTGATCAAATAGCTAAATTAATACCATTTGAAATTGGAATAACTTTAATCCAGGCTTTAGAAGATCAAGAATTAAAAAAACTTTATAATTCTGACGACGACGTAAAAGAAATATTAGATATGGCTATGATACTTGAAGGATTAGCAAGAAATGCTGGCACACATGCTGGCGGAATTGTTATTTCTCCAAAAGAACTTGTTAATTACATGCCTTTATATAGAGATACAGCTAGCAGCTCTTTATTAACCCAACTAGATAAAGACGATGTAGAAGCTATTGGTTTGATAAAATTTGATTTTTTAGGTTTACGCACCCTAACAGTTATAGAAAATACATTAAACTTAATTAACAAAAATAAAACTAATGATGATTTATTTATATTGGATAATATCCCCTTAGACGATCAGAAAACTTTTGAGCTTTTAAGGCAACAAAAAACAACAGGAGTGTTTCAGTTAGAATCAAGAGGGATAAAAGATATAATTAAAAGATTAAAACCAGATAAGTTTGATGATTTAGTTGCGCTAGTGGCTCTTTACAGGCCGGGTCCTCTTCAATCAGGAATGGTAGATGATTTTATAGATAGAAAAAATGGTGCAAACGTTGAATATTTGCATCCATTAATCGAAGATGTTTTAAGACCAACTTATGGAGTAATTTTATATCAGGAACAAGTTATGAAAATAGCACAGGTTCTTGGTGGCTATAGTCTAGGCTCTGCAGATATTTTAAGAAGAGCAATGGGTAAAAAACAATATGCTGAAATGCAGCAACAAAGAGAAGTTTTTGTTAATGGGGCTGTAAGAAATAATGTTGAAATAAAACAAGCGGAATATATTTTTGATTTAATGGAGAAATTTGCTGGATATGGCTTTAATAAATCTCATTCAGTTGCTTATGCATTAATAGCTTATCAGACAGCATATTTAAAGACACATTACAAAGAGCCTTTTATAGCTGCAGTATTATCAAGCGATATGGATAACACTGATAAAGTAGTTAGGTTTGTTAAAGAATGCGAGTATATGAACATTTCATTAATTCCGCCAAATATAAATAAATCAAATTACTTTTTTAATGTTAATGATGATAATGAGATAGTTTATGGTTTAGGTGCAATTAAAGGAGTTGGTAATTCTATAATAGAAACTATTATTAACGAAAGAAAAGAAAATGGGGTTTTTAATAGTTTAGATGACCTTTTAAAAAGATGTGGAAGCCATAAAATAAACAAAAGAGTAATTGAGGCTCTAATAAAATCAGGCTCTCTAGATGTATTTAAGGAAACAAGAGCGACATTATTATCAGCTTATCCTGATTCTTTGAAAATGGCGGAGCAAAATTCAAAAAATATACAGCAAGGCCAAATAGATATTTTTGGATTTACTGAAAAGGAAATTGAAAATAAAAATATTAAGAAAGAGGCAGAGTGGCCTACTATAAAAAAACTATCATTTGAGAGAGACGTACTAGGTTTTTATTTAACTGGTCATCCCATAATTGAATATAAGGACGAATTAAAAAATATCGTTAGTAATAATTTGTATTCAATAAAAACTAATTATAAAGCAAGATCAAGCAAAAGAAACATATATAAAATTGCTGGCGTAATAAATAGTATCCGAATTAGAACAACCAGCACAAAAGACAAGCTTGCTCAAATTAATCTTGGAGATGATACGGATAATATAGATGTTATAGCAAATAGTAGTTTATTGAATGACTCTATAAATAGAGACGAAATTGTAATTATAGAAGGCACATTAAGATTAGATGAATACACAAATAGATTAAGTTTTAGAGCAAAGTCAATTAATTCAGTAGAAGATGCTAGAATCTTATTCGCTACAGGAATTAAGCTTAGTGTAATAAATAAAACTGATTTATCAGATTTAGTTAATAAGCTAGAGTTTTTGTTTTCTAAAGAAGATAAAATGGGAAAATGCTTAGTTAGACTAGATTATATGGCCTCAGGAATTACTAAATCACTGGTATTAGGTGAAAATTACAAAATTTCACCAACTGATGATATAATTGCCGAACTGAAAAAATTAGATTGTATTGAGGATATTGAATTAATTTATTCGTCAATATAATAATTAGGATATAGGTATGCTTAAATTTGAAGAACCCATCAAGGTTCTAGAAGATAAAATTGAAGAATTGAGGAATATTGGTTCTGATGGCCAAGTCAATATTGTTGAGGAAATAAACGTTCTTCAGAAAAAATGTAATGTTTTAATAAAAGACATATATAGTAATTTAACTCCATGGCAAATCACACAGATTGCAAGACATCCTGATAGACCTTACACAATGGATTATATAAACTCTATTTTTAAAAATTTTCATGAGCTTCATGGTGATAGAGCATACGCGGATGATAATGCCGTCATTTCTGGTATTGCACAATTTCATGATATATCTGTAGCTGTAATAGGGCATCAAAAAGGAAGAGGAACAAATGACAAAATAAAAAGAAATTTTGGTATGGCGAAACCAGAAGGATTTAGAAAATCTTTAAGAATAATGAAGCTTGCCGAAAGGTATAATATGCCAATTATAACATTTATAGATACCCCAGGAGCATACCCAGGAATTGACGCTGAAGAAAGAGGACAAAGTGAAGCAATTGCAAATAATCTTCTTGAGATGTCTGATCTTTCTGTTCCAATATTATCTTATGTAATAGGTGAGGGAGGGTCTGGTGGCGCACTAGCAATTGGAGTATGTGACAATCTATCAATGCTTGAATATAGTATCTATTCAGTGATATCTCCAGAAGGTTGTGCTTCAATATTATGGAAGTCACCAGAATATGCACATTTAGCTGCAGAAGCTATGTGCATAACTGCTGATAATTTAATCAAATTAAGATTAATAGATGAGGTAATTTCAGAACCGCTAGGTGGAGCTCATAGAAATGCATCCCAAGTAAGTAAAGATATTGCGACATCAATCTCAAAAAATTTAGATATTTATTTTAAAATGGATTCTAGAACCTTAATTAACAATAGAAAAGATAAATTAGGTTCTGTAGGTTATTATCAAGAATAGAATGGAGACTTCAGATTTTGATTTTAAAAACTTATTTTCAATTTTTGAATTAAACATATCAAAAATAATTAATAAAAATAATTATGATGAGATTTTGGTCGCCTATAGTGGTGGAAGTGATTCAACAGCTTTATTATATTTTGCAAACGAACTCGCAAAAAAATTAAAAAAAAATATTAAAGCCGTTCATGTAAACCATAATTTAAATAGTGATGCAAAAGAATGGGAAGAGCATTGTAAAACTTTTTGCAATAAAACCCAAATTCCATTAGTAATAAATAACTTAAATATTATCCTGAAACCAGGGGATAGCATTGAAGAACGCGCTAGAGAACAAAGGTATTTGTCAATATATTCATTAATGAGCGATAAAACTATTATGATGACAGCTCATCATCAAGATGATCAAGCAGAGACTTTACTATTCCAACTTTTTAGAGGCTCTGGAGTAAAAGGATTATCAGGTATGCCAGCAGTGAAAAAACTTAATGATGGCTATCATGTCCGACCATTTTTAAATCTAAATAAAAACACGCTTGAAGATTTTATAATATTTAAGGAGTTAGTTTGTATAAAAGATACATCTAATGAAAATACAAATTTTTCTAGAAATTTTATAAGAAAGGAAATATTACCAAAAATTAAAGAAAAGTGGTCAAATTGTGCGGTTACAATTTCTAGAGCAGCAGAAAATTTATCAACAGCTTCTCGACTTAATGAAGACTTAGCTTTAATAGATATTCAAAAATATTTATTAGAAGATATTCGTAAACTTAATACAAGTATCAATGAATTAGAAATATATCGTTTTAATAATGTAATTAGATTTTGGATAAAAAAAAATTCCTTTAAAATGCCATCAACTAATCAATTATCTTCTATATATAATAATGTATTATTTGCTGGAGAAGACAAGGTTCCATTTTTTTCGTGCTCTGATTATGAGATAAGAAGGCATAATGATTATATAGAAATAATGAATCCTTTAAAAAAACACGATGCATCTAAAACTTATATTTGGAGGACTAAAGAAAATTTAGTAATTCCAAATTTATTAGTAAATTTAAGTTGGGTTAATTTAGAAGAAAAATTCGGGGATGAGTTAAAAAGTAACGTTGAAGTAAAATTTAGACAAAGTGGAGAGAATATTAAATTTGGTGAATCTAATAAATCCTTAAAGGATTATATGAGAGAAAATGAAATACCACCCTGGCAAAGAGATAGAGTTTTATTAATCTATATTAATAAAGAGTTAAAAATTATTTGGGACAAATATAATTAAACGCTGCTACTTGTTTGTATTAATCTTTAAGGGTAAATACAAAGGACACCAACCAAGAATACCTGTTAGAACTGGTATTAAACCTATAAACCCCCATAGCTTTGGTTCTATTTGAGATAAAACACCTAGATAAAATATAAAAAACCCAATCAGTACTCTAAATAACCTTTCAATCTTCCCAACATTTATGCAAAACATAAAGTTTTCCTAATTATAAAATCACTAATAATATTACATGAATATATTTTTTTTGGGAAATTATTTATTTTCTTTTAGAATTGTAGAATTTTATATTATTTGTTAAACTATATTCCCGTCTTATATAACTTTTTGCGAAGTGTGACTAAATACATATTCATTACAGGTGGTGTTGTATCTTCCCTTGGAAAGGGGATAGTTGCTGCATCTCTGGGATCTATTCTTGAATCTAGAAAACTGTCTGTATCTCTTATAAAACTAGACCCGTATATAAATGTAGATCCAGGAACAATGAGCCCATCCCAACATGGTGAAGTCTTTGTAACATATGATGGCGCTGAGACTGATCTAGATCTTGGTCATTATGAGAGATTTGTAAATTACAAAACTGGTCGTGCAAGCAATTATACAACTGGTCAAATTTATGATTCTGTATTAAGAAGGGAGAGAAAAGGAGAGTACTTAGGAAGTACTGTTCAGGTTATTCCCCATATTACGGATGAGATTATTTTAAATATAAAGAAAGGTTCGTTTGATAAAGATATATGTATTGTCGAAATTGGGGGTACTGTTGGAGATATTGAATCTCTTCCGTTTATAGAAGCAATAAGACAAATGGGTGTGGAATATGGAAGAGATCTTGTAAGCTATATTCATTTAACTTTAGTTCCCTATATTAAAGCTGCAAATGAGATTAAAACTAAACCTACCCAACATTCTGTAAAAGAAATTAGATCTATTGGTATACAACCTGATGTTTTAGTTTGCAGATCAGAAAGAATGATTAGTGTTGACGACAAGAAAAAAATTGCTTTATTTACAAATGTTGAAGCAAAAGCTGTTATCAATTCAATTGATGTTGAAGATATTTATGAAGTTCCATTACTTCTACACGAGCAAGGTTTAGATGACATAATAGTTGAGAAATTAAATTTATCATGTGATAAAGCATCGCTAAAAGATTGGTTAAATTATAAAAATAAAAGAAATGATATTAAAAATAAAATAAATATTAAAATTATTGCAAAGTACGCAAATTATACTGAATCATATAAATCATTAAATGAAGCAATAAAACATGCTGGAGTTCATTCTGGGGTTGATGTAGATATAGAATATGTGGATGCTGAAAAACTAGAAGGAAATGATTTTTCAGTTTTGGAGAATGCTGGAGGAATAATAGTTCCCGGTGGTTTTGGTGATAGAGGTATTGAGGGGAAAATTAATGCTGTAAAATTCGCAAGAGAAAACAATGTCCCTTTTCTTGGGATATGCTTAGGTATGCAAGCTGCGGTAATTGAATTTTCAAGAAATGTTTGCAAATTAAAAAATGCAAATAGCACTGAATTTAACAAGAAATGTAATTATCCTGTTATTGCTCTTATTGAAGAATGGCTAGATAAAAAAGGATCTGTAGAATATCGTGATAAAAATTCAAACATAGGTGGTACAATGAGACTTGGCGAGCAAGAATGTATAATTAAAAAAGGTTCAAATATATATAAAGCTTATGAAGCAGAAGCTATTTTTGAAAGACATCGTCATCGCTATGAATTTAATAATGATTATAGAGATTCTTTAGAGAAAAAAGGTTTAATAATTTCAGGAACCTCAACCGATCAAACATTAGTTGAAGTAATTGAATTAAAGGGACACTCTTGGTTTGTAGGATGTCAATTTCATCCAGAGTTTACATCTAAACCAACCACAGGCCACCCTTTGTTTAAAGCCTTTGTTAAGGAAATTAGAGATAAAAAATGAAAAATAAATTTGATTTTAATTTAGATAGGAGCAATAATTTTTTTTTAATAGCAGGGCCATGCGTTATTGAAAGCGAAGAGCTAAATTTTAAGACAGCTACTATATTAAAAGAAATAACTGAAAAACATTCTATTCCATTTATATTTAAATCTTCATTAGATAAAGCAAATAGAACTTCACATAAGTCATTTAGAGGTGTTGGATATACCAAAGGTTTAGAAATTTTAAATAAGATTAAATCTGAATTAGATTTAACGATTTTAACTGATGTTCATGAAGATTCACCGCTTGATGAAATTGCGGATATAGTTGATATTTTTCAAACCCCAGCTTTTTTATGCAGACAAACTAATTTTATAAAAAATGTTGCTTCTTATAATATTCCTGTAAACATAAAAAAAGGTCAATTTCTGTCTCCATGGGAAATGTCTAGTGTTGTCGAAAAAGCTAAGGTTACAGGTAATAATAATATTTTAGTTTGTGAAAGAGGTTTTAGTTTTGGATATAATAATTTAATCTCAGATATGAGGTCTTTAATTATAATGAGAGAAACTGGATGCCCTGTAGTATTTGATGCAACTCATTCAACTCAATTACCAGGATTAAATAAAGATAGTTCAAGTGGTCAAAGCCAATTTATTGCTCCATTATCTCGCGCAGCGGTAGCAGTTGGAGTATCTGGTATTTTTATAGAAACACACCCAGACCCAAAAAATGCTTTAAGTGACGGCATGAATTCATTACCTCTAAGCTCAATGGAACAATTACTAATAACCCTAAAAAAAATAGATGAAGCTTCAAAAGAATAAATTTTTATTTATCTACCGATTGCCAAAATTTTTTAAAATATAATAATATTATGAAGTCAAAAATAAAAAATATAGAAGCAAGAGAAATAATAGATTCAAGAGGTAATCCAACTTTAGAGGCTGAGGTTTTCTTAGAATCTGGTCATTACGGAAGAGCATCAGTACCCTCTGGAGCATCAACAGGTTCAAGAGAAGCATTAGAGTTAAGGGATTCACAAGCCTCAAGATATAATGGTAAAGGAGTACTATCAAATGTTAAATTTGTTAAAACACTTATTAGCGATGCTTTAGTTGGTTTAGATTCTAATGACCAAGAGTTAGTTGATAATACTTTAATTAATCTTGATGGAACAGACAATAAATCAAAACTTGGCGCAAATACTATTCTTTCTGTGTCTTTAGCTAATGCAAAATCAGCAGCTAATAACAATAATATTTCTTTATATAAAAATATTAAAAATTCTTTAGATTATATAATGCCAGTTCCAATGATGAATATTATTAATGGAGGATCCCATGCTAATAATAGCGTTGATATTCAAGAATTTATGATAATGCCTGTAGGAGCTGAATCGTTGAAAGAGGCTGTAAGATATGGTGTTGAAGTATTTCACGCTTTAGGGAAACTTTTGGAGAGTAAAAATTATATTACGACAGTAGGCGATGAGGGAGGGTACGCCCCTAACTTAAAATCAAATATAGAAGCACTTGATGTAATTATGCAGGCTATAGAAAAAGCTGGTTATGTACCTGGAGAAGATATTGTATTAGCGCTTGATGTAGCTAGTAGTGAATTTTATAAAAATGGAAAATATAATTTAAGCTCTGAAAATAAAAAATATACAAGTAATGAATTTGTTCAATTAATAAAATCTTGGTCAGAAATATATCCTATAGCATCAATAGAAGATGCGCTAGATGAAAATGATTGGAATGGGTGGGAAGTTTTAACAAAAGAACTAGGAAAGAAAGTACAGCTTGTTGGAGATGATTTATTTGTAACGAATGAAAAATTTTTACAAAAAGGTATAGATAAAAATATTGCTAATGCTATATTAATTAAGTTGAATCAAATAGGTACACTTACAGAAACAATAAATACAATGGACTTAGCGAAAAATAATAATTATAACGCGGTTGTTTCTCATAGATCAGGTGAAACAGAAGATACATTTATTTCAGATTTATCTGTAGCATATTCTGTAGGTCAAATTAAAACAGGATCATTGTCCAGATCAGACCGAGTAGCTAAATATAATCAATTAATAAGAATCGAAGAGGAACTTGGATCAAAATCAAGTTACCCAGGAAAATCTATTTTTACTAATATAATTCGCGATGAATAAAATTATTTTCATTCTATCTTTCTTTTTAATTATTTTGTTGTATAAATTCACACAAAGTGACACTAGTTATTCTAAATATAACCATTTAAAAAATGAAATTATAGAATTAGAAAAAGAGAATACAAAATTTTTAGAAAAAATTAAAGTTCTTAAAGCTAAAATAGAAAATTTAAAAACTGGTTTAAGTGTTATAGAGGAAAAAGCAAGAAATGAGCTGGGTTTAATAAAAGAAAAAGAAACTTTTTTTCAAATTTTAAAGTAATTACTAATATGGTTAAAGAATTAAAAAATAATACTGAACTTTATGCGATTATACCTGCCGCAGGTAAAAGCACTAGGTATAAAAAATCTAATAAACTTTTTGATGGTATAGATGAAGATCTTTCTGTCATAGAGCCTTCCTTAGTTAGTCTTTCAAGTTTGGGTGTTGTTAATAAAATTATAGTTGGGTATGATGAATCTTCGAAAGATTTTTCGAAATTAATTGATAGTTTTGGTAAGTTAAAAAATATTATTACGGAAAGTTTAGATAATAATGATATAAATACCCCGCATTTTAAAACAGAATTTGTGAAAGGGGGAATCACAAGGCAGGAAACTGTATTTAATTCTTTAGAATATGTAAAAAATATAAAAATTAATACTGATAACTTGTGGATTCTTGTACATGATGCAGCAAGACCTTGTGCTATTTCATTTGATTTTTTAGAATTTATTAATAAAACTATTGAGTGTAATACCTCTAGTGTGATGGGTTTACCAATTTCAGATACTATTAAAAAAGTAGATAAAGATTTTAATCTTATAAAAACAGTATCAAGAGAAAATATGTGGGTAGCACAAACTCCTCAAATGTTTAAATTCGACATAATATATAAATCTTTAAAGCATTGTATCGATAATAATATATATGTAACAGATGAGAGCCAGGCACTTGAAATTCTAGGATATAATTGTCGAATGCACATGGGTAGACCCCATAATTTTAAGATAACCCGAAAAAGTGATTTATCATTCGCAAGATGTATCCATAATCATATCGCAGATTATTTATTTTTGGATGAGGAAGATTAATAATGATTAGAATAGGCCATGGATATGATTCACATAGATACAAAGATGGAGAATATATAATTATTGGTGGAATTAAAATTCCATCAAAACGTTCTATTCTTGCTCATTCTGACGGAGATATTTTAATGCATGCTTTATGTGATGCTTTACTTGGAGCATCAGGAAATGGAGATATGGGGTGTTATTTTGATTCTTCAAAAGTTAATAAAGATGAGGATAGTTCTGTTTTTTTAAAAAAAGTTTTAGAGATTATTAGTAATGATGGTTATTCTATAATAAATATTGACACAACTATAATAACTGAGAAACCTTGTATATCTACATATTCTGAAAAAATAAAAAAATCTCTTGCGAGTATTTTAAATATAGATAAACAAAAAATAAATATTAAATCAAAGACAAATGACAAACTTGGGTATATTGGAAGGCATGAAGGTATAGAAGCACATGTTTCTTTGCTACTTGAAAAAAAATGATTTTATATATAGATACTGCATTTGATAAAACTATATTAGCTATAAAAAAAGATGGAAAAATTTTCGAAGAAAAAATAAATGAAAATGCTAATATTTCACAGATATTAGTGCAGAAAACGGATGATCTTTTAAAAAAGATAGGCATAAAAAAAACAGACATTAAGTTAATAGGATTTAATAAAGGCCCTGGGAATTTTACAAGCCTAAGAGTGGCTTTGGCTTACGTTAAAGCCATAGGGTATTATTTGAATATTCCTATCGTTGCGCTAAATTCTTTTCAAATTTTAGCATTATCAAAGCCTGATATGGATGATAATTATCCAATGATTATAGCTATAGACGCTAGAATGGACGAAATTTATTGGACAAACTATGAAGGCAATGAAATTTTTTCAGATAAGCAATCATACGAATTATCTTCTTGCAATACTTTTTATAAAAAATTAACGAAACTAAAATATAAAAAAATTAATTTAATTAAAAACAAATCAGAAATTTTAAGTGATAATAATAAATTACCTAGTCTTATTAGCGCCTCAGTTTTTAATTCTAAGGGTATTAATTTAGATGAAATTTTTTTCAGTATAGAAACTCTGTTTGCAAATAATTTTGTAAATACTGCAGATGAAGTAAATTTACTTTATATTAGAGATAATGTTGCTCAAAAAAAACATGAATAAAGTAATATCTTTGATGGGACCAACTGCGTCTGGTAAAACTGACTTAGCAATATCTTTATCAGAAAAATTTAATTTAGAAATTATTAGTGTTGATTCGGTAATGGTATATAAGGAACTCAATATTGGTTCTTCAAAACCTGATCTAGAAACTTTATTAAACTTTCCTCACAGGTTAGTGAATATTATTGAACCACATGAACAATATTCTGTTGCGCAATTTTATAATGATTTGTTAGATAATTTTAAAGATATATATTTATCTAATAAAGTTCCTTTGTTAGTAGGTGGTTCAATGATGTATTTTAAAACTTTTTTCTCTGGTGGTCTTTCAGAGCTTGAGCCAGTTTCTGCTAATATTAAAAATAATATTTCTAATAAATTAGAGCAAAATGGTTTAGCACATATGTATAATCATTTGGTAGAAAAAGATAAGGAAATTGCTAGTAAAATACATCCAAATGACAAATACAGAATCATTAGAATGCTAGAAATATTTTATGCAAATAATAAGAAGCCAAGTGATTTATTAAAAAAGCCATTAACTACTATTCAAAACCTAAATAACTTGAATTTATCAATAATTCCAGGTGACAGAAATTTTTTACACAGTAGTATTAAATTAAGATTAAAGCACATGATAAAAAGTGGTTTTATAGATGAAGTTGAAGAAATACGCAACAAATATGTAAATCTTGATTTGCCATCAATGTCTACAATTGGTTATAAACAGGTTAATGAATATCTTAATGGTAAAATTGAAAAAAATACTATGGAAGATAATATATTGGCGGCTACAAGACAGTTAGCAAAAAGGCAAATTACATGGTTAAGGCATCTGGATGGTTCAACGGTGTATACTTTCCTAGATTATGATAATATTGAAAATAGAGTTAAATATTTTTTGAGCGTTTAAACATAACGATATGGGCGGTATAACAATGATAAAAAGCCAAATACTCCAGGAGCCATTTTTAAATACTTTAAGAAAAGAGAAGATTCCTGTATCAATATATTTAGTTAATGGAATTAAATTACAAGGGCATGTTGATTCTTTTGATCAATACGTAATAATATTAAAAAATACAGTTAATCAAATGGTTTATAAGCATGCTATTTCTACAATAGTGCCAGTGAAAACTGTAAAAATTCAAACAGAGGAATAGCTGGATAAAGGAATACAAAATTTGACTGATAATAATAATCCTTTAAACCAATCTCTTATAGTTCATATTGATAAATATCCAATAGATGTTGATAATTCAAAAGAAGAATTTCAAGAATTAGTTATGTCTGCGGACATTGATATTAAAGAAGCAATTTTTTTAAAAAAACAAAACAAGAATATTGGAATAAAATATTATATTGGCAAGGGAGATGCAGAATTAATTCAATCTGCAGTAAAGCAAAGCGGAATTAAATTAGTAATTTTTAGCGTAGATCTAAGTCCAAGCCAGGAAAGAAATTTAGAGTTGCTGCTATCAGCAAGAGTGTTGGATAGAACTGGTCTTATTTTAGATATTTTTTCTCAAAGAGCTTTTTCTCATGAAGGTAAATTGCAAGTTGAATTGGCTCAATTAAATTATTTGTCTACTAGATTAGTTAGAGGTTGGAGCCATCTTGAAAGACAAAAAGGCGGTATTGGATTAAGAGGTCCTGGTGAAACACAATTAGAAACTGATAGAAGACTATTAAGAGCTAGGATTAAAACTATTCAAAAAAGATTAACTAAAGTTAGCAATCAAAGACAATTAAGCAGAAACTCAAGATTAAAGCAGAGTGTTCCAAGAGTTAGTATTGTTGGGTACACCAATGCAGGGAAATCCACTTTGTTTAATAAACTTACAGGAATGGATACTTTATCTGAAGATAAACTATTTGCTACTTTAGATCCTATTCATAGGAAATTAAATTTAGAATATAAGAAAAATGCCGTTATAAGTGATACTGTTGGTTTTATTAGAGATTTACCACATCATTTAATTAAGTCATTTAAGTCTACTTTATCAGAAGTTGCGGAAAGTAATCTTTTGTTACACGTTATTGATCTTAGTGATAATAATTTTCTAGCTTATATAGAGGAAGTAAATAATGTTTTAAAAGATATTAGTGCTCATGGCATCCCTAAAATATTAATTTTTAATAAAATTGATCAAAATTATAATCCTGAAAATTTTTTACATTTACAAAAAGACTCATTTTGTTATATTTCTGCAAAGACTGGATATGGTATTAATTCTCTAAGAAAAATGATCTCTGAAAAATTATTTGAGAATTATGAGCTAATGACAGTTAAGCTTACTCCTTTACAAGGAGAAATAAGATCATTAATATACCAAAACTGCAATGTTTTAGAAGAGATTTTTACAAAATCAGGTCATAATTTGATTAAGTTTACGGCTATGCAAGGTTATATTAAGTATTTAGCAAAAGTAGGCTTAACTGACAGAAAAGAAGCGAAAACAACTAAAAATTTGCAAGAAATTTATAAAACTGGATAATTATTCTATATAATATTTGTTATACTTAGTTTTAAATAAATAAAATTTAACTGGAGATTATAAAGTATGCCTTGGAATCAATCTAATAATGAAAAAGACCCATGGGGAAGGGATAATAATCAGTCCCCACCTGACTTAGACGCAGTTATTAATAAACTTGTTTCATCATTTGGGAAACTATTTGGCGCTAAGAATACAAGCAATGGAGCTAATGGAGGTGGCGGAAAGGGAGGATCTTCTTTTATGTCGTTATTGATTATTATTTCTATAGGATGGGCTGCAACAGGATTCTATATAGTAAGTGAGAATGAAAGAGCTGTTATTTTAAGATTTGGAGAATACCAAAGAACAGCCATGCCTGGCCCAGGTTGGCATTTACCTAGACCTTTAGAAACACATGAAACTATTAATTTTACAGGTATTCGAAGCGTTGAAAAAAGAACAACAATGCTTACTGAAGATGAAAATATAGTTGAATTAGCTTTTTCAGTTCAATATAGAATAAAAAATGCTGAAGATTATTTATTTAATGTTGAAAACCCTGATATTCCTGGAGATAGAACTTGTAGATTTGGAAGCAGAAGTACAATATGTGGAGTTTTAGATTCAGCTATAAGAGATGTCGTCGGTAAAAATAGAATGGATTACATTTTAAGAGAAGGAAGGACAGAAATTTCAAATAAAACTGAAACTCTCATGCAGTTGGTGCTAGATAGTTATAAAGCAGGCATTCAAGTAACGACTGTTAATTTACAAGATTCACAGCCACCAGATGCTGTACAGGATGCTTTCCAAGATGCTACAAAAGCTAGAGAGGATATGGAGCGTTATAAAAATGAAGCCCAAGCATACGCAAATGAAATTGTTCCAAGGGCTAGAGGAGAAGCTGCAAGAATGATTCAGGATGCTCTTGCATACAAGGAAATGGTTATAGCGAACTCAGAAGGTGATGCAGACAGATTTATAAAAATACTTAAAGAATATAAAAGAGCACCAGAAGTGACAAGAAAGAGGCTTTATATGGAATCTATAGAATCAGTTCTAACTAATAGTTCTAAATTAATGATTGATATTAAGGAAGGGAACAATTTAATGCTTCTTCCATTAGATAAAATTATGAAATCTGAAGAAATAAATAAAATAGAGAATAATAGTGCTTCAGATGAAGACTTATCTGATAGTGAAATGAATAGTAATAGAGAGGAGAGATAATCATGAAGAGTAAAGTATTATTTTTTATCGTTGGTATGTTTTTAATTGTTAATTCAACAGTTTTTTTTGTTAAAGAAACTCAAAGAGTCATGGTTTTTCAATTGGGTGAAATTAAAAAAGATGATCTTCAACCAGGATTGCATTTTAAGATTCCGCTTGTGAATAACGTTAGAAAATTTGATGCAAGAATTCTTACAATGGATGCAAAACCAGAATTATTTTTAACTAGTGAGAAAAAAAATATGTCAGTTGATTTTTTTGTAAAATGGAAAATTGCAAACGTTAAGACATACTATAAGTCAACTTTAGGTGATAGAGTTAGAGCAGAAGGTAGAATAACGCAAATTGTGAAAGATGAGTTAAAAAACCAATTTGGTATTAGAACGATACAACAAGCTATATCTGGTGAGAGAGAACAAATTATGGAAGTTCTTAAGGATAAAGCTCAATTAGTTGCTCAAGAACTTGGTATTATGCTAGTAGATGTAAGAATTAGTAGAATAGAACTGCCAGGAGACGTTAGCGAATCTGTTTATCAAAGGATGCGCGCAGAAAGGAGTAGAACTGCAAAAGATTTTAGAGCTAGAGGTCAAGAAATCGCAGAAAATATTAGAGCACAAGCTGATAAAAAAAGAACCGTTATTATAGCTGAAGCTTATAGAACGTCTGAACAAGAAAGAGGTTCTGGAGATGCTAAATCAACAGCTATATATGCAGAAGCATATGGACAAGACCCAGAATTTTATGCTTTTACAAGAAGTTTAAAAGCTTATGTGAATTCATTTAAAAGTAAAAGTGATATGTTGGTAATAGATCCAGATTCAGAGTTTTTTAAGTATTTTAAAAATGGTAAATAAAAAAAAATAAATATAATGGCTATACCAACCTAGAAAATAGAAAATGCCAATCACTAAATGGATTCTACCAGAAGGTATAGAAGATATTTTGCCAGAACAGGCTTACTGGCTAGAAATAAAAAGAAGAGAAGTAATTGATACTTTTGTCAAATTCGGTTACGGCATTGTAATACCACCATTAATTGAATATTCTGATTCTCTATTAACGGACAGTAGTGAAGATTTAGATTTACAAACTTTTAAGCTAATTGATCAAGATACAGGAAAACAATTAGGCCTTAGAGCTGATATTACATCACAAATTTCAAGAATATATTCAACATACAGTGATCAAACTGAATTAAACAGGTACTGTTACTTTGATCACGTTATTCGCACCAAAAATAATGAGTCAAAAAAATCTAGAATACCAATACAAGCTGGAGCAGAATTAATTGGGTTTTCTAATATAAATAATGATGCAGAAGTTGTAATACTAATGTTAGAGGTTCTAAAAAAATTTACTGCTAAAAAAATATTTCTTGATTTAGGGCATGTAGGAATATTTAAAAAATTGATGGATTCTACTAAATTAGATAATGAGCAAAAATTATTTATTAAAAATATGATTAGAAAAAAATCTAGTTCAGAGCTAAAAAATTATCTTGATAATTTAAAAATTGATGAATCTTTGAAGAAGTGCATTGGTGATTTTCCAAAAATGCACGGACCCATTAATAATATTTTAAAATATTCTGATCAACTTATAAGTTTTGACAAAACAATTAAAAAAGATATAGATTATATAATTAAATTATCTAATTTGATTTGTAAATTTCACAAAGATGTAGAAATTAAATATGATTTTTGTGAGCTTAAAGGCTTTGATTATGAAAATAATGTTATTTTTAGTGCCTATATAGAAAATGATAGTGAGGAAGTTGCTATTGGAGGAAGATATGACGGTATTCAGGATGATGTATCGGGAATTGGTTTTAGTATTGATGTAAGGTATTTATTAAAATATCAATCTGCAAGTCACCATAGTAACAATTTAGTTTTTAAATCTGGAAAATGGGTTTTTGAGGATAAAAATGAATAATAGTATTGCAATACTTGGAGCGCAGTGGGGTGATGAAGGCAAAGGCAAAATTGTTGATCTTCTAACAGAGAAATGTGATGCAGTTGTAAGATTTCAAGGAGGCCACAATGCAGGACATACTTTAGTTGTAGATAATAAGACAACTATATTACATCTCGTTCCATCAGGAATTCTCCATAAAAATGTGAAATGTATTATTGGTAATGGTGTTGTTTTATCTTTAGATGCATTAAGTGAAGAAATTAATACACTTAAAAAAAATAAAATTGATATTGGCGGAAGACTTTTTTTATCAAATGGATGCCCATTAATTTTACCGTTTCATATTGCTCTAGATAAAGCTAGAGAAATAAAAAAAGGAAAAGGTAAAATTGGTACAACAGGTAGAGGAATTGGGCCTGCTTACGAAGATAAAATTTCTAGAAGAGGAGTGAGACTTGGTGATTTATCAGATGAAAAATCCTTATTAGAAAAAATCACAGAATTATTAGATTATCATAACTTTATGTTAAAAAATTATTATAACACTGAGACTTTTAATGCAGATAATATTTATGAAAAATTATTAACGCAGTTTCAATTATATAAAAATTGTATTATTGATGTTCCTGAATATATAGATAGCGCGTTTTCAAAAGGGAAAAAAATAGTTTTTGAAGGGGCCCAAGGAACACTTTTAGATATAGACCACGGAACCTATCCCTTTGTTACATCATCAAATACTACTGTGGGAGGTATTTTTACTGGTTCTGGTGTGTCTCCAAAACGCTTAGATTATGTTTTGGCAATAGTAAAAGCTTATACCACTAGAGTTGGATCTGGTCCATTTATGACAGAATTATTTGATAATGACGGAAAAATATTATCAGACAGAGGACATGAATTTGGAGCAACCACAGGCAGACAAAGAAGATGCGGTTGGTTAGATTTAATAGCGCTAAAACGATCAATTATTATTAATGGTTTTACAGGAATATGTTTAACAAAATTAGATGTTCTTGATACATTTAAAAATATTAAAATGTGTACAGAATATAAAAATAATAATCCCGTATATGAAAATTATGCTGGATGGGAAACAAGTATATCGGGTATAAAAACATACGAAGAACTGCCTAAAAATGCCAAAATTTATATTAAAGCAATAGAAAATTATTTGGATGTGCCAATAGAGATAATATCTAATGGTCCAGGTAGAGATGAAAATATAATAAAAAATAAAATTTTTTAATGAGATATATTTTTAATAATTTGGCAAACATTAATGCATATGCATTGCCATTAGCTGCATTTTTTATATTGATATCAACTTCCCTTACTAATGTATTTTTTTTAATTTCTGTAATTATAGGTTTAATAATATGTATAAAAAAAAAGGAATATTCAGTATTGTATGAAAAAAAATTTTTACTATTTAGCATATTAATATATTTAGCATTGCTTATATCATATATATATACGATAGCTGACAATAGTGATGTATTTTTAGTCTTAAAAAAATATATAAAGTTTATATATATACCATTTATATATTATTACATAAAAAAATATAAGAACGAAAATCTTATTATTAAATTTTTTATTTATGGATCAACATTTGTACTGTTTTTATCATATGTAAAATACTTTAATATATTTGATTTTAATTTATTGTATGAACTAACAAGCATTATTCAATTTAACTATACAAAATATAATATTATTGAAACACATGCTGTGATTTTTCAAAATTATATAATTAGTGGTATAATAATTTGTTTTTTATGTTATATAAATTTAATATTAGGCATTAATAACAAAAGTATTTTAAACTACTTAATATCATTATTTTCATTTATATTTATAATATTTATGAATGATTCTAGAACTTCATATATCATAATTTCTTTATTACTCATATTTATTTTTTATAAGTATTTCTTTGAAAGAAAAATTATTTTTTTTATTACATCTATTATAGTTTTTAGTTTTCTAATGCTTAGTCCATTTTCTGATAATCTTACGGATAGAATTTCTAAAATTAATGAGGATGTTGTTAAAATATATAATAATGATTTTGATTCCTCAGTTGGTCTTAGATATGGGTGGGTTTTGTGTGGTATTAGCAATATAAAAAATAACCCATTCTTGGGTAATGGAGTTGGTTCATATAAAAAATTATCAAATAATTGTATAGATACAAAAGATGTTAATCTTAATGATACTTTTATTAGTAATAATCCTCATAATGAATTTGTTAGTTTATCTACACAAATTGGTTTAGCAGGCTTATTTTTGTACGTTATATTTTTATTTAATTTATATTTGGACAGTAAAAATAATATTTTAGCACAAGGTGCATTTATTATTATTTTCATCTCTTCTATATTTAATTCTGCTATTTATGATAATATATTAGGATTATTTATAGTATTAATTATAGGTATTACGCATCAAAAAAATGTAGGTTATCCTATGCTAGGAAAACATAATAATAAAATCTTTAGTTAGAAATTATGAACTTTTTACGTAACAACATTGCTATTAAAGATTTGGTATTTTCAATTCAAAATTATTATTCTTGGATGTTTATGGCTTATTTTGATCTTAAGCTTAAATATAGGAAAACATATCTTGGTCCATGGTGGGTTGTTTTAGGTATGGCTATATCTGCAGGAATTTTATGTCTTTTATGGAGCACTATATTTAATCTAGATTGGAAAAATTTTTTATTGTATTTATTTTCAGGATTTATTATATGGACATGGATAATGACAATAATTGTTGATGGACCAGAAGTTTTTTATGGCAATTCTTCTTTGTTAAAAACATATGCAATACCACCAATTTTCCATGTATTAAGAAAATCTTGTTTGAATTTACTATTATTTTTTCATCACTTGCCGTTAATATTTATTCTTTTGTTAATTTTACAACCAAACATTGATTCAAGAGTAATTTTTACTTTGCCCCTAGGCATGTTATTAATTTTTATTAATTCTGTTTTATATACATCAATCATAGGAATTTTCTCAGCAAGATATAGAGATGTAGAACCTACAGTAAAAGCATTAATGGCGCCAATGCTATTGTTGACACCAGTTTTATGGAAACCTGAAATGCTAGGTGAGTACATTAATTATATTTACTTAAATCCATTTACTTATATGATTGGCATTATTCGTAATGACCTGGTCGGCCAGGAATTTGATGCTTATATATGGTACGGAGCTTTTGCAATTACTATTGCGCAATTAATTTTCTTTATAATAATATATTCTTTAAAAAAGAATAGAATTGTTTTTTGGGTGTAGAAAATATGAAATCTTATATAAAGCTTAATAATTCTTGTTTAGATTTTCCTATTTACGAAGGATCTGATCTTTCTTTTAGAAATAAAATATCTAGTTTGGGAAAAAAAGATGGTTTTGCTAAGTCAAATATAATAACCTCTGGCCGAAGAATAGTGAGAGGTCTTGATAATATTAATCTAGAAATAAATACTGGTGATAAAATAGCAATTATTGGTCCTAATGGAGCAGGTAAAACAACATTATTAAAATTGTTGACTGGAATTTATGTTCCAACATCTGGAACAGTAGAAATAAATGGTAAAGTTAGCAGTATGATAGATTTAGGTTTTGGATTTTTAGATGATGCTACTGGTTATGAGAATATTTTATTATCTAGAATTATTCAAGGCGAATCTATAAAAAATAAACAGCATATTATTGAATTTGCTGAAGAGTTTTCAGGATTAGGGGAATATTTGAGTTTGCCAATTCGTACATATTCATCTGGCATGAAATCAAGGCTTGCATTGTCTTCTGCAATACATAACGTGCCAGACATACTTCTAATAGATGAATTTTTTTCAACAGGAGATATTGAGTTTTCAAAGAAAAGTAGAGATAAAATAACTGAAATAATGGATAATTCGTCGATAATGCTATTTGCATCGCACGATTTAAATTTAGTTAAGGAGCTTTGCACAAAAGCAATGTATATGAAAAATGGCCAAATAAGTTATTATGGGGATATTGATAAGGCATGCTCAGTCTATGAAAATGATTATTTATAATGGTTAATATTAAAATTTTATAAAATATACAATTTCTATCACAGGAATAGAGAAATAAGTAATTCATGTCAGATAATATAAATTTAGATAACAGAAAAAAAAGAATGCATTCATTATTTAATAGTGACAAGTGTACTTATGATGAAAATTTAATAAAAGTATTTAAAATAGGCGACCAAAGCATAAATAGTATTAAAAATGCCGTTCAATATTTTATTTGGGATTGTTTAATATCATCAAAACCAGATATGAGTATAAAAATTGATGATAATTTTTATAAAAAGTACGAAGAAGAAATAAAAATATTGCCGAATATAACACCAAATGGATTATTAGTTCCTAAAAAAGAAAATTTGCTTTCTTTTAATAAGCTACAAAAAATAATTTTTCAAGAATTTAAGAAAAATAAATTAAATGAAAAAATAGATAAAGTCCAATTTCCTGTTAATGTAAGAATTCAGAGTGGCTCATTTGGTGGAAATGAAAGAGCTAGAGCATCAACAAAAAAACATACTGACATATGGGCTGGAGATCCTTCAGGAGCAATAATAGTTTTTTTACATATTTTTGGTGATTTTAAAAATATCGGGATAGATTTTTTTGAAACGAATGAATTTCCAAAACATCAAGTAAAAGCATTAGATGATTATGATGAAGGTGTTAGAAATATAGTTAATTTAAAAGAATTAAAAATAAAATATAATGACATGGGATGGATATTTGTAGATCCTTTTTTACTTCATCAGACTTATAAAAATTCTGATTCTATAAGAATATCACTTGATTTTAGATTTATGCCTAAAGAAAAAGTAGAGTCAGATACTTATGAAGATGAGAATAGAAAACCATATTTTATTACTGTTAATGAATGGTCTGAATATGGTGATACAAAAATATTATCAACTAAACAGACACTATTTGGAGAGTATAAAAATAATAATTTTACAAAATCATATCCAGTAAATGTTTTTACTTCAGATATTTTAGATAACTCAAAAAGCAACACATTAACCAATAAAAAATTTATTGGCGAAAATTATATTAAAGAGAAGTTTGGTTTATCAGATCAAGATTTTAATGAAATATTTCCTAATGGAGTAGAAATTCTTGAATATAGTATCTTACATGGTAGCGATAGAGATGATGTGATTAGTTCTATTATAGATAAGATAAATTCAAGTGAATTAAGAGTTTCCGGTGAAAATAATAATGAAATATGGGAAAAAGGCTGGGGTGAAATTCTTGATAGCATAAGCAAAGATTTTCATCCTAATAAGTTAATGCCTCAATATTTCGATCATCATAAAATTATGAGATTTGAAGGCAATTATATTATTGGTATTACTGAAAATTTTGTTTATAAGTTTGATCAAATTATTAGAACTATAATATTAAAAAAATATATGTCAAAAACTAAGAAATTAATTGAATTGGGATGTGGAACAGGAAGTGGAACAATACTAGCAGCTAAATTATTAAATAGTGATATTAAATTAGTAGCTAGCGATTGGGCTAGTAAATCATTACCCATAATTAAAAAAATCAGTGAGTACACAAATAGAGAAATAGAAGCAGTGCAATTTAACATGCTAGATTTATCAGGATGGGAAGATTTAAATGTGGATAAAGATTCTACTATTATAAGTTTCCATGCTCTTGAACAACTCGGAGATAATTATAAAAATTTGCTATATAGACTTTTAGAAAAAAAAGTAATTTGCATACATTTGGAACCAATATATGAATATTATAATCAAGATAATTTATATGATTTATTAGCAAAAAATTATCACAAAAAAAGAAATTATTTGGGAAAGTATTTCTCAGATATAAAAAAATTAGAGTCTCAAGGAAAAGCAAAAATTATTAAAGAGCTAAGAATTGGTTTTGGTGATAGATTTCATGAAGCATATAGTTTGTTAATATGGAAAGGAATGTAAAATATATTATTTAATCAATTCTCTAAAATTATAATTTAATTCGTCTTTAATGTATTCATCTATAAAAATACCTAATATCAGTTTCCTCTATTTTTTTGGATTAAATATAGATCCTGTAAATTTACTTATTGTTGTATAAATAATAAAAATTATATCAATAATTGATTTTTTTACATATGGTCTTAAATTATAATTTAATTTATCTTTCAAACATTTATCAATTACTTCAATATTGTTTTCGTGTAAATAAATATCATTAAAAATAAATTCCGTATTAGCAATTTGCGATGTTATTAATTGTCTGTGTTTCATTATTTCATTTATATTTATATTATAGAATTTACACATCATAACAATTTTTACATACATAATACTTATTTTTAATTTAAATTTAATATTATTTAATTTTAGAAATTTATTAATTTTTCTAAAATTTAATTGATTAAAAAAATTTGTAGTGTCAGTATCTATAATTTTTCTTTCTCGTGTTAACTCGTCATATTTAACTTTTAAAAATATCCATGTATCAGGAAAATTTTTCTTAAAAAATACAACAAATAATTCGTATGTATTTTCTGGAATTTTAAGTATAATATCTATAGATATTGGTATAAATTTTAAAGCGCGTAGTACTTTTTTTACATTTTTTCTTTTTACAAAATAATAATATTTAATTCCTAGATATCTTCCACAATTTATTATTTTTATGTATTTTAATTTTAATAGAATATAAAATACGTAACTTCTAATGTATGTTTTTAATTTTGGTATTACTCTAAAATCAAAGCCTCCTCCTGCATATATAAAATATTTGAAAGATCTATTGAAATTTCTAAGCATAATATCAAATCTTGATATTTTATATGGGAACTTTACTAATGGTATTTTTCTTTCACCATGCATAATTTGTATTTTTTTATATTTATCTTTTATATATAATGTTCGGTAACCAGGGTTGTTAATAAAATTTTTTTCTAAATATATATTAGCTTTAATTTTTTGTGATCTTCTTGAAGCCTCTAGAAGCATTTTATATGAAAATAATCTAAACCATGGTTTTATTGTTTCTGACAACCTTTTAATTTGTTGATTTTTATTTAAGCCTACTGATGCACCTTCACCTTCAAATATAAAATCATTAATAACTATGTCTCTAATTTCTTTATCTTTGTTAAATCTATCATGGTATGAAAAGTAATAGGCTACAAGCTGATTAAATGTGTCAGGACCTAGTGTAGGGTTCCAATCACCGCAAATATCTATCCATTTTTTTGTTGTTATGGCTGATGTTTCTGGTGCAAATCCGCACTCCCATTCATCAGCATAATTTCTAGATCTATAACATGATGTTCTTAATCTAAAAAGATGATCTGGAAATATCCCTACATACTTTAATAGTGTTTGATCCCAACCTTTTATTGGTATTCTCATTTCGTCATTCATATTCCATAAAAAATAAGTATCTTTTTCACATAAAAGTAAAAGATCATTCATAGATCTCCACAAATCTGCAAAATTACCAAGCAGTGGTGTAGAAACGTATTTTATGTCTAATTTTGATTGCTTAGATAAGTTGAGAAGTAAAGCATTCATTTCTTCATCATCATCATCTATTTTTACTATGACTTCTATAAGACCAATATCCTGTATATTATTTTCTAATGAATTTATAAAGCCTAAAAAATTCTCAGGGTTATTTGATTGAAGGTGAATAGATAAAAGTTTTTTAAAATTAAAATTATTGTTTTCTTCAGTTGTGCCGAGAATTTTTTTTATATTATCTGAGTCGTCTGTCATTTTAGATTAATATTATTTTATTAAATTTTAATTAAGTATAAAGATATTACAAATAATATAAAGCGCTGATTTAAAATAATAAATATTATATATGTTATAATCGTTTTACATATTATTATTTAGAGCTATAACAGTGAATCAGTGCGTGATATTAATTGGCGGAAAAGGCTCAAGACTTGGGGAAATTACCAAAAACTTTCCAAAACCAATGCTCAATATTGACGAAAAACCATTTTTAATTCATTTAATTAATCAAATAAAAATTTTTGGTTTTAGTGAAGTTTTGTTGCTTGCAGGACACTCTTCATCTGTTGTAGAAGAATACTTTAAAAAAAATATTATAAAAAATATTACTATAAAGATTATCACAGAAGATTCTCCTTTAGGAACAGGCGGGGCTTTATTAAATGCTTATGAACATCTTGATGATACATTTTTTTTAATGAATGGTGATTCAATAATTGATGGTAACTGGTTATCAATTTTAGAAAATTTGGACGCTCAAAATGATGTTTCTATAGCTTTAATTAAAAAAGATAATTGCAGTAGATATGGTAGTGTTAAAATAAAAAATAATAAAGTTATAGAATTCGAAGAGAAAAAAGTAAGTAATCAGGCTGGCTATATTAATGGCGGAATTTATTGTATTAAAAAACATATTTTAAAAAATCTAACTGTTAATAATTTGTCATTTGAGAATGATATTCTTTTTCAACTAGTTAAAGATAAACGTGTTTCGGGATCTGAAGTAAAAGGATATTTTATTGATATTGGCACACCTGAAAGTTTAAAAGAAGCAAATAATGCTGATTGGTTATATGAAAAAAAGGCAGTTATTTTTGATAGAGATGGAACGTTAAATGTTGATCATGGATATACACATAAAATTTCTGATTTAGTATGGATGTCAGGTGCTATTTCTCTTATAAGGCATTTAAATGATTTAAACTATTTAGTTTTTGTTGCAACTAACCAAGCCGGTATTGCAAAAGGGAAATACAAAGAAAATGATATGCATATTTTTCACAATGAAATGCAAAATCAGCTTCATAAAAACGGTGCTCATATAGACGGTTTTTTCTTTTGCCCTTATCATAAAGATGGGATAATTCCAGAATATTCTATAGATAGTCAAGATAGAAAACCTAATATAGGTATGCTTAGAGAGTTAGCATCACTATGGAACCTTAGAAAAAACAATATGTTATTAGTAGGTGATAGAGATTCTGATATTCAGTGCGCCGAAAATTTTGGTATTAAGAGTGTTAAGTATAATGGGGTGGTAAATCTTTGTAATTTAAAGGATAATATAGTTTCGTCACTAATGGGATAAGGTGGAGATAAATAGTGTCAGCGAATGTTATAGAAACTAGAGTAGAATTTTTTAAAAATAACGGGTATGTTATTTTAGATGATGTATACACTGAAAAAGAGTGCGATTCAGTAGTTAATCTTGCTCATAAAGTTCTAGGGTCGTCAAAAGATTTAACACCTTTAATGAATCTTCATAGAAGCTCAGAAATAATACAAAAATTTATGTCTAATAAAAATTTAATATCGTTTATAAATTCTTATTTTCAAGACACAGCATTAGGTTTGCAAACAGAATTTTTTTTTATGCCACCAGAAACTGTTGGATTTAATGCGCATCAGGATAATACATATGTTAAAGCATCTTCTGATTCTTTTGTTTCCGCATGGTGTGCTTTAACTGATGTTGATAAAGATAATGGTGGTTTAATTATATGGCCAGAAACACACCATGAGGAAGCTCTAACAACAATTGATACTGGATTGTCAAAATTTAATAATCAAGATCCCAATGCAACTATTAGAAAAACTTTAGTTCCTGAAAAATATAAAAAAGAAACATTAAAAATTAAAAAAGGAAGTGTCTTATTGATTCATAGTTGGCTGGTTCATGCTTCACATAAAAATAATTCTAATGGAAATAGATACGCTTTATTATGTACTTACTTAAAAGAACATTCAGATTTTAGAAAAGGCGAATATGCAAAAAGAATTCCATTTCCATTGGTTGACAAAATTTAAAAGCATGAGCTTAGATCAGGATAATTGTAAGGTTAGAGGACATATGGGTAAAACTGTTAGTTTTGACTCTACAGGAGATCGTGAATTATTTATGAAAGATTTTCTAAGTCCAAGTGGAATAGAAAATTCTTTTAAAACATGGAAGGTTTCAGGCAAATATAATACAAAAGATATTAATTTCAAAAAACATTTAATTAATGAATTAATTAAAAAAGAAATAGTAGATAAAGAACAATTAATTAATTATAAAAATAATTTAGAAAATTTGCATTTATGTTTACATGATTCTAAAAAAAATTTAGATGATACAGAACAGAACGAAATATCTATAAGTTTTTATGATATATCTCTAGAATTAAAAAATGAATATATTAAATTTATTACAAATATAGCTTCACTATTTTCAGAGCCTATTTATTACCAGGAAGTACCTACATTTAGGTTCCATTTTCCAAACCAAAAAGGCTATGATTGGGAAGATCGTTATCATACCGATGTAATGTTAGGGCACCCACCATATGAATTTAATGTTTGGATTCCTTTTACTAATGTCTATGACTCAAATAGTATGCGTATAACGCCTCTTAACTATAGTCTTAATTTTATTAAGGATAGCAACTATGACTTTGAATTATTCGCAAAAAATGTACAATACAAAGAAGGTGTAATTAAAGATCTCAAAGAAAAATCTGATTCTCTTAATATGAGTTATGGGGATTTTATTATTTTTGATCCAAGATGTTTGCATTGTACACAACATAATAAGACTGACATAACAAGAATTAGTCTAGATGTAAGAATTATAACGGAAAGTAATTTACTGAAATATTCAAGGGAATACAGAACTACTGGTAGAAAAAAAATGTTGTTTTTACCAGGTCATTATTTTTCGCAAGAGCCAATTGGATTATGAAAAAATTTGATGTTAAGAAAGCATATTCTTTATTTTATTTAATTCGTAAAAGTGAAGAAAAAATAATTGAATTATATGATACTGATAAAATTAAAAGTCCAGTTCATTTATCTATTGGGCAGGAACCAGTTGCTGTTGGTGTTAGCCTAGCACTTGATAAGAAAGATATTATTTTTAGTAATTATAGAGGACATGCCCATTACCTTGCTCGAGAGGGTAATCTAAAAGAAATGTGGGCAGAGTTATATGGAAAAGTAGCAGGATCTTCTAGAGGAAAAGCTGGCTCTATGCATTTAAGCGATTGGTCAGTTAACTTTATGACAACTTCAGCTATTGTTGCTACTGCAGTACCAGAGGCTGTAGGTTACGCTTATTCTCAAAAATATCAAAACAATGAAGGAGTAGTGATATGTTATCATGGAGATGGTGCTGTTGACGAAGGTGTATATTGGGAGTCAATAAATTTTGCTAGTCTTCATCAACTTCCAATTTTATTTGTATGTGAAAATAATAAATACGCAATATACACTCATCAGGACAAAAGAATGTTAGGTGACTCTATTGTCTCTAGAGCAAATTCTTTTGGTTTGAAATCATTTAGAGTAGACGGGATTCGCACAGAAGATTTTTTTAATGCTGCTAATGATTCTATTAATAATATTAAAAATAATAGTGGCCCCATATTATTAGAATGTATGACAAGTAGATGGCGAGATCATGTAGGGCCTGGGGAAGATAGACATATTAATTTTAGATCAGACAAAGAGCTTAATGATGCTATTACCAATGATGATTTAAAGAATTTAGAAAGCTTAATAAATAAAGAAGATGTTGTAACTATACAAAAAGATATTGATAGCCAAATAAATGATGCAATAAAATATTCAGAAGATTCTTCTTTCCCCGGAACTAAAGAGATAACAGATAACGTATATGGATAATTTAAAAGAAATTAATTACGGTGAAGCAATATATGAAGGTTGCTACCAAGAGATGGAAAATGACGATTCTGTTTTTGTTTATGGTCTAGGTGTTGATGACACAAAAGGTCATTACGGCACCTCAAAAGATCTTCATAAAGTTTTTGGGGCAAAAAGGAATTTTGATATACCGTTATCTGAAGACGCTATGACAGGTATTGGGATTGGAGCAGCTTTAGGTGGATTAAAACCTATTTATGTACATCAAAGAATGGATTTTTTACTACTCTGTATGAATCAGTTAGTTAATATGGCTGCAAAACTTAGGTATATGTCTTCTGGAGTACATTCAGTGCCACTTGTAGTTAGGGCAGCAATTGGCAGAAGCTGGGGTCAAGGTGCTCAACATAGTCAAGCATTTCACTCTTATTTTATGCATGTGCCTGGCATTAAGGTTGTTGCACCAACGACGCCACACGATGCTAAAGGTTGCTTAATTGCAAGTATAAGAGATAAAAACCCAGTTATTTTTGTTGAGCATAGAATGCTTTATTCAAATGTTGGTTATGTACCGGAAGAGTTGTATGAAGTTGAATTTGGCAAAGGTAGAGTGCTTATTGAAGGAACAGATATTACTTTAGTAGGTGTAAGTTATACGGTTACTGATTGTATAAGAGCATCTTTAGCATTAAAAGAGATTGGAATAAGCGCAGAAGTAATAGATCCAGTAAGTTTATCTCCAATAGATTATGAATTGATTAGAAAATCTGCAAATAAAACCAAGAAAGTTTTGGTTGTAGATAATGGTTGGTTAACATGTGGTTTTGCAGCAGAGGTTATTGCTGATTTAGGTATTAATTGTAAAGATTTAGATCTTGATAGGATGGGTTATCTTGAATCACCTTGTCCGACAACTAGGGTTTTAGAAGATGGCTTTTATCCAAGCCCTGAAAGCGTAGCAATAAAAGCAAATACAATGTGTGGTGGGGACAGTAACTGGAAACCAGAAAATATATCTAGAAAAGAAATAAATTCATTTAAAGGACCTTTTTAATTATGAATAATAATGAAAATTTAGAAAAAGCAATAAAACAGTGTTGGGACGATAATCCAACTAATGAGTTTGATTCCGATAATCCAATAGTAAGGTTGCACGAGCCAACATTTAATGCAGAAGAAATAATTGCTTTTACAAAACAAATGTTAACAACAAAAGTTACGATGGGTGAAAAAGTAACTGAGTTTGAAAAAAAATATTGTAGCAAATATTCATATAAACATGGCGTATCTAACAATTCCGGGTCATCAGCTAATCTTTTAATGCTTTCAGTATTAACTAGCAAGCTTACAAAAAATAATTTAAATAAAGGCGACGAAATTATTTTACCAGCTTTAACTTGGTCTACAACAGTGTGGCCAGTAATACAAATGGGTTTAATTCCTGTTTATGTTGATTGTGATGTTAATACTTTTAATATGGATACCAATAAAATTGAAGAAGCAGTTTCAAATAAAACAAAAGCTATATTTTCAGTACCTATATATGGAAATCCATGTGAAATGGATGATATTTTATCAATTTGTAAAAGACATAATTTAATGCTGATAGAAGATTGTTGTGAATCAATGGGTGCTAAGTATAAAGATAAATATGTTGGTAGTTTTGGAAGAATTGCGAGTTTTAGTTTTTATTATTCGCATCACATAACTACATTAGAAGGTGGAATTTGTGTTACTGATGATCATGAATTATCTGAAATGATGAGAATTGTTAGAGCGCACGGATGGGTTAGACAAGTGGAAAATAAAAATAAATGGATTGAAATGTACAAAGATTTTGATCCAAAATTTCTATTTGTAAATGATGGTTATAATTTAAGGATCACAGAGCCGCAAGCTGCTATGGGTTTGTTGCAAATAGATAAAATAGATAAATTTATAGATAATAGGAAAAGTAATGCTAAGAAGTATTATAATGAGTTAAAGTCTTTAGGGGATTTTTTTAGTTTTCAAACAACAACAAAACATTCAGAGAACTCTCATTTTGGTTTTCCTATGATAGTAAAGAATAATAAATATTTTAGTCGTGACGAGATATGTACTTATTTAAATAACTGTGGTGTTGAAACAAGACCTATTATTGCAGGTAACCTAGCTAGACAACCAGCTAACAATCTATTCGAGCATAGAATTTCAGGCAAATTAAGCAATTCAGATACAATAATGGATAATGGGTTTTCTGTTGGTGTTCATCAGTCACTTGCTAATGATGCAATATATTATGTTACAGGTAAAATAAAGGAATTTATTAATAAGAGAACAAAAAAATGAAAGCATTTATAACTGGCATAACAGGCATGGTAGGTTCTCATTTGGCAGAATTTTTGTTAGAAAATACCGATTGGGAAATACATGGCTTGATAAGATGGAGAAGCCCTTTAGATAATATTGAAAATTTAATAGCAAAAATTAATCTTAAAGATAGGGTATTTTTGCATTATGGCGATTTAAGAGATTCTCAGTCATTAGATTTAGTGGTAGAAAAAGTTAAACCTGATTATACATTTCATTTGGCCGCACAAAGTTATCCAAAAACAAGTTTTGATGCTCCTTTAGACACATACGCAACAAATATATCAGGAACTTCATCGTTACTTGAGTCATTAAAGAAGTTTTCTCCAAAATCAATTATACATGTTTGCGCATCATCAGAAGTTTTTGGAAGAGTATCAAAAGATAAGTTACCAATAAATGAAGAGTGCTCATTCCATCCGGCATCACCTTACGCCATCTCTAAAATAGGAACAGATTTAGTAGGTAGGTTCTATGCTGAGGCTTATAGTATGAAAGTTATGACAACAAGAATGTTTACCCATACCGGCCCAAGAAGAGGTGATGTGTTTGCTGAATCAACGTTTGCAAAACAAATTGCAATGGCTGAAAAAGGAATTATAAAACCAATAATAAAAGTTGGTAATTTGCAATCTATGAGGACAATAGCAGATGTAAGAGATGCTGTAAGAGCTTATTATATGTTAGTAACTGTTAACCCTATAGCAGGTGAATATTATAATATAGGTGGTACACATTCTTGTAAAATTGAACAAATTCTTAATGACCTTATAAATATATCAACAATTAAAGATGAAATAAAAATTGAGGAAGACCCAGATAGATTGAGACCAATTGATGCTGACCTACAAATACCTGATACTACAAAATTTACAAATCATACTGGATGGAAGCCAGAATATACATACGAGCAAACTATTTTTGATCTTTTAGAATATTGGAGAAAGATGGTTGAAAAAAATAGTGGCGCATATTTAACTCGATAGACATATGATTAATAAAAAAATATTAGAGAATTTAGTAAAAGGAAAACCATATTTAGATCATAAAAATGCAGTTCTTAGCGCTCCAGCGAGACATATGTTTATGATTGCAAGTATATGGTTCTTATCTAAGCAAAATAAAGAAAGAAATTTATCTATTATGGAAATTGGCACTTGGTTTGGGGCATCAGCGTTATCCTGGGCGCAGGGTCTGGCAGAGCATTCTAATTCCAAAGGTTCTTTAACATGTTTAGATGCATGGGAGCCCTTTTTTGATTTAAAAGAACACAAGAACAATGACTATGTTTTAGAAATGGAGGAATTATTAGAATCTGATTTTGCTTATAATATTTTTTTACATAATATAAATACAGTCCCTAAATCTATTATCACTCAGCATTTAAGAGGTAAAAGCGAAAATATTTTACATTATCTCAAGGATGAATCATTTAGTGTTATTTTTATTGATGCCGATCATACGTATGAATTTGTTAAAAAAGATATAATAAATTCATTAAGATTAGTTGAAAATTATGGAATAATATGTGGAGATGATTTAAACATACAAATGAAGAATGTTGATAAAGATTTTGCCATGCAAAATAAGAATAAAGATTTTATAAAAGATCCAAAAACAAATAAAAACTATCATCCTGGTGTAACCGTTGCAATCGAAGAAATATTTGGAGAAGTAAGTTCATGGGGAGGTTTTTGGGCAATGCAAAAAATTAATAATTTATGGAAAAAAATTTCCTTAAAAGATATGCCTGTTATTTATCCTAAACATTTTAATCAAGAAAATCTTGATAAAGCCAAGGATCATTATAATGATATAAAAAATAGTTTAGATTAAATGCAGACAGACAATCCTAAAAACGAAAAAATATTTTCAATACATTTAAACTCAAATAAAGCAGAAAACTTCAATAGATTTACAACTTCTTTTTTTAAAAAAATAAGTAATATAAATTTTCTAGAAATTATTGTTCATATAGATAAGGACGATAATGCTATGAAGGAAGAAATAGATAAATTAAACAAAAAATATAATAATTCTATAAAGTTTATTGAAACTGATATTATAAAAAATTTTAATGATTCCTGGAAACCAATTAATCTTCTTTTAAAAAAAACTTCTAAGTCTGCTTTATATGTTGCTGTACTTTCTGATGATATTACAATAAAAACTAATAATTGGGATTCAGCTCTAATTAAACATTCTTTGCTTTATGATAATGATAAGATTTTCAGAGTAAGGTGCTCACAATATAAATATCATATATACAATGATTTATGGGAATGTGGATATAAACCAGATTTTTCATTTTATTCAAAAAAATGGTTAGATGTAGTTGGATACTGGAATCCATGCATAGGACCTGATACTTTTCAAGAAACTGTATCTTATTACTTAAGTATGTACGGAAAAGACTTTAAAAGAAGTATTGTTGATGATTTGTTAATTTTTAGTGGTGAAGAAACTTTAACAAATTTAAATATGAAGCAAAGAATAAAAAGAACCAAATTAGGTTATAAGTCATTTTGTGAATTGATATCATACAAAATTCAAAAAAAGTCTTTTGAATCTGCATATTTACTGGCAAAAGAAATTAATAAAGATAAAAAAATAGAAATAGAAATTATTAAAGTAAATTATATTTCTCATACTTTTAAAAATTTTATTAAAAAACTTAAATACTTTCATCACAGAGGAAGTGAAGGTTGGTTAACAAGTAGTTTATTATTTAATATTTTTTTTATATTTTGGTGTAAAATAGATTTTTTTGACAAATATTTTATATTTATAATTATATATTTAGAGAAAAAGAATATTTTAAAAAAATTTATTTCAAACAAAGAACAATATAGTAAATTAAAAGAAGCAATTAAGCATAATGAATAAACTTCCAAAAATAAGTGTAGTAATACCATGTATTAATGCAGAAAATACTATCCAAAAAACTTTTGATTCCTTGAGAATGCAGAATTATGGAAACCTTGAATGTATCGTAATAGATGGGGCATCTACTGATTCAACTTTAAGTATCATAGAAAAGAATAATGATATTGTTGATATATTAGTTTCTGAAAAAGATAATGGTGCTTCAGAGGCGCAAAATAAAGGCATTAAATTATCTACGGGTGATTTAATTGGTTATTTGCACACAGATGATTATTATGAAGATAATATGCTGTTTGAGATTTCTAATGCATATATAAAAAACAAAAATAGTTGTGATATTTTTTCTTATGGACTTGAAATAGAGAATCTTAGTGATGGCAAGGTTATTATGTCATCTTTTTTAAAAAAAAATTTAGAATTAAAGTTAAATAATATTTTATTTAAACATGCTATGGGACATTTTTATAAAAAAAATATTTTTTTAAAATATGGTTATTTAAAAACCTATTCAAATACTGGCGGAGATTTATATGCTAACGACAAAGAACATCTAGTGCGTTTGTGTTTATTTGGAGTAAAAAATTATGTAATTGAGAAAGTTTTATATAGAATGAGAGCTCATTCGAGATCAAATACTTTAAGTAGAAGAAATATATTGACTATTAGGTACCAGCATATAGAGATAGCGGATTCTTTTTTATTGATTTATAAAGACTCATTATATAAATATAATAAACTTAAAGACTTCAAAGCTCATAATTTATCGTTACTATTTGCATATTATGTGTTAACTTTATCCACAAAAAAACTTTTTGATACTTTTAAAATTGGGTATGAATTTAGAGGTTTTTTTTGGTTTTTTGATATTTTTTATTGCCCTGCAAAAGAGATTTTATATAGAGCTTCGGTAAAGAAGTGGTTTTAATAATTTATTAAGGATGAACTATGATAGTAGCTCGAGCACCATATAGAGTTTCCTTTTTTGGAGGCGGTACTGATTACCCAGAATGGTTTGAGAATCATGGTGGAGCTTTTTTATCTTTAGCTATTAATCACTATTGTTATATAACTCTGCGAATTAAACCTCCATTTCAAGAAAAAAGATATAGAGTGTCTTGGAGAATTGCGGAGGATGTTAGTTCAGTCAAGGCAATAAAACACCCAATAGTTAGACATAGTTTAGAGTGTATGAATGTTAATGCAGGTCTTGATATTACATACACAGGTGATTTGCCTGGAGGAAGCGGTTTAGGATCAAGTTCAGCATTTACTGTAGCATTAAATCACAGTTTGCACGCTGCTAGAGGTCTTAGTCCTAATCAATACGAGTTAGCCAAACAAGCATATCATATAGAACGAGATAAATTAGAAGAAATAATAGGCATCCAGGATCAAATTGCCACAGCATTCGGTGGTTTTAATTATGTGAGTATTCAAAAAAATGCGTTTTATCATATAGAAAAGGTTTTGTTAACAAAATCACAATTAAGCAATTTTTTTAAAAGATTGGTTCTTGTATATACAGGTATTAGCAGGCTAGCATCTTCTGTTGCAGAAAAAAAAGTACAAGATATAAAGGATAAAACTTCCATAGTAAGTGAGATGCAGGGAATGGTAGATGAAGCAAGAGATCTTGTTATTAACGATAAGTATGATGAGTTTGGAAAATTATTACATCAAAATTGGTTACTAAAAAAAAGTATATCTGATGTAGTTTCAACAGCTGAAATAGATAGTTTATATGATCACGCTTTAAAAAATGGAGCACTTGGGGGAAAATTATTAGGAGCTGGAGCTGGTGGCTTCATGTTATTTTTTTGTGCAGAAGATAAAAAGGAAGAGCTCAGTAAAATATTCGATACAAAAATGGTTGTACCTTTTGAGATGTCAGAATTAGGAAGTACAATTGTTTACTATGAAGAGAAAGACTATGGGGTTTTATAAAGATAAAAAGGTCTTAGTTACTGGTGGCACTGGACTTATAGGCAGACCATTAGTTGATATGCTAATAGAAGAAGAAGCTAACATCACTATTGTTTCTTTAGATAATCCAAAAGATATTTCAAAAAAAGTTATTTTCAAAAATGTTGATTTAAGAAATTTTGGAAATTGCTTAGAAGTATGCAAAAACATGGATATAGTTTTTAATTTGGTTGGCGTGAAAGGTTCGCCAAAAATGACCATGGAGAATCCAGCTAGTTTTTTTGTACCCACAATAACTTTTTCAATTAATATGATGGAAGCTGCAAGGCAGTGTAATGTTGATAGATATTTATTTACTAGCAGCATAGGCGTTTATCATCCTACAGATATTTTTGTTGAAGACGATGTCTGGAGCAGTTTCCCTTCAGAAAATGATAGATTTGCGGGTTGGGCAAAAAGAATGGGAGAGCTTCAAGCTCAAGCTTATGAGATTCAATATAAGTGGGATAAAATTTCAATAGTTAGGCCAGCAAATGTGTATGGGCCATATGATAATTTTGATCCAGAAAACGCAATGGTTATTCCAAGTTTAATTAATAGGGCTTTGTCTGGAGAAAGACCATTAACAGTCTGGGGTGACGGCTCACCAATAAGAGATTTTATATACTCAAAAGATGTTGCGGCAGGAATGATGAAAGTTGTAGAAAAAGGTTACAATAAACCTATAAATTTAGGCAGTGGAGAAGGTGTTAAAATTAAAGAAATTGCAGAAACTATAGCTGAATTAATGCCAGACAATTGTGAATTAGTCTGGGACACCACAAAGCCTGCCGGAGACAAAAAAAGACTAATGAGCACAGAAAGAGCTAAAAGTATTGGAATAGTTTCGGAAACTAATTTAAAAGATGGTATTAAGAACACAATTGATTGGTATCTAAAAAATAAAAATATAGAAAATTTGAGATATAACGCCTTTACAGATAAAGTATATAAGAGTTAAATTTTTTACAAATAATGGCTAAATTAGATAAAGTCTTGATTACCGGGTCTAGCAAGGGGTTAGGAAAAAGCCTAGCAACGTATTTCTTTGAAAAAGGGCACGAAGTAATACTTCATGGAAGAGATGAATTAACATTAAAAAACATCAAAACAAAAATATCTGAAGCAGACTCAATAGATTACTATGCTTGTGATTTAAATAGCGAGAAAGATGTTGTTAACTTATCAAAATACGCAAACTCAAAAAATGTAAATTTACTAATTAATAATGCAGGAATACATTGCGCTAATAAAGATTTTATAGATTTAGATATTTCTTATATAAATAATATAATTAATGTAAACCTAAGGGCGCCAATTTTACTTTCATACAGCATGTTAAAAACATTAAATGGTATTATAAATATAAATTCTATGTCTGGAATTGAAACAAAAAAATTTAGAACACTATATGCTGCAACAAAATGGGGTCTTAAAGGATTTTCGAACTGTTTAAAGCATGAGCTTGAAAATAAGACCATACTAGATGTATACCCTACAAATATTAAGACAAACAAACAAATAGTGCATGGGATGGAAATTGATATTGTTACAAAATCAATTTACAAATCTTATTACAATAACGAATCTGAATTGATTTTAGACGGAAGAAAAAAAAATGAGTAACAATATAGAAATTTCAATAATATTATGCTCAAACAAAATAAAAAATTTTAAATCTTTGATATCAAATATAGAATCAACAGCAGAAAATTTAGAATCCATAGAGGTATTAGTTGGTTGTGATGTTGGGGAGACAGAATTTAAAAAATTTCGCTCAAGTGTAAATTCTAAAATTACTATAAAATATCATGATATATACGTAGGTGACTTATATGATCAGCATATACCAATGTCACAGTTACTTAATTTCTGCAATAAAGACTCATATTATGTTTTAGCTTTAGCAGATGATATGAGGTTTGAAACATTAGGGTGGGATACAGAAATTTTAAAATATAAGAATTATTATAAAGATGATATCTTTAGATTAAGACTAGGTTGGAGAAAACATTTTAATTATTCAGATCATTGGCAATGTGTGAGTATGCCAGAAAATATTGATGTATGTACAAAAAAATGGAGAGATCTCGTAGGAAATATTCCTTGCTTCAGTATTGATTCGTACAATCAAACAGTAATGTACTACTTGGAAAATTTTGACAAATTTAATAATAGCTTTAGAGCAACAAGAGATATACCTGTGAACAATATAAAAATGGAAAAACATACTGGCAAATCAATAGATGATAGGCTAATTTTGAAAAAAATGATTACGGTCACAAATATTTCTGTTAGTTATAAAATTCAATCTATTGCAAAAAAAGTCGCAGCTAAAATATACTGTGAAATAATAAAAAATGAGTACGATATTGAAGGCCCTATAAAGCATAGAAACAAATCATATGTTATTGGCAACATAAAAATATCTTATAAGGTACCAATGGTAAAAATATTATTTTTCAATATTTTTAGAAAATTATTTTACCTTGAGTATGGTGGAGGTGGTTTTTTTAAAAAAATATCTGAGAAAACACTCTTTTCATTTAGATGGTTGTTACGTGTTTTATTTAATTTCAGAACATATTAAATTTTATTCTCTACAACAGCAGACTCAACTATCCCGCAAATTAATTGACCTATAGCTATATGCATTTCCTGGATGTGATTAGTTTCCTCACTTTGCGCATTAATAGTTAAATGACTTAAATCTTGCATTTCTGAGCTATTAATTCCTGAAAATGAAATTACATATATACCCATATCTTTTGCTTCATTTATTGCTTTTATTACATTTTTACTTTTACCACTAGTAGAAATTGCAATTAAAACATCTCCTTTATTACCTATGCCTTTAAGCTGTCTTGAAAATACATTCTCGTAACCATAATCATTGCCGATAGCTGTAATTGCTGAAGTATCTACAGTTAGAGCAATAGCGGGCAATGGTTTTCTATCAACTTTATATCTCCCCATTAATTCTGCAGCAAGATGTTGTGAATCTCCGGCAGAACCACCATTACCACAAAAAATAATTTTATTACCTTTTTGTAGTGAACTTATAATCTCGTTAGCTGCTTCTTCTATTTTTTGAGATTGATTTTTTAATTGAATAAAATTATTAGAAACCTTTTCAAAATAATCTTCTATTTTTTTTCTCATAGTTTTTTGTTAAATATTTGTGAGTATTAGTAGGTATTATTATAGTACAATTTAATCATGTAGTTAAATATTAAATTAAGTTTTTTTGTATCTTAATTAAATGTGGCATATTTTTAAATACTACAATATTATATGAAAGTATTGAATAAAATTAAGAGCTTTTTTAATGCTAAAATCAATAAGATCTTTTCTATTTTGTCACCATATATATATAATTATTATTTGCATTTTGCCAATAATAGCCATGACCATATGGCACATTTTTGATATTAGTCTACCAGTAGATGATGGAAGTGGATATTTTTTTAGATCATACAGTCATGCTCAACACTTTTTTATAGCAGAAAATAATTTCTTTGAGTCAATCAGGGATTTTTTTAAACATCTATTTTTTGAAAGAGGTACTAAGCCAATTCTGTTTCCAGCAATAGGTTTGCCAGCAGTTTTTTTATCATTTGGAGACTTTCAAGTAGGATATTTATTACTTAACATTTCTTATCTGATAGTTATTATATATTATAGTTATCTACTAATATTAGAATTTTCAAAAAATAAATTTTTTGCAGCAATATCTGCTTCAATTATAGGCATTTCTCCAGCTGTATTTGATCAAGCTATATATAACCATGCTGAAATTGCAATTACTATGTTCATACTTCCTTTTTTTTATTATTTACATAAATCAAATTACTTGGCAATTAAAAATTATAGCTATTTATTTGCAATTAGTTTTGCTCTTTTATTTGCTGTTAGGCCGTTGCTAGCCTTTTTAATAACTCTTGTTCCAATATTATTTTATTTTTACAGTGGTTACAAAGCTAAGATTTTTACATCAAAAAGTTTAATTACTATTACTTACTTAATTTTTGTAACTGTTGTAGTGCTATTTACAATTCCTCATTTGAAGAATATTGGTAGTTCAGTATACATAGAGCATATGAATTGGGGTGATCACTCTGAGCAAATATATTTTTTAGAAAGCCTGTATTATAATTTAACATTTATTTTATATGGTGCATTTATTTTCATTAATTATTTAATATATAAGAAAAATAAATATAAATTTTTGCATTACAAAAATATAAAATTAAATTATAAAAATAATGATAGCTATCTTATATCATCTATTTCTCTATTTTTAGTTCTAATAATTATAATTTGGGGCTATCAGCTAAATGATCTAATAAATTGGATATATGGTGCAACCTTTGGATCCATGATATCTGCGCAGCCTGCATTAAATAATAACTTAAGTTTTATGGAAAAATTATATGAGACTTTAGTCTGGAATGGTGTATTTACATTTTATTCCTTGTTTTTCATATTCTCATTATTTTTTATTCTAAATAATTTTAAGATGGTGATTTCAAATTTTACTTATGTAATTTTATCATCATTACCTGTATTTTTAATATTGTTATTTTCATCTCAGTCCGACCCATATAGATTCGCAACTGGCTTTGTCATTTTATTTATTTTATTATTAATATTGATAGGTTCGTTGAAGAGGTATTTCCCAGGAATTATTTTTATTTTAATTTTATTTCTTGTCTCTAAAAATTTAATTTTTTATGATCATAATTTTTCAATTTCAAAAATTAACTATATTAATTTGGCCGCCTCTATTGGCGCGGAAAAACATTTTAGAAATAATATTAGTCGTGAAAAAACAGCTACATTTCTCGCTTTAGATATTATAAGAAATTATCATAAGAAATATAATTTTAAAAAAATATATGTTGATGGTCATAGTAAGTGGCATGGCAAGAATGCAGTTGACTCGTACAAGATTAGAAATTATTTAGAGTATTACCCAGAAAAGTTTAGGGTTGATGCTCCGTATCATAGAAAATATAATGGTAATTCTTATAAAGAGCTTGAAGAACTTCACAAGTTTGATTTTATGTTTTTAACTAACCCACTTTTACATGATGATGGCTCAAAAGAATATCATGACAAGCTTAATTACTATTTGTCTTGCAATAATACTAGCGATCCTTGCAACATTGCGCCTGGATCACTTTATTCCTTTAGATTACATGTAGACCTTGCAAATAAGATTGCTAACGGAACAATTTCAGAAACTAATTGGGAGTTAATCGATACAATAAATATTTACAGTTACGATGTATTTATATTAAGATTAAAAAATGAATAATCTTAAATTATCTTTTTCAAGCTTTAAATTACATTACTTCCTATTATTTGTGCCTGCTTTTTTTATGATTGTATGGCATATAATTGATAACAGCTTGCCTGGAAGCGATGGAGGGCAGTTTTTTTTTGGCTCAGTCTCACTCTACGAAAATCTTTTTCTTGAAAGAGATAATTTCTTTGAGTCTATAACACGTTATATTAGTGACATAATTTGCTGTAGAGGTATTAAGCCCAGTTTATTTCCAGCACTTGGGTCGCCATTTGTAATTTTGAGTCTTGGCAATTGGAACGCAGCTTTTGCTTTGATGGGTATTTTTTACGTTTCGTTAATTACGGTATTTGCATATTTAATTGTATTTGAATTTACTGGAAAAAAATATTATTCGGCTTTATCAGCAATAATCGTTGGCACATTGCCAGCAGTATTTGCAAATGCTGTAGCTAATGTAGCTGAAATCGGTCTCATCGCTTTTTTGCTGCCTGCATTTTATTTTTTGTATAAATCAGATCATTTTTCTGTAGCTAATCATAGTAAATATTTTGCAATATTTATGACGTTAGCAATATCTGTTAGACCCGTTCAGGCTTTAATTATATTACTTTTGCCAATCATAATTACGTTGTGGAGAGGAAGAATAAAAAATATTTTTACAAGTCAGCAATTAATTACAATTTCTTATTTATTAATATTATTTTTATGTATACTTTTGTATGTTCCGTATTTACGTAATTTTGGGGAACCACTTTACATACATCTTACTCGGAGTAATTTCCCAGCTTATAATATTAGTATTGTTACAGATGTATATATAAATTTAACTATATTTTTTACATTTCTGTTCACATTATTCACAACTTTATTGCTTTATAAAAATCAATTTCATGCTTTACGTAAAGAACTATCTTTTAAATTTAAGAATTGTAAGAATTATATTCTACAAATATTTTTATTAATATTTGTTCTAAATATTATTATCTGGTCTTTGCTATTCCATAATTTTTTCTATTGGGTTTTTGCCGCAACTTTTGGAACATTACTTGATGCTGGGAATTGGAATCTAGCATCTGACAATAGCTCAGATACATTTATTACACTAGTTTTAGGAAGTATAAAATATAATGCATTTTATGCTTTTTATTTTAGCTTAATATCTTTATTTTTAATGTCATTGCTTAATCAAATAATTCCAAAGCAAAAAATATTTATTTACGTTTTGGCATCTGCTTTAATTTTTCCTGTTTTAACTTTATTAAGTACTCAAGCTGCTGTTGTAAGATTTGTTCCAGCAATCGTAATCTGCATGATAATTTTATTAATTCTTTTGGGGAGTTTTAAGAAATATTCTCGCTTACCTGTTTTTCTTGTACTTTCGTTTATGCTTTTCAAGTCATTTGTTTTTTTTGATTATTCATTGAACTTTAAATTTGTTAATCATGATTTTTATAGTTTTGCGAAAAATAAATATACGCCTAATTTCCCTACTGGTTTTTCCCAAGAAAAAGTAGAATCTACTAAAGATGTTGGTCTCTATACTTTAGATTTACTCTCAAAATATCATAGGAAATATAACTTTAAGAAAGCATACGTTGACGGTACAAGTAAGCTCACTGGTAAATACGGGGTTGATCAATTTAAAGTAAATAATATTGCAATATTTAAAAACACTCCATTTTTAGTTGGTGATGTTGATGTTAGAAACTATGAGAAAAATTCTTACCAAATGGCTGCTAATAACGGTTTCGACTTTATGTTTCTTGTTAATCCTTTGATTCATGATGACGGATCCCAAAAATACAAAGATGATCTAGAATTTCATTACAATTGTAATCACGTTACTGCCCCATGTAATATTTCTCCAGGCTCTCTAAAATCGTTTAAAATGATTTTAGATTTTGTCCGAATGATTAATGACGGATCCATTTCTAAAACAAAATGGGAGCTGGTGGAAACTATTAAACATTATAATTATGATGTTTTTATTTTGAAAATAAAAAAGTGAGAAAAGGAATAAAGTATGAGTGATTTTTCAAGATCTATAATTACTAAATTTAAAATCCAGTATGTTTTATTATTGGTGCCTGCCATTTTAATGATGTTGTGGCATATCATGGACAATATTTTTCCTGCAAGTGATGGTGGAGGATTTTTCTTCAGATCAGTGTTAATTTATGAAGATCTTTTTCTTGATAAAGATAATATTTTTCAATCTTTTATCCGCTTTCTAGACCATGTGATTGCTGGTAGGGGTGTGCCTCATTTATTCCCAGCACTGGGATCACTAATATTAATTCCTAGTCTTGGTAATTGGAATGTTGCTTTTGCGTTGATGGGTATTTTTTACGTTACCTTAATTACAGTGTTTTCGTATTTAATTATATTTGAATTTACTAGGAAAAAATATTACTCAATATTATCTGCAATAATTATCGGCACTCTGCCAGCAGTATTTGCAAATGCTATAAATAACGTTGCTGAAATTGCCCTCATAGCTTTTTTACTACCCGCATTTTACTATTTGTATAAATCAAACAGTTTTTCAGTAGCCCATTACAGTAAATATTTTGCAGTGTTTATGACGTTAGCACTATCGGTTAGGCCCATTCAAGCTTTACTTATATTGCTTTTTCCAATCATAATTACGTTGTCGAGAGGAAGAATAAAAAATATTTTTACGAATCAGCAATTCATAACAATAGCGTATTTATTTATATTATTTTTGTGTATTCTTTTATGTTTTCCCTATTTAAGGACTTTCGGGGAACCGTTGTATCAGCATCTTATTCGGGGCCATTTCCCTGCTTATAATATTAGCGTTGTTACTGATGTGTATTTAAAACTCACAATTACTTTTACTATTTTATTGGGATTTTTTACAGCCGTATTGTTATATAAAAAACAATTCAATACTTTTCGTAAAGAATTATCTTTTAAATTTAAAAATCATAAGAATTATATTCTGCCAACATTTTTATTAATATTTGTGCTAAATATTATTGTATGGGCTTTGTCATTCCATTCTTTTTTCTATTGGGTTTTTTCCGCAACCTTTGGATCATTATTCCCTGCTGGGCATTGGAATTTACCTGATCATACTTCCATCGGGTCTTTTAGCGCGTTGCTTTCAGGCAGTATTTATCAAAACTCGTTTTATGCTTTTTATTTTAGCTTGATATCTTTATTTTTATTGTCACTGCTTAATAGAAAAATTCCAAAACCAAAAATATTTATTTATATTTTTGCATCTTCTGTAATTTTACCCGTATTAACATTATTTAGTGCTCAAACTGCTGCCGTTAGATTAGTGTCAGCCGTGACAATATGTGTAGTAATTTTTTTAATTCTTCTAGGTAGCTTTAAGAAGTATTCTCGATTACCTGTTTTTCTTGTGCTTTTATTTGTGCTTTTCAAGTCTTTTGTGTTTTTTGATTATTCATTGAACTTTAAATTTGTAAACCAAGGTTTTTATAATTTTGCTAAAAACAATTACACAGGTATTTTTCCTCGTGGTTTTGTACAAGAAACAGCTGATCCCATTAAAGATAGCGATCTTCATACTTTAGATGTTCTGGTAAAATATCATCAGAAATATAATTTCAAAAGAGTTTATGTTGACGGCTCCAGCAGGCTTACTGGCAAATACGGCGTTGACCCACTTAAAATAAGTCGTCTATCTAATCTAAAAGGAAAATTATTTCAAGCTGGGGGTTATATTGAAAGTAACCCTAGAAAATACGATGAAAATTCTTATAAAATGATTGCAAACCAAGGTTATGATTTTATGTTTCTTTTAAACCCTTTACTTCATGACGACGGATCGCAAAAATACAAAAATGATTTGAAATACCGACATAATTGTTTTTCTGTTACAGAAGCATGCTGTATATCTTCTGGCTCTATTGAGTCTTTTAAAGCGATTTTAGATATTGTTATAATGATTAACGATGGCACAATTTCGCAAACAAAATGGGAGCTTGTCGAAACTATTAAACAGTATAATTATGATGTTTTTATTTTGAAGCTTAAGAGTGAGTAGCTTTTTAAGGTTCTAGTAATTTAAGGTATAAATGATTATAATATATTTTTATATTCCACGAATTTTTTTATGAATAAACTTATAGAAAGATTTTTCAGAAAAGATATTTTTATATTTTCATTTATTTTTCTATCTCTCATGATTGCTTTTGGGCCAGCGTATCTGGTTGATTATTTCAGACATGACGATTTTGCGGGAGCATGCTGGGATAGAATTTCCATCATAACACACCACTTATTTGATCAGGCTGTGTATAACGAAGTCAGACCATACACCATGATTTTTATGTACTACTCAGAACTTTTCACTGAATATTTGTCTGGAGCTAAATACATAAAAATTGCAACTATTGCAGTTTTTTCTTTCAGTTCATTATTGTTATTTAAATGGCTGAGAATATTTAATATCAATAAGCTGTGGGCATTATTTTTAGCTATAATTTTATTCACCTTGCCGCCAATGCAAATTATGGGCAGCACGCACCATTATTTTTTTATGGCTGTCCCGGTATTATTATCTTCAATAATAGTATTTATTGTATGGGACATACAAAATAAAAATTACCATAACATTGGTCGCGTTTTAAAGTTCATTTTATTTTTACAACTTATAACTTTTTTAACTTTTTACAATAAATTTATG
>JABGXU010000002.1 GCA_018675635.1 Gammaproteobacteria bacterium
AGGAATAAAAACCACTAGCTCTTGTAATCCTACTATTTGGGACGGAGAATATGTTAAATATGAAAATAATTGGGGTACACTTGAAATATTTTCAGATACTAAAAGTCAAAAAGCAAATGCGCCCAAAGAAGATTATATTCTCATAAATATGAGAGAATTAGTTTTGATTCATGAACTTCAATTAAGGTAGATTACAAATACTTTCAGGCAAGGATTTACTTAAAATAAAGCCATTGAAATACTAAGATGTAGTTATTGATATAAAATAGCAAGGTTTAATCAACTAACCTTGCCAAATCATTAGTCTAGCAATTTTAACGCTAAGCCTTTATAATTTTAAAAATTAATTTCTCTGGGAAAAATATGTCTATTGAGCAAAGTGTAGTAAACATAATAAGATCTATTTTGCCAGATAGACTGTTTAAATATATTCCAAGAATTTATTATAATTTAAATAAAACTAGGTATAAGTTTTTTCAAAGACCTTTACTCCAGAAAGAAACATTTAAAGCAAAAAAAAGACGAGATAAAGAAGGTTTTTTTGAACTCTATTGCAAAGGCAAAGGAGTAGATATTGGATATGGAGGAGATCTTTTATCACCAAATTGTTTTGGGTGGGATATTGAAGATGGCGATGCCCATTATTTAGAGAAAATTTCTAATGAAGAATTTAACTTTTTGTATTCCTCTCACTTGCTAGAGCATCTAGATGATGTAAATGTAACAATTAAAAATTGGTGGAGAGTGATTAAAAAGAATGGATATATGATTTTATATTTACCAGAAAGAGACTTGTATGAGAAAAAAAAGACACTTCCTTCCCGCTTTAGCTTAGATCATAAACATTTTTTTAAACTTGAAAATGATGAAAAACCAAACACTATTGGTATTATGCAGCTCTTAGAAAGAAATTTAAAAAACTACAAAGTTATTTATTCTAAAATATGCAAAGAGGGCTTTACAATCACAGATCCTTATAAACATAGCGACGGAGAGTACTCGATAGAAATTATAGTGCAAAAATTATGAAGTATATTAAAATTTGTATAAAATCTCTTATTGTTATTGGTGTTATAACATATATGTTATCAGCAAATGTAATAATAGTGCCAAGCCCAGATATAATATTTACTAAATACACTGCAATAATATTACTAACTATATGTTTAGCTATCGTAATACATAATTTTGGATGGTGGTTACTTCTTAGATCTCAAAAATATAATATAACTTACATTAAGTCCCTACTTATATATTGCTACGGAACATTTTTTAATATAGTAATGCCAGGTGGTGTAGGAGGAGATTCCGCAAGATTTTTATATCTTTATAGACATGTTAAACCTAAAGAAAAACATGCAGCTTTATTTACAGTTATTATATCAAGGATACTTGGTTTTCACGCTCTTATAACTTTATGCATAATTATAGGGTTGTTTTATCTAGAAAAGATTTTAAATAGTAATGCGTTATTGACTATTTATATTATTATTTTAACAGTATTTATATCATTACTTCTAATTTCTATTATTTATTTTCTTTTTTCAAAATATGTTTTGTCTTATTTGGGTAATATAAAAAATAGAAAGTTGAAATACGTTGTTAATTTTATCTTTTTATTAGCAAGTAATATTCAAAACTATAAATCAAAAGTGAGTTATGTTTTTTTATGCTGGATAATTTCTTTATTGAGCCATATAATTTTTATTTCTACTTTCTACATAATGTCGATTCAGCTTAATATGAATTACATTGGTTTTTTTGAAAATATAGTAGTAGGAGGGTTAAGTTATATGTCTAATTCTGTGCCAATTACTCCTGGCGGAATTGGGGTAGGAGAAGCTTCGTATAATTATTTTTATAATCTATTTCTGGATAATCCAGATTATAGTAATCTTGCTTTTGGAAGCATATTTTTCTTGGCATATCGCGTCCTATACACGTTTATTTGTATTCTTTGTGGATTATCATTTATAATCCTAGGTAAGCCAAATACTAAATTTACTAATGATGGTTATACAAAACTTTAGGTATTTTTACATATGTTAAGAAGTATAGATAAAAATTATTTAGCAAAAGCTATTAAAGATTTTTGTAAGGGCACATCAGTCACAACTGGTAATTTTTCTTGTGAAGCTCCAGGGTCTGTTCAAGATCTTGAGTGGAATCATATGGATCAATCTCATAGACCTTTTATTCACTCTACTTATAGCGATGAACTCAGAATATCTCTTGGTGAAAATTTTGCTAATTCACTTACTAAATGGGGTAATTGGCCTTTTTTTATTAATGTGATAGATGTAAGAGTTAAGGAAGGACAGTATTACCAAACTTTTACTATAGGTGGATTAATATATGTACATACAGTTATAGAAATGGATTTTATAAATGATGATAATAGTTCTTTAGATATAAGCTGGCACATATTATCTCATTGGTTTTTAAGACCTATCCATAAATATCTAGATAAAAAAATTTATAAACTTAACGTAAGACTTCAAGAAGAAGATTATGTAATTAGAAGTCAAAGAGCTCTATTGAGAAAATATGGTTATAATTTTAAATCTGATCCGCCTGATTACTGCAGTTCAAATAAGTTAACTAATAATACAGTTTATCCAAGCTTAAAGTACCCTATAAAAATTAATATAAAAGAATTTACTCGTATTAATGCGCTTAATAATAAAAAACGGAGCCTGTATAAATTTGGTGAAAAAGAAATATCTTTTATAGTTAAAAAAATTTCTAATATTGAATTTTATATTTGGCCTTCTGTATGTCCACATGAAGGAGCTTCCCTAGAAGATGGTGATTTTTGTGATAATAGAGTTACATGCCCATGGCATGGTTTAAACTTTACAGGTAGCAAATTATCAAAAGAAAAAAATACTATTTCAAAATATGGTTTTATTTATAAATTAGAAAACGACTTTATTACAATATCAAATAATAAATCTTAAAACTATATTATTATTTTAAAAAATTTGAAAATATAAGTTCTTACAATGGCTAAAATTATACAGCCGCCATTATAAAATACTCGCATTTTACTTTCGCCACCGATGCGATCTGGTTCATCTCCAGCAATCTCAAATATTTTCAATTTTCTATTACATGCAACCATAGATGTTAGAGGCTCAAAAACTGGTCCAATTAAAAATTTTTTAAATTCTGGGTATTTTACTATTGATATATTAAATCCTCTGTACATTACTAAAGAATCTGTTATCGGATAATTACCCATTAATCTTATTAGTCTTGTAAATATAAAATTACCAAATGCTGTAACTATATTGTCATCATATGATTTTGCAGGCGGTAAATATCTTGATACAACAACTAAATCATATCCTTTTTGCATTTCTTTTACTAATTCTGGTAGTTTTTCAGGTATGCTGTTTCCATCTAGACTAAACTCTACTACACAGTCAGTATTAATTGTTTCGATAGAATCTATGACTGCTTCACTTAACCCCTTTCTTATTTGAGACATTACTCTAATATTCTGAGAGAATGCATATTCTACAGTTCCATCACTAGAGCCTCCATCTACAACTAATATGTCGTCAAATAATTTTCTGTCAATACTGGGAAATATCTCTTTGAAACCATCAACTTCATTATATGTAGGCAAGAGAAGAGTTATAGTAATTTTCTTTTTCATCGAGTAATTAATTTTTATATAAATTAAAAGAATTGTATCATAATTTTTATTTATTAAAATTATCTAAATAAATATTATATGTTTTTTCAAGACCGTTAATAAGACTTATCGAAGGCTTCCATCCTAGCTTATAAATTTTTGACGAATCTAAAATTTTTCTTGGTATCCCATCAGGTTTACTCTTATTAAATATAATTTTACCGTTATAATTAACAACTTTAGATACTAAACAAGCCAGTTCTTTTATAGTCACTTCTTCACCCGTACCTAAATTTATTGGTTCATTATCAGAATAATTTTCAAGTAAAAAAATTATACCTGAAGCCATATCATCGACATGTAAAAATTCTCTTTTAGCTTTACCTGTTCCCCAGACTTCTACAGATTCAGCTTTGTTCACTTTAGCATTATGAAATTTTTGAATTAATGCTGGAATTACATGATTAGTTTTCTCATCGTAACAATCATTAGGGCCATAACTTGCCGCTGGGATAATAGATATATATTTTTTATTATGTTGCAAATTCATAAACTCTGTTAGTTTAGCGCCAAGAATTTTTGCAAGACCATACCCTTCGTTTGTTTCTTCTACTTTACCGTCTAAGATACTAGATTCTTTAAATGGTTGTGTTGTATTTCTAGGATACATACAACTTGCGCCTAGAAAAATTAATTTTTTGCAATTAATTTCATTCGCACCATTTATTATATTTAAAGCAATCATGGAGTTCTGGTATAGAAAGTCTAATGGATACTTTGAGTTTACTTGTATGCCACCTACTAAAGCAGAGGTAATAATTATTACATCTGGCTTATTTTTTTTAAGCCATAGATTTGTTTCATTTTGATTTGTTTGATCAAGATCACTTCTTTTTGTTTCTATAATATTATAAGACTCAGACGAAATTATAGCTCTTTTTAATGCTTGACCAACCATTCCAGTAGATCCAGTTACCCAAATATTTTTTTTATTCATCTAAAACCCAATGTAATGCTGCTGTTGCATATGTTAACCCAATAAATTTTTTGTTTTTGATTGCTAATTTAACTTTTTCTTTATTCATCCATATTATATCAGGATCTTCTATATCTAACTCTTTTGGCTCAGAAACTTTTCTTATTTGGGAAACCCGTATATAACATAAATTGCTAAACATATAGCTACCACTCACTATGTATTTATTAATAATATTATATGAGGCAGCCGCATATCCAGTTTCTTCTAATAATTCTCGTTTTGCGGCATCTATGTGGCTTTCATTTTTCTCAATGCCACCAGCTGGAAAAGTTAGCGACACCTGGCTTATTCCATGTCTATATTCTTTGTATACTAATAGTTCGTCTTTTTCGTTTTCAACCAATAACATTACGGCATCTTTAATTTCTATACGATGATAATCATCAATAATTTTTCCGTTTGGGAGTTTAACTTTGTCTACACTTATTTTTATATATGGCGAGCCATCATATACTTCTGTTCTAGATAATAATTCCCAATTTTTTTTAATATCACGCATTTTTAATATTTTTTCCCCACCATATTAATGTTTTCTTAATACCATCTTCAATAGTTATTTTAGGTTTCCAGCCAAGTTCTTTCTCTGCTTTTTCGCAATTAAGATGCAAGTCAAAACTTATTGTAGGTTTATTTTTATTAAAGTTAATCTTTAAAGGTTTTTTAGAAATTTTAACAATTAAATGACATATTTTTTTTATCGATATAGGAACACCTGACCCACAATTATATATTTCATATACATTCTTTTGTTTATTAATTACAGTTTTAATAAAAGACGCTAAATCATTAACATGTAGAAAATCTCTTATCTCAGAGCCATCACCCCATACATCTAGTGAGTTTTTTGCATTCATGACTTTTGTAATAGTTGCTCCAAATACGTGGCTTTTCTCTAAATCATATTTATCATGTGGCCCATATACGTTTGAGTGTCTTATAATTGTATGTTTTGTTTGACCTAGGGTAGAAAAAAATTTCGCTATTTTTTCTATATAAACTTTAGTTTCACCAACACCTTTATATTTTTCTATTATTTTTCCATTAAAGTCAGATTCTTTTGTTGGTTTTTTAGAAGATGGATACATTACAGTACAACTAGTAAATATGAAATGCTTTACTTTATTATTAAAGCAAGACCTAAGAATATAAGAATTCATTACAGCGTTATCTGTTACATGAATAAATGGTTTTGAGACTATATCTTTTGATCCAGAAGTTGTAGCTGCAAGCTGAACAACAATATCAATATTTTTCGTAAGTTTGTTAACCAAGTCTGGATTCCGCAAGTCAGCTTTATGCCAAATAACGTTTTTAGGTGTTTCGTATTTTTGTCTTTTATACCTGACAGCATGAATTTCATAATTTTTATTTTTCGCAAGCTCTAAAGTTATATTTTTCCCGATAAAACCTGTAGCTCCACATAGTAATATTTTTTTCATACTTTATCCTTAATAATATATTATGATACTTAATTTTAACTGTAAATATATCATAATGGACTTAAATATTTTTGATTTTTCTTTACCTGAAAGGTATATAGGGCAAAAGCCAAAAAATAAAAGGAGTGACTCTAAGCTTTTAATTATTAGCAGAAAGACCCACGATCTGACAGATGATAAATTTATTAACATTGATAGATATATTAGTGAAAATGATTTGGTAATAATTAATGATACTAAGGTTATACCAGCAAGGATATACGGCACAAGGAAGTCAACTAAAGGTAAAGTAGAAATCCTCATAGAACGACTGCTATTTAAAAATAAATTTATTTGCCAATTACAATCAACTAGAAAATTAAAAAAAGGAGACATTATAATAGTTGGCAATGAAGTAGAATTACAAATACAAAATAATAATGGTATTTTGTGTGAGATAAACATTTTAAATCATACAATTACTTATCTGATAAATAAGTATGGAGAAATTCCTTTGCCGCCTTATATTACAAGAAAGCCTGATTATAGAGACAAAAATTATTACCAAACAATATTTGCAAGTAAAGATGGTTCTGTTGCTGCTCCTACTGCAGCGTTACATTTTGATAATAGCGTAGTCAAAAAATTAAAAACAAAAGGCGTTAGATTTGCATGTATAACTTTACATATAGGTATGGGAACATTCTCAACGATTAAAACTAAAGATATAAATAAACACCGAATGCATTCAGAGCTTTATTCCGTACCTCAAAGTACAGTTGATCTAATAAAGAAATGCAAAGATAAAAATGGTAAAATTATTTCTATCGGAACTACGGTAGCAAGAGCTTTAGAAAGTTTTTATAGTGATAGGAATGTACCTGATAAATTTTATGAAACTGATATTTTTATTAAACCTGGTTATAAATTTAAAATTATTGACCATTTAGTTACAAATTTTCATTTACCACAGTCAAGTTTATTAATTATGGTTGCAGCTTTTTATGACACTAAAAAAATTTTAGATGTATATAAACATGCAATTAAAAATGATTATAAATTTTTTAGCTATGGTGACTCAACTTTAATTTTATAATGATAAATTTTAAATTATTAAGCACTTCTCTAAAAGCAAGATCAGGTACTTTAACATTAAATAATCATGTTATAGAAACACCCTGCTTTATGCCTGTAGGTACAGCTGCTACTATAAAAGCAATGACCACAAATGAAGTTATGGATTTTGGTTATAACATAATTTTAGTTAATACATTTCATTTAATGCTTAGACCTGGAGTTGAGACTATTGTAAACCATAATGGTTTACATAATTTTATGAAATGGAATGGTGCAATTATAACAGACTCTGGTGGTTATCAAGTTTTTAGTTTGGCTAAACTAAGAAAAATAACTAATGAAGGTGTTTATTTTAACTCTCCAATAGATGGCAAAAAAGTTTTTTTAGATCCTAAAAAATCAATATGGTTACAAGAACAATTTGGCTCTGACATAATTATGTCCTTTGATGAATGTACTCCATACCCAGCAGATAAAAAAACCGCTGAATCTTCTTTGGATTTATCTTTATTGTGGGGTAAGCAGTCAAAACTTTCTATAACAAAAGAAAATAGTAATTTATTTGGAATTATTCAAGGTAGTATTTATGATGATTTAAGAGACAAATCATTATCAGGTCTAATGGAAATAGATTTTGATGGATATGCAATTGGTGGTCTTTCCGTTGGAGAAACTACAGATGAAAGAAATAAAGTATTGGATAACATTGCGCACAAAATGCCAAAAGAAAAACCCAGATATTTGATGGGAGTGGGAACACCTGAGGATATTATTGAGGCAGTTATTAGAGGTATTGATATGTTTGATTGTGTTATACCCACAAGAAACGCTAGAACTGGCTTTTTGTACACCAAACATGGAATTTTAAGAATAAGGAATGCGCGCTACAAAGATGATATGATGCCGATAGATAAAGATTGTGGGTGCTATACATGTCGTAATTATTCAAGATCATATCTGAAGCATTTAGATAATTGCAAAGAAATACTAGGATTAAGACTAAACACAATCCATAATTTGTATTATTATCACGAGTTAATGTCTAATATAAGAGACGCAATACGCATAAATGAGTTTGATAATTTTGTGAAAGAATTTTATGACCTTAGAAAATAATAATGAATAATAATAATATTTTATAGGATTAAAAATATGAATATAATTAATAATGCCTATGCTCAATCTTCAGCAAATGCTGGAGGAGGAATGAGTATGCTTATAATGGTCGGTTTATTTTTTATAATTATGTATTTTATGATAATAAGACCTCAAAATAAAAGAGTTAAGGATCATGATAAACTAATTAATTCTTTAGCGAATGGAACAGAGGTCGTAATTTCAAATGGAATAATGGGTAAAATTACTAAAATAAAAGATGATAATATTGAATTGGAAATAGCAAATGGTGTCAGTGTAAAAGTAAGAAAAAATTCTGTTACCACAGTACTACCAAAAGGATCTATCTAAAATAAAAAATGAAAATCTTATCTTTTAAACAATTGTCAGTACTTTTTGTTTTAGTATTTAGCATAATATATTCATTACCAAATTTTTTTGGTAATAATATCCCGCCTTGGCTTTCCTCAATAAACGCTAATCAAATGAATTTAGGTTTAGATTTAAAAGGTGGTGTTCACTTTTTAATGGAAGTTAATTTAAATGAAGTAGTAGAAAATAAGTCTATAAAATTATCTAATGATATAAGAGCTCAATTTAGAAGCGAGGAAATAAGGTACAAGAATTATAATCATGATCGCCTTAATATTTATGTGGAATTTATAAATAACGCTTCTTATAAGGAGGCAGAAGATCTTATAAATAATAATTATCAAAATACTTTTGATATTAAAAAAGTTGGTGATAATAAAATGAGCATAACTATTTCAAATTTTACAATAAATGAATTAAGAATCGCAGCTATTAAACAAAACACAACAACATTAAGAAATAGAGTGAATGAGTTAGGCGTAGCTGAGCCTATAGTACAGCAAAGCGGTAAAACTAGAATTGTAGTTGAACTTCCTGGGGTTAAAGACACTACTAGGGCAAAAGAAATAATAGGAGCGACCGCAACTTTAGAATTTAAAATGGTTGATGAGGATTCTGATCCATATGCCGCGCAAGATTCAGATAATACGTCTTTATATTCAAAACTTTATTACGATGATACTGGTCAACCAGTACTATTAAAAAGAAATGTTATATTAAGAGGAGAAAATATAGTTGATGCGTCTTCTGGATTTGATAGAAATTCCAGACCTTCTGTAAATATTACTTTAGATGGTCCTGGTGCCAAAAGATTTGCAGAAACTACAGATAAGAATATTGGAAAATTAATGGCAGTTTTGTTTATAGAAAATAAAGCAGAACAAAGAACAATTAATGGAAACACTAAAAGAGTTACAAAAAAATATGAAAAAATTATTAGTATTGCAACCATTCAAGAAAGACTTTCAAAAACTTTTCAAATAACTGGTCTCGATAGCCCAAAACAAGCAAGAGATCTAGCTCTTTACTTAAGAGCAGGATCAATGGCAGCCCCTATGTATATAGTAGAGGAGAGAACTATTGGCCCTAGCTTAGGAGCAGATAATATTGAAAAAGGAAAAATTTCAGTAATTATTGGTTTAATTTTAGTTTTGATATTTATGGTATTTTATTACAGAGTATTTGGTTTATTTGCAAATTTTGCTGTAATTTTAAATATTTTGGTTATAGTTTCTGTAATGTCGTTAATACCTGGAGCAACATTAACATTACCCGGTATTGCTGGAATTGTTTTAACAGTTGGGATGGCAGTAGATGCAAATGTTTTAATATTTGAAAGAATAAAAGAAGAAATTAGTAATGGCTCAACACTATTAGCATCTATAGAATTAGGATACAAAAAAGCTTTTTCGACTATTGCAGATGCCAATATAACAACTCTTATAGCTTCAATAGTACTATTTATTTTTGGCACAGGGCCAATAAAAGGTTTTGCTGTTACATTATCAATTGGCGTAATTTCATCAATGTTTACAGCAATTATTGTAACAAGAGTTCTTGCAAATTTTGTATACGAAAGAAATATTAATTTAAAAGCAAAAAAATTACACATATGAAAATTATAAATATAAATTTTGATTTTTTAAAATGGCATAAACATGCTATTTATATATCAAGTTTTCTGATTTTTATTTCATTATTTAGTGTCTTTACAAAAGGTTTAAATTACGGTGTTGATTTTAATGGTGGAACAATTATAGAAATTAGTTTCACGCAAGATGCTCCTATTGAAGATATTAGAAATTATTTGAAAAATAACAATTATAAAAAACTTTCTGTTCAATATTTTGGCTCTGACAAAGATATTCTTATAAGAATGCCAAATATTGATACTGCTAATGAAGCAGATATTAGCAATAATTTAATAGATAATTTAAATAATAAATATGATTTTAAATTAAATAAAGTCGAGTATGTAGGAGCTCAGGTCGGTGAAGAACTAAGAGATCAAGGTATTACAGCTGCATTAATAGCTCTTTTATTAATTTTAATATATATAGCTTTACGTTTTGAATATAGATTTTCTATTGGAGCAATATTTGCATTATTACATGATGTCTTATTAATAATTGGTATTTTTTCAATTACTCAAATAGAATTTAATCTCAGCGTATTTGCAGCAATACTTGCTGTTATAGGTTATTCTTTAAATGATACAATTGTTGTTTTTGATCGAATAAGAGAAAATTTTAAATTAGCTATTGCAGAAAATACTAAAACTATAATAGTAACAAATCAATCTATTAATCAAACTTTATCAAGAACTTTAATTACATCATTAACGACTTTGTTGGTTTTAATATCTTTAATAATTTTTGGTGGAGAAATCTTATTTGGATTTGCTTTTGCACTTATTGTTGGTGTGATTATTGGAACATATTCTTCAATTTATATTGCAAGCTCAACACTATTAATAATGAATGTATCTGTTAAGGATATAACTATTGAAGTAGATCAAGAGAAACCTTAAATAAGATTGTTTTGGAGTTTTGCAATTACATCTTGGTGTAAGTTTATATTTGCCGCTAGTACGTTTCCTGACTCAAGGTAGTTTTCAGAATTATTAATATCACTAATATGCCCGCCAGCCTCTGTTACTATTATTGATCCTGCAGCTATATCCCAAGGCTTGAGATTAAATTCCCAAAAACCATCTAAACGGCCTGAAGCAACATAAGATAAATCTAATGCGGCTGCACCAAGCCTTCTAATGCTCCCACACCTTGCATCCATTAAAGTTCTAAGAGTTTCAATGTAGACTCCGGAGTGATCTTTTTTTCGATAGGGGATCCCAGTTCCAAAAACTGCAGATTTAATAGAACTATTAGTAGCTACACGAATTTTCTTATCATTCATTAAAGCTCCTTTACCTTTTTCTGCACAAAATAATTCATTTTTAAAAGGATCATATACCACCCCCAGAATCGGCAAACCTTCTTTACATAGACCAATGGAGACTGCAAATTGAGGAATACCGTGAATAAAATTTGTTGTTCCATCCAATGGATCAATAAACCATTCGTATTCCGAGTTAATTTCGGTAGATCCACTTTCTTCTGCAGTTATTTTATATTTTGGGTAAGCTTTATTTAAAGTTTCAGTTATAATTTTTTCAGCTTCCTGGTCCGCTTCTGACACATAATCATTAAAACCTTTTGACATTACTTTCAGGGTATCTAGCCTGGAATAAAATCGCATAATTATTTTTCCAGCAAGCAGAGCTGCATTTACAGCAATATTTAATTGTGGGCTGTAGTTATTATTCATAATTCATATTTTAAGATATTTATTTGATGTTACTATAATACATAATTACAAAAAATATACATTTAAAGTTTAATTATGATTGAATTTTCAAAAATTAAAATTGTTTTAATTGAAACTAGTCATCCTGGTAATATTGGTTCTGCAGCTCGCGCTATGAAAACAATGGGATTTAGTAATTTATTTTTAGTTAATCCTAAATGTGAAATTAATGAAGTATCTTATGCAATGGCATCAAATGCAGGTGAAATATTAGATAACCTTGTCATATCGGATGATCTGCTAAATGTTATTGCTGATTGTAATTATATTATTGGTGCTACTGCCAGAAAAAGAGACATACCTATTGAAATATTAAACCCAAGAGATATTGCTAAAAAGATTAATGAAGATTTATATGGAAATATTGCCATACTTTTAGGTAATGAAGCTAGGGGATTAACCAATGAGCAATTATCTTTATGTTCTATTGGGTTACATATTTCATCAAATATAAATTATACTAGTTTAAATATAGCTTCCTCATTACAGATTATTTTATATGAAATTCTTTTTGAATCACAAAATATAAGCTCAAATATTAACAAAATGGACTCTAAAAACCTTGCTTCAAACGATAAACTTGTTGGTATGTTGAACCATATGAATAAAGTATTGAAAGATATAAGTTTTATTAAGGATGATAGGCTAATGTTAACAAGGAAAATTAATCATATATTTAAAAAAGCAAATCTTTCGGAAGAGGAAATAAACATTTTGAGAGGAATCTTAACCGCAATTGAGAATCATTCTTAATAAAATCAATAATATATAACTAAATAGTAGTTGACAAATTTAGTAGGTTTAATCATCATTATGTTTATAAGAAAATAATAAGGTACTAATAAGTATGAAGTTGACTACAAAAAGTAGATATGCAGTGACCGCGATGTTAGATATTGCTTACCATAATAAAGGCAATCCAGTTTCTTTGCGTGAAATAGCTGAAAGGCAAGCTATCTCTTTATCTTATCTTGAGCAATTATTTTCTAGATTAAAAAAAAGTGGCCTTGTAGATAGTGTTAAGGGACCTGGGGGTGGTTATAAATTATCTAAAGATGCTGATGATATTGTTATAGCTGAAGTTATCCAAGCTGTGGATGAAAAGTTAGAAACAACGGCATGCAATGGTAAATCTAATTGCCATAATAATAAACAGTGTTTATCGCATAATTTATGGGAAGATTTAGGTTTGGAGATAAGGAATTTTTTATCAGATGTAACATTGCAGCAAGTTATTGCGAAAAATAATAGCAAAGTAAAAGAAATTAAATTATCGGAGTATTAAATGAAGGAGATAAAGACACCAATATATTTAGATTATGCATCTACAACACCAATAGATAAGAGGGTTGCAGAAAAAATGTTTGAATATATGACTATGGAAGGTAAATATGGAAATCCAGCATCAAGATCGCATAGCTTTGGATGGGATGCTGATAACGCTGTAAGTCAAAGTAGAAAATATATTGCAGACTTAATAAATGCTGATCCAAGAGAAATTGTTTGGACCAGCGGCGCAACCGAGTCTGATAATCTAGCAATAAAAGGGGCCGCCCATTTCTATAAAAAAAAAGGTAAACATATAATTACAGTTAAAACAGAACATAAGGCAGTTTTAGATGCATGTAGACAACTAGAGAGAGAAGGTTTTGAAGTTTCCTATTTAGAACCAATGTCTAATGGTTTGCTTGATTTAAAAAAACTTGAGTCAGAAGTTAGAGAAGATACGATTTTAATATCTATTATGCATGTTAATAATGAAATTGGTGTTATTCAAGACATTGGAAAAATTGGTGAATTAGCTAGAAGTAAAAATATTATTTTTCATGTAGATGCAGCTCAAAGCGCAGGAAAAATTAAAATAGATTTAGAAAATATGAAAGTGGATTTGATGAGTTTCTCTGCTCATAAAATATATGGGCCAAAAGGTATTGGCGCTTTATACGTTAGAAGAAAACCAAGAGTAAGATTAGAAGCTCAAATCCATGGAGGCGGGCATGAAAGAGGTCTTCGTTCAGGAACTTTACCTACACATCAAATTGTTGGAATGGGTGAAGCATTTAGAATTGCAAAGGAAGAGATGGATCAAGATTACAAGAAAATTTCTCAATTAAGAAATAGATTATGGAATGGTGTTAAGGATATGGAAGAAGTTTATTTAAATGGTGATTTTGAAAACAGATATCCTGGAATTATGAATATTAGTTTTAATTATGTAGAAGGTGAATCTTTAATTATGGCTACGAAGGATATAGCCGTATCTAGTGGGTCAGCATGCACCTCTGCATCGTTAGAACCAAGTTTTGTTTTAAGAGCGATAGGAAGATCTGATGAATTAGCCCATAGCTCTTTAAGGATGTCAATCGGTAGATTTACATCAAAAGAAGATATTGATTTTACTGTTGAAACAGTAAAGAAAGCAGTAGAAAAATTAAGAGCATTATCGCCTTTATGGGAAATGTATAAAGATGGAATTGATATTAGTAAAATTGAGTGGGCAGCACATTAAAAGTAAATTATAGGAGAAATAAGAATGGCATACGGGAAAAAAGTTTTAGATCATTACGAGAACCCAAGAAACGTTGGTTCAATGGATAAAGATGATAAGTCTGTGGGTACAGGTATGGTTGGAGCACCTGCTTGTGGTGATGTAATGAAATTACAAATTAAAGTTAACGATGATGGTATTATTGAAGATGCAAAATTTAAAACTTATGGTTGTGGATCTGCAATAGCTTCATCAAGTTTATTAACTGAGTGGGTAAGAGGCAAAACTGTTGAGCAGGCAGGAGAAATAAAAAATAGTCAAATTGCCGATGAATTAGCATTACCTCCGGTAAAAATTCATTGTTCAGTACTCGCAGAAGACGCAATTAAAGCAGCAGTAAAAGATTATTATGAAAAAAATGACGAAAAAAAAGAATGGGCATAAATAAATGACAATCACAATAACAAATAGCGCAGCAGATAAAGCAAAAGATTTTTTAAATAATCGAGGCAGTGGTGTGGGCATAAGGGTAGGAGTAAAAACAACAGGATGCTCAGGCATGGCATATGTAATAGAATTTGCTGATGATATTAGTTCTACGGATACTGTTTTTGAAGATAAAGGTGTAAAAATTATAGTGGATCCAAAATGCTTGCTATATATAGATGGCGCTGAACTAGATTTTTCAAAAGAAGGATTGAATGAGGGTTTTAAGTTTATAAATCCAAATGAAAAAGCAAGATGTGGATGTGGTGAAAGTTTTAGTGTCTAAGATAAATAAATAAATATTTAATTTTTTTACTAGGAATTTCATGGCAATTGATTTTAATCAAAATTACTTTCAGCTCTTTGACATTGAATGCTCGACATCAATTAATCATAACCTTCTTGAAAAAAAATACTTAGAGTTTCAAAAAAAATTTCATCCCGATAGGTTTGTTAATGCAAGTGACTATGAGAAAAGAATTTCATTGCAAATAACATCACATATAAATAAAGCATATGAGACACTTAAAAATGATTATTTAAAAAATATATATTTATTAAAGATTAAAGGTTATGAAATTGAAGATGAAAACAATACAATTTCTGATCCAGAATTTCTAACACATCAAATGGAACTTAGAGAAGAAGTAGAAGGTGTTATGAAAACTTTGGATGGTAAAATTTCTAAAGAATTATTTTTAAGAATATCTAATTATAAAAAAAATTATTTAAAAGAATTTAAAGATAATTATAATAATAATTTATTGCAAGAAGCTTCAAAAAATATTATGAAAATTAAGTTTTATATGTCAATTGAAAGTGATATCAAAAGGGATGTTGAATAATTATGGCTTTACTACAAATAACTGAACCAGCTAAATCTCAGGATCCACATAAAAAAAAATATTATATTGGTATAGATTTAGGTACAACTAATTCACTAGTTGCTTTAGTTATAAATGGCTCGCCAACAGTACTAAAAGGTAATAATTCAGAGGAATTATTTCCATCGATTGTTTCATATAAAGAAAATGAAATAATTGTTGGGGATAACATTAAAGATGACAAATTAATAACATTTAGATCTATAAAAAGACTTATTGGTAAAAATATTAATGATATTAATAGTAAAAATTTTTATTCACCTTGTGAATATACTGGTGATGACCAGGTTATTAAATTTAATGTTTTTAAGAAATTAATAACTCCCGTAGAGATTTCTTCAGAAATTTTAAAATATTTAAAAAGAATTGCTGAAGAGTCTTTATTAGGAGAAATTGCTGGTTGTGTAATTACAGTCCCAGCGTATTTTGATGATGCACAGCGTCAAGCTACAAAGGATGCTGCCGCTATAAGTAACATCAAGGTTTTGAGATTACTTAATGAGCCCACAGCTGCAGCTATTGCTTATGGACTTGAACAAAAAAAAATATCAAAAGTAATGGTTTATGATTTAGGTGGTGGAACTTTTGATGTATCTATTCTCGATTTAAGTGATGGCGTTTTTAAGGTTCGTGCTACAGGTGGTGATAGTAGCTTAGGTGGAGATGATTTTGATAATTTATTAGCAGATTATATAGAAGATAAATGTGAATTAAAACTTAATGCTAAAAAAAAATATGAACTTTACTTGTATGTAAAGAAAATTAAAATTTTATTATCAAAACATGATAATGTTTTAGTTGAATTAAAAAATATAGGAATTCCTGATATTAAATTATCAATATCTACTGAAGAATTTAATTTAATAATAAAGAAATTAGTAGATAAAACTATACAAATAAGCAGAAATGTTTTAGATGATGCTAATTTATTAATTAGCGAAATTAATGAAATTATTTTAGTGGGCGGGTCAACAAGAACTCCTTATGTTAAAAATATGGTGCAAGATTTTTTTAAAAAAGAACCGCTATCTAATATAAATCCGGATAATGTAGTTGCTATTGGTGCTGCTATACAGGCTAATATATTATCTGGGATGTCTACTGATGAGTTGTTATTGCTTGATGTAATTCCTTTATCATTGGGTATAGAAACTATGGGAGGGTTATCAGAAGTTATAATACCTAGAAATAGTACTATTCCTACCTCTAGAAACAAGGAATACACTACATTTAAAGATGGGCAAAACGCTATGAGTATTCATGTTGTTCAAGGTGAGAGAGATTTAGTAACTGATTGTCGATCGCTTGCTAAATTTGTTGTTAAAGATATTCCACCGATGCTTGCAGGGTTAGCTAGAATCAATGTTGAATTTCAGGTTGATGCAGATGGAATATTAAGTGTAAGCGCTAGGGAAGCATCTACAAACAAGGTTACATCTATAGAAGTAAAGCCATCATATGGAATTAGTGATTCTGAAATTGAGGAAATGTTAAAAGATTCATTTGATAATGCTGAAGAAGATATTTCAGTCAGGCAGTTAAATGAATCTATTGTTGATGGAAAAAGAGTTATACTAGCTATAAATTCAGCTTTGAATATAGATGGCTTAGAATTGCTTAGCGATAAAGAATTTAAAATTATTATTTCTGCAAGAGATAAACTACAAAACACTCTTGGAGGAAAAAATAAAGATATTATTAAGGCTATAAAAGATTTAGAAAAATGTTGCGAGTCATATGTCTCAAAAAGAATGAATTCAAATATACAAAAAATTATGAAAGGAAAAGATATAAAGGAGTATAGTGAAGATGCCTAAATTAACTTTTTTACCACATAAAGATTTGTGTCCTGATGGTTTAGAGATTGATGCAGAAAAAGGCATGAGTATTTGTGATATTGCGTTAAAAAATAATATTGAAATTGAACATGCATGTGAAAAATCATGCGCATGCACAACATGTCATGTATATATAAGAGAAGGATTCGGTTTTTTAGATGAGTCTACTGAAAATGAAGATGATATGTTAGACAAAGCTTGGGGTTTGGAGCCAGACTCTAGACTAAGTTGTCAAACACTTGTTGGTAACGAAGATTTAGTTATTGAAATACCAAAATATACTATTAATATGGTTTCAGAAAATCATTAAAGGTTAATTATATGGAACTTAAATGGGATGATAGTTTAGATATAGCATGCGAGTTGCTCGAAAAATATCCTGATTGTGATCCACAATATATAAGGTATACAGATCTACATGATTGGATATGTAATTTAAAGAGTTTCTCAGACGACCCACAAAAATCAAATGAAAAAATTCTTGAAGCAATACAAATGTGTTGGATAGAAGAGGCAAAATAATAAATAAAAGGAGTAATATATGTCAGTAGAAAAAACATTATCAATAATAAAACCTGACGCAGTAGGTGATAATAATGTTGGAAAAATTTTACAAAGGTTTGAAGATAAAAATTTAGAGATAGTTGCTTCTAAAATGATTCGTTTATCTAAAGAAAAAGCCGAAGGATTTTATAGCATTCATAAAGATAAACCATTTTTTAATAGTTTAGTTAAATTTATGACATCAGGACCCGTAGTTGTCCAAGTGTTAAAAGGTGATAATGCGATTATGAAAAATAGAGAGATTATGGGTGCTACAAATCCAGCTGAAGCAAATGAAGGAACAATAAGAAAAGATTTTGCAAAAAGTATAGATGAGAATGCAGTTCATGGATCTGATGCCTTAGAGACAGCTAAAATAGAAATTGAGTATTTTTTTGAAAATGACGAGATTTGTGAAAGAACCAAATAAATAAGTTATGGAAAATCTTGACTTTCTAAAAATTGCCAGCAATGTATTAAAATCGCAAAGAAAGAAATTAAATATTTCTATCGATCAAGTTTCTATTGAGCTAAAATTGCAAATCAATATTATTAATGATATAGAAAATGGTAATTTTAATACGTTTCGAAGTTATTTTTTTTTAAAAGGGTATATAGAGAATTATGCAAATTTTTTAGATGTAAAAGTTAATTTACCAGAGTTAAAAACATCGAATGAGAAAACCTTAAAAGATAATTATATTCGTAAAAAAAATGAAAAAAAATTTATTAATATATTTTTATTAATATTTTTTATTTTTTTGATCGCTTTATCTATTAGCAATCTTAACACTAATAAAAAAGTAAATATTATTAAGAAAGATAAAAAATATACTTCTTTAAGTTCTGATGCTATTGAGAAGTCCGTGGATAATTTGGTAGTTAATAATCAAACTGTAATAACACAAAATAACGATGATACTGAGGTTGTTATAGTTGAAGAAAATAATTTTATTAGTGACTCGGATACTGAAGAATTACTTACTGGTGATAACGTAGTTATTAATACTTTATATATAGAGTACAAATTTGAATCATGGACAGAAATTATAGATTCAAGTGGTAATATTGTCTTTTTTGATCTTGTTGCGAAAAATAAATCTATTAAAATCAATATTTCAGCTCCTTTTGAGATATTATTAGGAGACGCAACTGAAGTGATTATAAAGTATAATGATAAGATTGTTGATGTCACATACTTTAATCCTGATACTAAAGTTGGTAAATTGAAAATTAAATAATAAATACAAATGAAAAAATTCCAATCTGTAAGAGGCATGCGAGATATCTTACCAAAAGAGTCTAAAACATTTAGATTACTTGAACAAACTCTCATAAACTTATCAAATCAATATGGTTATGAAGAAATAAGAACTCCAATACTTGAAGACACTAATTTATTTATTAAATCAATTGGCGATGGAACAGATATTGTTGAAAAAGAGATGTATACATTCAAAAACCTGAAAGAAAATTCTTTTTCTATGAGACCTGAAGGAACAGCCTCGTGTGCAAGAGCACTGATTGAACATGGATTACATGATTCAATAAATAAATTATGGTATCTAGGTCCATTTTTTAGACATGAAAGACCTCAAAAGGGAAGATATCGCCAATTTCATCAGTTTGGCATTGAATTTATTGGAGTAGAAAATTTTGAGGCTGACATAGAAATTATAAGTTTAGCCAATTCTATATGGCAAAAACTTAACATTAAACCAATTCTTAAGATAAATACTATTGGTGATATTGATGACAGAAAAAAATACACTAAAATTCTTATCGATTATTTTAATAAATACAAAAATAAGTTAAATGATAATGAAAAAAGTAAAATTGATTTAAATCCACTTAGAATATTAGATTCAAAGAATCCAAACTTGAAGGATATTATAGGATCTGCTCCAAAAATTAAAGACTACATATCAAAAGAATCGAATGAGCATTTTGAAAACTTACTTAATGGCTTAGAAAGAAAAAATATTTTATACCAACGTGATGATAATCTAGTAAGAGGATTAGATTACTACAATAGGACTGTTTTCGAATATTTAGACAATTCAGATAATTCTCAAAATACCATATGCGCAGGAGGAAGATATGACCTTTTATTTGAAAGCTTGTGTGAAAAAAAAGTTCCAGCATTAGGTTTTGCAATTGGTTTAGAAAGACTTTTAGATTATATAAAAGATAAACCAATACAAAAAAATAGTGTAGTTTTTTATATTGCAGTAATGAATCAAACTGATAATTTATATGCGCAAAATATAGCGGAATTAATAAGAAAAATATCTGAAAATTTTTCAGTTCTTGTTAGTTATAATTATACAAATTTAAAAGTTCAGCTTAAAAAAGCTGATAAATTATCTGCAGACTATTGTGTTATAATTGGTGAAGAGGAAAGTAAAAACAATAGTTTTCAGCTTAAAAATATGAATTCTGGACAGCAGGAAATGGTTTTAAATAATAATATTGAAAAATATATAAACGTAAAATGCATTAAAGGAAATAATTATGAGTGATAATACTGACATTGTTAATAAAGTAATAGAATGGTGTTCTCAAAATATTAAATATTTAGTAATTGGTACAGCAATAGGGATTGCAATACCGCTATCTGTAAGTTACTATCAAAATTTGCTTGGTGAGAAAAATATAGTAGCATCTGATTTATATTATCAACTTATTAATTTAGAAAATTCTGAACAAATATTAATTACAGTTGAAGAAAAAATTCATGGCGATCACAGTAATTCCATATATGCAGTATTATCAAAATTTATATTAGCTAAAAATGCTTTTGATAAAAAAGACTACATTTTGTCTAAGGAATATCTTGAAGAAATAATCAAGAATGATGTCGATGATACATACAATAGTCTTGCTAAGATAAAATTATCAGTAATCCATATTGAAGAAAAAAATTATGATCAAGCTTTAAAAAATCTTGATGAAGTCGAATTAAATGAAGCCTTTAAGCAAGTAATCGCTGAAACTAAAGGTGATATTTATAAATATAAAGGTGACAATAATATGTCTTTAAAATATTATAATGAAGCCGTTGAAGCTTCAGTTATCAATAATGAGATTTTATTAATGAAGCAAAATTCTGTTAAAAATTAAAAATATAGATACTATGAAAGCAATATTATTTTTTTTATTAATCATTTTAAGCTCGTGTTCTACAACAGAAAAAATCTTACCTGGATTTTTAGACATTGTCCCAGATTTTATTGAAAATTATTTTAAAGGAGAAGTAAAGCCTTATAGTGATTTACCAAGTTTTAATTCGAAAGTTAATATAAAAGTAATTTGGGAAAAAAAATTACCTGGTGAAATTAAAGAGTTATATTCTTTTTTAAGTATATATAAATTGAGTGATGAAATATTTATACCTACAAATGAAAAAACTATTTATATTGTTAATTCAGAAACTGGCGATATTAATAAAAAATTGGAAGTAAAATTAGATATTTTTTCAGGATTAATTGCTGACACCTCATTATTATATTTTGGATCTAAAGAGGATACTGTTACAGCAATAAACTATTCTAACGAAGCAGTGTTATGGCAAAGATTAATGTCTAGTGAAGTATTATCAATTTCAAAAGTTGAAAATAATACAATTTATGTAAGAACTAATGATAGTAAGATTACCGCTATAAATGTTGATACTGGTGAATTTTTATGGATTAACTCTCAAATTCCCTCCGAACTATCTATAAGGGGAGCTAGCTCACCTTTATTATATGAAGATAAAGTTTTTGTAGGTTTTGAAGAAGGAAAAATAGTTGCATATAATGCATCAAATGGTGATATTACTTGGCAAGCTCAATTGCCTGCTATAGAAACAGAAACAATTATAGATAGGTTAAATGATATAGATGGGTCCATGATAATTGAGGACAGTATTTTATATGCAATTTCATATCAAGGAAGTATAGCTGCAATTGATACTTATTCAGGGCAAATTTTATGGTCAAGGCAAGCATCATCGATTAACGGCATAGATATATTTGATAATAATATTGTTTTTATAGATGATGAAGGAATTTTATGGTGTTTAGACAAATTTTCTGGAAAACCAGCATGGAAGCAAGAAAAATTTTATAAAAGATTAGTGGGTTCGCCAATATATTTTAATAGCTATATTATAACTAATGATATTGAAAATTATCTTCATGTTTTTGATTATAGAGATGGCAAGACGGTCGGAAGATTAAATATGAGTAATTCTGCTCAATCTATTTTTTCAGATTATGACGCTTTGTATTTGCTTGATAAAGATTTTGTTATAAAGAAGTATGAAATTACCGAGATTGTTGAAAACACTGAAAACACTGAAAACACTGAAAACACTGAAAACACTGAAAACACTGAAAACACTGAAAACACTGAAAACACTGAAAACACTGAAAACACTGAAAACACTGAAAACACTGAAAACATAG
>JABGXU010000003.1 GCA_018675635.1 Gammaproteobacteria bacterium
ATACACAACCAATAAATTATGGAGCTCATAACCGGATTTGAACCGGTGACCTCTTCCTTACCAAGGAAGTGCTCTACCTACTGAGCTATATGGGCGTGATTGTATACTGTTTTTGACAGGATTGCTCTAAGTTTTTATTAATTTTACTGGAGCGGGTGACCGGGATCGAACCGGCATCATCAGCTTGGAAGGCTGAGGTTCTACCATTGAACTACACCCGCAAGTAAAATTAAACTATAATAAGACCGCCCAAAATCTTTTTTTAAAGCTAAATTTAATCAAATGTTGCTAAATATTTAATAACCTTCATTAAATTATATTCTATCAGACATGATAAAATATAGTAATTAATGGTGGAGGGGGGAGGATTCGAACCTCCGAAGGCATAGCCAGCAGATTTACAGTCTGCCCTCGTTGACCGCTTGAGTACCCCTCCGATTAAAGTCAAGAATTTTGAAGTACCTAATGGAAGTAGTCAACAAAAATATCGCTATAAATCGAATAATAAATCATTATACTAATTAATACATGATTACTGAAAAATATTTTAATTCTATAGAAAAAATAATTCTAATTATTTTATTAATTGCAACAGTTTCAGCAATTGCTCAAGAAATAATTCAGGTTATTGAATTAGGTGAAGTGTATCTTGCCGATATTCTTTTATTATTTATTTTCTTAGAAGTTATTGGAATGATAAAAGAGTACTACCTTCAAAATAAAATTGCTATTTCACATCCAATATTTATTGCTATAACTGCATTAGCACGTTTAATTATTTTACAAAGAAAAGATTTTAATCCAGAAGTATTAATTTATGAAGCAAGCGCTATTTTAATACTATCACTATCAATACTTGCTTTAAGAGCTAGAAAAATATCATTCTTTAGAACAAACTAAAAATCACTATAACTAATAATTTAAACATACAATTACCATTTACTAATATCTAATTACATTTAATGTGGCACCTATGCAGCATTAATGCAATATTTTTTATAAATATAGAAAGTTAATGTGCCTGCAATAATTGCCACTATTAAATTAACAAATACAATTAACAAGACGACAATTAATGCTACAAAAATATCTATTTTTTCTTTAGATTTTATGTTTGATACAAATTCCCAATCGATAATGTCATAACCAACTTTTAATAATATCGAAGCTAATATCGCTAGAGGTATCATTGAAGCATAAGTTCCAAAAAAACCAAGAATCAATATTAAAATAAATGAATGTATTAAACCTGAATAAGGGGTAGTTCCACCACTTTGAATATTAACAACTGTTCTCATTGTTGCACCTGCGCCCGCCAAACCTCCAAAAAAACCTGAAATAATATTTCCAATTCCTTGCCCTATTGATTCTTTGTTAGGTAAATGATTTGTGTTTGTCATATTGTCAGCAACAACTGAAGTCAATAAGCTATCTATTATTCCTAAGGAAGCTAACATAATTGAAAAATATATTATTTCAGGAAGTTCTCCAAAAGTTGGAATATATATAGAAAAACTTGGAATACCTGATGGTATTTCTCCTATCAAGGTTTGATTTATAAAATAAATACTTGCTAATAAAGAGCCCACTAATAATGCAATGACAGGTCTAGGAATAAATTTTTCTATTTTTTTTGGAAAAAAAATAACAATTAATAACCCTATTAAACCTACAATTAAAGAGTCAATACTAAAGTCTGAAATATTATTAAGTTTAGATAAGGATAATATAACGCTGCCCTCAGAACCAAGTCCTAGTAAAACTGGAATTTGTAAACTTATAATAATTACACCTATGCCTGACATAAAACCTGTAACTACTGAAGAAGGTATTTTTTTAACAAATTCCCCAAGTCTGCTTATACCTATTAATATTTGTAAAAAACCTGCTAGAGATATAATAAAGAAAACTATTTCTAAGTTTTTTTCAAAGTATAAAAAAATTGACGCAATAACTACTGTCATGGGACCAGTTGGGCCAGTAATTTGCGTTGGCGTTCCTCCAAACAATGCAGCAAAAAAACCAACAATAATTGCTCCATATAGACCAGGTAAAGGACCTAATCCAGAAGCTACTCCGAATGCTAAAGCTAAAGGTAACGCTACAACAGCTGCTGTTAAGCCACCAAAAAAATCACCTCGCAAGGAATTTGTTTTATATCCATGGAATATTTTCATAATTTAAATATATTAAAAAAGAATTATGTTAATTGAGCTAACATTTCATCTGTATACGTGAATTTCTCTCTTGGCTTTCCTTTTGGTTTACCGTTATGAATTTCTTGCTCATCAATAACTTCCCATTCTATAAAATTTATGTATCTGACTTTTTTATTATCAAGAATTTCATAAATTTTCTTAAGCCCTAATTTTTTTTTCTTGCTATCAAGATTTTCTAAGTCTTGTAAAAGTTCTGCTATAGTTTCATTAGCGCAAGCTTTATTTGTTCCGATAATTCCACTTGGTCCTCTCTTTATCCAGCCTGCTGTGTAAAGTTGAGGAACTACTACTTCATTTTCTACTACTCTTCCTTTTTCATTAGGGATTACTCCCCAAGCATCATGAAACGGTACGCCATCTAAAGGAACACCTCTATAACCAATACTTCTAAATAATATTCCTGCATCCAATTCTTCCTTATTTCCAGTACCTTTAGCTGACTGCTTAAAAGGATCTCCTGATAAAGTATTTTTTTCAAAAATAATTTTTTCTAATTTTTTATTTCCTTTTAATTCAACAGGACTTCTTAAAAATTGAATATGACATTTTTTTGGTTTTATGTAAGGTCTTGTCCATGGAAATTGTCGAGCTGTGTGTGGTTTTTTTTCCTCAGCATAATTACAAAATAATTCATAAATTTTCTTTGCTACTCTTCCATTTCTATCCGAAAGCTCATCTTCGCTTGATTTATTTAAAACTGTTTCAGCAGGGTCAACAAATGTATCGCAGTCCCATAATTGTCCAAATTCTTTAAGTTCTTTTGAAGTCATTGCTCCTTGTGCTGGACCCCTTCTTCCGACAATATAAATATTTTTTACCTTGCTGTTTTCTAAAACATCTAAAGCATGTTGAGATATATCCGTAAATTTTAATTCGTCGATAGTTTTTGATAATATTCTAGCAACATCGGCAGCAACGTTTCCTTGCCCGATAATCACGGCTGTTTCATGCGAAAGATCAAATTCTCTTTCTCTGTATTCTGGGTGGCCGTTATACCATGCTACAAATTCAGTTGCTGTATGACTTCCTTTTATATCTTCACCAGGTATACCGAGTTTTCTATCAGTCTCTGCTCCCATAGTAATAATAACAGCATGATGAGTTTCCTTTAATTCATCAACCGTAATATCTTTCCCTACACATACGTTTCCAATATAATTAAATTCATCTGGCTCAGCCATTAAAGCAAATTTCTCCATGCTTTTTTTAATTAACGGATGATCAGGTGCGACACCAGATCTAACAAGTCCATATGGTGCGCATAATTTTTCTAATAAATTTATCTCGACTTTTAATTCAGAATTAATTAGCGCATCAGCAGCATAAAAACCACTAGGCCCCGCCCCAACTATTGCAACTTTCAGCGGGTTATCTGAACTACCTAATTTGCTCATTCTATTTTCTCACTCTTTATAAATAAGTTATAAACCTAATTTTTCCCTTTTATCTTCTGCGCCTTCTAAAGGCTCAAGGGTGTCAGTTATAATTGGAAGGTCTTGAGATTTTTCTTCATTTATATCTACCCATTGTTCTTGTCCATCTGGAAGATCATCTTCCTCAAAAATTGCCTCAACTGGACATTCAGGAATACACGCGCTGCAGTCAATACAAACATCTGGGTTTATATATAGCATGTCTTCATCTACATGAAAGGCTTCAACAGGACATACTGTTACACAATCGGTAAAACGACATCCTTTGCAATTATCCGTTACTACTGTTGTCATAATAAATGCTCCTAATCACTAATTCCATTATATACTTACGCAGAAAAAACTAAAAGTTCTCCGCGATTCATTTCAATAGCGTCACCACTCCATCTATGAAATTTACCATCAATAAATTTTTCATCAAATTTAATCTTAGTCTTATCTCTTATATATCTAAAAAATAATTTTAAATATATTGGGCTATACAAACAGTCGTATGAAAATGTTGGTAAAATTTCTAAGTTATCCATGCATATTATTGTACCTCTTTTCATGCCTGCTCCAGTTCTTATTCCCATTTCACCAAAAGTTAAAATTGTTCCAGAATTTAAATTTACACCTGTAAAATCTCCACACATACCGCCAACAATAATAGTTGCATTAGACATTCCATGGCCTAATTCATTTTTAACATTACCTTCTATTATAATTTCACCACCAGAAACTCCTGTGCTGGCTCCACGATAAGCGCTAGCAATACAATGACCTCCATTTCCAGTTATATGGATTCTACCGCCAGACATTTCTGGAGCTATCCAATCACCCGCATCTCCATTAACTTTTATAAATCCGCCGGTCATAGCTGATCCAAGATGTGGTCCGATATTTCCATTTATTAAAATTTCACCTGAAGACATATTTGCGCCAATATATTTTATTTTAAACATGTCTCCTTCAACTTCTAATAAATCTAATTTACTTTTTGAAACATTAAAAAAATCCCCTAAATTAACTTCTCTATTTCCATGAAATAATTTTACCTTCTCAACTTCCTTTGGTTTTAATTTATTAAGAACGTCTGGAGTAATACTTTCAGCCTCTAATGGAACTTCTGGTTGTGTATGTAATTTTAATTTCATATATTTTTATATTTTATTAAATTAAATCCTTTAAAAAAATTTTATATTGTCCTAATTTACCATCAAAGTTTCCTGCTGTTATTTGAATTATGCCGTCTTGTGAGGCTGCATTAATTCCGACTTTCATTGCTTCTATGACTTTCTCTTCACTAACTGCATCGATAACAACTTCTAAACATGTATGTACATTTTCAGGGACTAATGAATCCTTAATTACTCCTTTTAATGTTGGGCAATAAATGTGATTAGTTGACGCTATAAGCTTTTTATACTTTGATCCTATTTTACTTCCGCTTCTGACTGCCCCATTTGGAAAAGGTAAAATCACGCCTTGTATTTGTTTCATTTTATCAATAGCATCCTTAACAGCTTTAAGCGTAGATTTAGAATCTTCACCTAAAATATAAAAATTTCCACCGCCAACGGATTTTTTTACCCCAAAATTTTCATGAATAATAAACTCGCCATCAAAAACTGGTATTCTCCAGAATCTGATATTATTAATTTTTTTACTGATTTGATAACCATCCCCAAAATATCTTAAAGCTCCACCTACATTTATAAATTCTTCTGCGTCATCATAACCACTAAAGCATGCTGTAGTAGGACAAGTCATTACGCACTGGCCTATTCTTTCAATCAATCTTTTAGCTAGACTTTCTTTATCTATAGTAAACACCAATACACTATATCCAGGCCTCCCATCAGGTGTATCTTTTGCACTAAGCTTTTGATTAATTCCAGCTTCACATTTGCAACCAATAACAGAAGTTGCAAATCCTGTCATAGCTTGCGCTGCTGCTAATGCCCAATCATCATTTTCAGCTGTAATAATTACTTCGGCTGACCACATTAAAAAAGCTTCTGCGTACGTATCAACAATTTGTGTATTTTTAATTTTCATAAATATTATTCTTTACATTTGCCTCTATAATAATATTATCATGTAAATATTCATCATCAATTGCATAGTTACTAAAAGCTATTGAATAAAAATCATCAAAAAATGGCTTAATTACTTTTTCAATACTTTTATCAAATTCTGGGGCAACTCTAAGAACTTTTTTGTCTGTATAATCACTTATAAATTCATGATTAGAGATTAATAGTTGCCCTGCTTTCATTACATACCTTGGAGCATTAAACATTTCTTCTTTGTCATCAAGTATATCGTATATTGTTATATCGGCATCAGCGCCTATACCTAAATGCCCTTTATCTTTAAGACCTAAACATTTAGCTGGCCCTGCTCTTGTTATAATGCAAATTTCATTTAAAGTGTATTCTCTTTTTAGTTCTCCAAGTATAGTGCTATTCATTGCTTTTTGATTAACATGTTTCATAGCTTCTTTTCTAAATTCATAATCCATTAATAATTTTATAACTAATGGATAATTCATAAATGATCCACCATTTGGATGGTCTGTTGATAAAACAATTCTCCATGGATCTTCAGATAATAGAAATATTTCCAATCCTATCGCCCACTGTAATGCATGGGTATATATCATGCCTTGGTAATCAAACGGTAATATTCCACAACCACTTTCACATTCTGTATCTGCATTTACCCATTTCTGAGGCTTATAGCCTCTTAATAAATATGTTAATGGAGCGTCTGCAGTCATAAAAGTAGCTTTACCAAACATCACTTGGCCTACATCACAAGTTATATTTTTGTGGCCATTTACATACTCTGTAATTTCCTTTGAAGCAGATTTTGGACTTTTTCCCATTTCTCCGGCGTAACTATTAAATTGTATATGAGCAATATGAAGCCTTCGATCACCTGCAGTTTTCATTGTTTCTATAGTTGTATCAAAATTTCCAGAATGCCCAAGATTATTGCAGTGAATATGTGGGGGGTGAGGCAATCCTAATTCATGGACAGCATCAATAAAAGCATCAATAACTTTTCTTGGAGATAAGTCTACAATTTTACTTGTATCATCTATGTCTTTTACATTTAAATTTTTATGACCTTTCCATGGCTCATCTCCGCCAGGATTAACTAATTTAACGGTATATGCTTTTGAAGCATTTAGCCACCATGCAACAGCTTCCTTAAATTCTTCTTTCCTTCCCTCAGCAATTAAACTTTGTAAAAAAAGATTATTACCTAAAAGAACATAAAAACCATTATCAATAATTGGAGTATCGTACATTTCTTCTAGTGCATGTCTTGCCATTAATGGAGGCACTGCTGCTTCCATTGCAGTTGTGTAACCTAAAGTTGCATAACGATATCCAGTTGCAAAAGTTGAAGGTACTATTCCGCCAGAACCTGAGCTTGTATGTTTTGTTTTAAAATGAGGATCTAAACGATGATCTTCTGGCATAAGTTTTCTAGCTAAGTTAACTTTCGGTCCAGCGATATGGCAATGTATGTCTACGCCACCTGGCATTACCGCCATTCCTTTAGCATCAATTGTTTGCGCCGCTGAAGAAACTTTATCTACAATCTTTCCGTCTTTGATGCAAATCTCACAAACTTTTCCATCTACATTATTTGTAGGATCAAAAACTATACCGTTTATGATACGAATTTCATTATTCATAATTTAACTAAAACCTTTTTATTGATTAAATATATTTACTAGTAGCGTATGGTCTATTTTTCTCTTTCGCTAACTTATTAACTCTTTTTCTAAGTTTTGTTAATACTTCTAAGTCTCCAGGAAATGGAGAGTCAAAAGCAGGTCGTAAGCTAATTGGAACATCATCCATTCTATAAACTGTTCCGCCAGTATTAATTCCATAAGTACTTGTCTGTATAGAAACGTGTGCAGCTTCACTAGTTGGAGTTTGCTTTGTATCTATTGAAATCAATTTACATTTATCACTTTTTAAATGATCAATAGCAGGTTTTGGAAAGTTAGCTACTGGATCACTTGCAATAATCATTGCAGCATCAGCCTCTCCTCTTGTGAGCGTATCAACTGTTGTAAATTCGCCAGGATTAAAACGTGGATAACCCCTACTAAAATTAACTCCAAACGGATAGCCCGTTTGCCAAGAAACAACATTATCTGCCCCAGTTACATTACCGTGCCCTCTAGCTGGCTTTGCAACAAAATGGGTAAACTCATTTAAATCTGTTGCTAACGCCATTAAGGCGCCAGAATTAAAATGCCTACCTCTTGTCATGGTTAAACCCATTCCAAAAAATATTACTCCATATTTGCAGTTTTTCATTTTATTAACGAGATCAATTACAAGCTCTCTTGAAACCCCGGTAATTTCTTCTACGTTTTCTGGAACTTCTATTCCTTTAACTGCGCCTCTTAATATCCACAATAATTCAAAATCTTTCCCTGGTTTAACTTGAACAAAAATATCTGCTACACCTGCAGTCTTTGTTTGCCTTACATCTACAATTACTACAGTACGATCATCTTTTCCATTTGGAATAAACATACCTTTTGGTGTTACAGCGTATCTTGAAAAATGTCTTGGGTGTGCCTCAGCGGGGTTTCCTCCCCAATACATTACAAAGTCAGCTCTATTTTTAACTTCACCTAAAGTCATGCTTGGTTCGCCTACGCCTTGAAATGCCATACCTGATGGACCATGGCAAACTGAAGTTGTTGTATCAATAGTTCCGCCAATATCATCAACAATTGGAACGACTTGTCTTTGAGCTTCACATATTGTGTCACTTAATCCATATACTATTGGAAACTTTGCATCAATTAAATTTTGAGCAGCTTCTTCAATCGCTTCATCTAAGGTTACTTCTTTACCGTCAATTCTTGCAATTGGTTTATCCTCTATAACATGATTTAAAAACCAAGCTTTTCCTAAAACGCAAGCGTCTTTAGCTTTTGTTATAACTTTTTTGTCAAGATCAACTGTCAACGTTATATCATCACAACAGCAACCGCAAAAAGTACATGTAGCATCCTCAATTATTTTTTCATTTACTATGCTGTTGTCTTTAATTGCTGAACTCATTTAATATCTCCAAAAAATTAATTAGCTGGCTCAACTTTTTTAACTTCTTTCTCTACTTTTTTAACTAGTTCTATTTGCACCATCATATGTTTTGACTGTGGCATACCAGACCCACATGTTTCTCCGCTCATTAAACAACTTGATGGCGGTCCATACGGAATAAATGCGCAACCCACAGGCAATTTACCTTCTCTCATCCCTTTTACAGAGACTATGGTTTCGCCAACTTCATTACTTAATTTTACTTGGTCGCCTGTATCAAGACCTAATCGGACCATATCATCGGAATTTACTTCTAGTATAGATGTGATTTTTTTATACTCATCCTTAAGTTTCCCCTTATTCAGTGACGTCCCTTGCTTTGCGGAGCGTCCTGGTATGAGCATTAATTGTTCCTTCATTTAGACATTGTGTTTTTCCTAAGCCTTTACCTATATTATCTTATGCTTATAAAGATAACCTATTATGAATAATAAAACAACCATATATATACTACTTTAGTGGTATATGGAGCCGCCTGTCAGATTCGAACTGACGACCTGAGGTTTACAAAACCCCTGCTCTGGCCAACTGAGCTAAGGCGGCTTTTAAATCAACCTTCCAATACTACAAGACCTTCAAAAAGAAGTGATTCTACATGTATTAGAGGGTAGTTACAATTATCTATTACAAGTGAAGCGTTACCACCAGTAACATATATATCGAGATTATTATTTTTAAGTTTAATCATTTTATCTAAAACTATATTAATACTTTGATAAGCTGAAATAATTGAACCATTTTCAATGCAAGATCTTGTGTTAGTAGAAAAAATATCATCATCATATTCCTCGTCGTAAAAATCAAAATCTAAAATCTCAAAAAAAATATTATCAATTAATTTTTTTCCAGGAAGAATTATTCCTCCCACATGATTTTTGTCGGAATCTAAATAATCAATAGTTGTTGCTGTGCCAGAATCAATAACAATAAGATTGTTAGTGGTTTTTTTTGAGGCTGCTACTAAATTAAGTGCTCTATCAACGCCCATTCTATTTTTATTATGCTTATATGATAAAGAAAAATGTTGCGCGCAATCTTCAGGCTTAAAAAATTTAAAAATATTTCGCATATCTTCCGGAAGTTTATTTAAAATAGAATTTAAAATACCCTCATCTAAAACACTGCTGCATAAAATCTTTTCGCATAATGAGTTTTTCATTAAACTATTTAATTCATCTCTAATAGGTTTATCATTATAATTATTTGTAATTACAGAAATAATATTTTTATTTTCTATAATTGCAATTTTATAATTTGTATGACCAAAATCAATTGCGTATAAATTCATCTTTAATTATCTTAACCTCGTTTATATTATATAAGTGTAATCTTTTGTTATGTGAACAACATAATTGCCCGAATTCATTTATGCCTTTTAATGTAGTTTCAATCTTTTTATTACCCACAATTATGGTTTTTAATTTATCATAATTATAATCTATGTTATTCCAGTATTCAGATAGTTCTTTATAATCACAGTTTTTAAAATTAGATAATGATTCAACCAGTGATTCTAATAATACACCTGCTATTTTATTTCTACTTACGCTCAAATTTTTATTTATAGAAAATAGATCTGTAGATTTTTGATCAATATTTTTTTTATCTGCTTCTGATAACATAAGGTTTATTCCTATTCCAACAACTAAATATGTTTCTGAATTTTTCTTATAACGAGTGTCAATTAATATTCCGCCAAATTTAGAGCCGTTATAAATTAAATCATTAGGCCATTTAACATTAATATTATTATATCCATAAGCTAAAAGGCTTTTAACTAGTTTTATTGCTATATAATAATTTAACATATAAAGATTTTTTATTTCTTTTGTAAAATTCCATGCAACTGAAAAGCAAATATTATTTTCTACTGCTATCCATTTATTATTAGCTAAACCTCTACCATTTATTTGGTGTTCAGCAAAACATGTGTGTCCGTTTGGGTACACGCAATTCTTCTCCATAAGTACGTCATTTGTTGACCCTATGTTTTCGTATACTTGCAACACTGGAACAAGTAATTTTGATTCTAATGAGAGAGAATCACGTATATAATAAGGATCTAGCAAATCACCAATATTTTTCATGGACAAACCTATAAATAAAAATTTTATTACTAATATAATTGATAACGATAATACCACTAATAAATTTAGTGGGCGAGTTCACACAAGATTTCCTCCTGAACCTAATGGCTACTTGCATATTGGTCATGCTAAATCTATATGCTTAAACTTCGAAATTGCGCAACTGTATAATGGAAAATGCAATCTTCGATTTGATGATACTAACCCTGAAAAAGAAAATATCGAATATATTGAGTCTATAAAAGATGATATTGAATGGTTAGGCTACAAATGGGATTCGCTACATTTTGCATCAGACTATTTTAAAAATCTTTATGAGTACGCAATAAAATTAATAAATGATGGATATGCATATATAGATTCATCAACGCCTGATGAGATTAAACAGCAAAGAGGAACCTTAACAGAGCCTGGAATTAACAGTAAAGACAGAGATAGAAGCATAAAAGATAATTTACAGATATTTGAAGCTATGAAAAATGGAGAATATAAAGATGGCGAATATGTTCTTCGACTAAAAATAGATATGGCGTCACCAAATATAAATATGCGTGACCCAGTTATATACCGAATAAAAAAATACAAACATCATAGAACAGGAAATGATTGGTGTATTTATCCTATGTACGATTTTACACATTGCATATCAGACGCCATGGAAAATATTACACATTCCTTATGTACTTTAGAATTTGAAGATCATAGAGTTCTTTATGATTGGATAATTGATAAAATTGATCATGATAACCACCCTCAGCAAATTGAATTTTCTCGATTATCTCTTGAGCATAACTTAATGAGCAAAAGAAAATTAAATGAATTAATAGAAAAAAATTATGTATTAGGATGGGATGATCCTAGGATGCCAACAATTTCTGGAATGAGAAGAAGAGGATATACATCTAATTCAATAAAAGATTTTTGCAACAGAATTGGAATTACTAAAAAAAATAGTTCTATAGAGATGGGCGTACTTGAAAATACTATTAGAGAAGAACTTAATATTTCTTCAAAAAGAATTATGGGAGTGCTAGAGCCAATTAAAATAGTAATTACAAATTATCCTGAAAATGAAAATGAAAATATTATAGTTGTTAATAATCCAAATAATTTAAATGATGGTGAACGAAGTATTAGTATTTCAAGAGAAATATATATAGATAAAAATGATTTTATGGAATTTCCAGAAAAAAAATACTACAGGCTTTCCCCAAATAAAGAAGTTAGGTTAAGACATGCTTTTAATATTACTTGCAATAAAATTATAAAAGATGAAAAAGGTGAAATTACAAAACTTGAATGCACTTACGATCCTATAAGCAGAGATATGAGCAAAGGCAATAAAGTAAAAGGCATGATACATTGGGTTGATGTAAATAACTGTGTAAATGCTACCGTTAATATTTACGATAGATTATTTAACGATTCAAATCCATTAACTTTAGAAAATTTTAACAAGAACTCACTGATTATTAAAAATAATGCTAAATTGGAATATAATATTAATTTAAATGATCCTAATTCCAGATATCAATTTGAAAGAGTTGGGTATTTTTTTCAGGATAAGAACTCTTCAAGTGATAATATTATTTACAATAAAATTGTTTCTCTAAAAGACTCGTGGGGGAAAAATAAATCTTAAGAGCAATATATGAAAATAATTAGATGGGTGTTGGGAAGATTAATATTAATTATAGATTATCTCACAAGACCAAAAAAATTAATACGCACTGAATCACAACAACAAAAAATTGATGCGATTTTAAAAGATCATAGTTTATATGAGTTTCACGCATGTCCATTCTGTGTAAAAATTAGAAGATATTTAAGAAAAAATTCCTTAAACATAGATATTAGAGATGCAAAAAATAATAAAAAGTACAGGTCTGAATTAGAGAAACTTGGTGGAAAAATACAAGTACCATGCTTGTGCATTAAAAATAATAATAATAATATTATATGGATATATGAGTCGAATGACATAATTAGTTATCTCAATAAGATTGTAAAAAATGAATAATTATGAAGACATTGCTGGTGATGATGATTTTTATTTGACCCAGATAACTGAGATTAACAGGTATGAGACAACCAAAAAAACTTTGGTTAGACTTATAAATAGGGTTTATGTAGTCTTATGAACACAGAAAAATTAGAAATCTCAAAGGAGGTAAAATGACTCAAGCAGCAGCAAGACATATATTAGTAGAAACAGAAGAGAAATGCCTAAGTCTAAAAAAAGAAATTGAAGATGGTTTAGATTTTGCTATAGCAGCAAAAGAAAATTCATCATGTCCATCTGGTCAAAATGGCGGGGAACTAGGAACGTTTGCCCCAGGACAAATGGTCAAGGAATTTGATGATGTTGTGTTTAATGGAGAATTAAATACAGTACTCGGCCCAGTACAAACTCAATTTGGATATCATTTGATAGAGGTTACAAGTAGAGAATAAAAATTAATCATATTCTCTATCTTTCCACTCTCTTGTATATTTAAATACATCAACTTCGTTTGTTATTTTCTTATTATAATGATGTTCTACGGCATTTATAATATTGTTATTATCAAATCTTAAAAAAGGATTTATTTTTAACTCATTCTCTAGTTTAGATGGCACTGAATACAACCCTTTTTTTAATAATTTTTTAACTTCTTTTTCTCTTTCTAATAAATGTATATTATTAGGCTCCAACAATTTTGCAAATCCAATATTATCTAACGTGTATTCATGAGCACAATAAATCATCGTCTCTTTAGGTAAATTTTTAATTTTGGTTAGTGCTTTATGCATATCGTTATATGTCCCTTCAAAAAGTCTTCCACATCCACACGAAAATAAAGTATCTCCACAAAAAATTTTATTTTTAAAATAATAAGCAATATGACTATTTGTATGACCTCTTACATCTATAACTTGAAACTCTTCATTTAAACTATTTAACTTCACAATATCATCATCTTTAACAATTATTGTAGCTGGTATTCTTTTGTCTGCCGGGCCATAGATGTTTACAGAAGGAAAAATTTTTTTTAACTCATTTATACCGCCAATATGATCAGCATGATGATGTGTGATTAATATATCTGATAAAATTAAATTATTTTTATCTAACGCTTTTAAAATTGGATTACAAGCTCCGGGGTCAACAACCACAGAATGCTTATTATTATTTTCATGCATTAACCAAAAATAATTATCAGTAAAAGCGGGAATTTGTATAATATTCATAATTTTATTTTATGCGATATATTAAAAACTTTATTCTACATATTATAAAAAATATCTTATAATTACTATAAGTTAAACTCTATATAAAAACTTACTATGAAATTATTAATTAAGATATATATGTTTTTTTTAATAATCTTCTCTTATGCTTTGTTTGCGCAATGTATTGATGGTGATTGTGAGAATACTGGATTTTTTGGGGAAGGTACTTATATTTTTTCTGAGGGAGAAAAATGGGGTAAGGAAGATGGTGATTATATTTTTGCCGAAGGAGACAAATACGTTGGTGATTTCAAAGATGGCAAAGCACATGGGGAAGGTACTTTAACTTATATTAAAATAGGTAAATACGTTGGTGATTGGGAAGATGGTAAAATGCATGGTGAAGGTGTTTTCACTTATTTAGGTGGGGGTAAGTACGACGGTGAATTCCAAAATGACATGCTACATGGACGCGGCACTTACACTTTTGCCAATGGAGACAAACACGTAGGTGAATCCAAAGATGGTTACTTTAATGGGCACGGCACTTACACTTTTGCAAATTGATGTAAGTAACCGAATTATTGATATGGGTGGATGTTAATTCAACTCTAAGTATTAAAAAAAATATAAAAAAATTTGGGTAAAAAAAATAAAGCCTGATAGTGTCCTACTCTCACATGGGGAGACCCCACACTACCATCGGCGATACACCTTTTCACTTCTGAGTTCGAAATGGTATCAGGTGGTTCAAGTGCTCTATAGCCATCAGGCAATTCTTTTCACAATGCAATCTTAAGTATTTAGCGTTTTTTAACAACCAATATACTTGGATGTTATATAGTCAAACCTCACGGGTAATTAGTACTGGTTAGCTTCAAGTATTACTACTCTTCAACACCCAGCCTATCAACCTAGTAGTCTACTAGGGCCCTTTAGGGAACTTAAAGTTCCAGTGAGAACTCATCTCGAGGTAGGCTTCCCGCTTAGATGCTTTCAGCGGTTATCCCTTCCGTACATAGCTACCCGGCGATGCCACTGGCGTGACAACCGGAACACCAGAGGTACGTCCACTCCGGTCCTCTCGTACTAGGAGCAGATCCTCTCAATTCTCAAACGCGCACGGTAGATAGGGACCGAACTGTCTCACGACGTTCTAAACCCAGCTCGCGTACCACTTTAAATGGCGAACAGCCATA
>JABGXU010000004.1 GCA_018675635.1 Gammaproteobacteria bacterium
ACGCTATGAAAGTATTCAAAGCCAACAAATCTCAAAAATAATTAAAAAACTATGTCCCGATGCAAACGCAATTAAACACAAATCTCAAACATTTGAAAAAGAAAAAAGAGGTTATCGGCTACCAGGACTTTTTAGAGCGCGACAACTGTTTGAGACCTACTTTGGATGCAAGATTGATTGGATGCAAATAACGGACACAGAAATAAAATTAGAAATAGAAGCTGAGCGCATAGCAGAATCAGAACAAGAAATAATGCTAGATGCTTATCATGAATCATTAGATGAAACTTAAGACAGAGAAGACGCTATTTTTACTAAAACTCTTTATAGGTTTCTTTTATTTTATTTCTATTTTTATAGAAAACACTGTCTTCTCTGTCTTTAGAAAAGAAATAAAGCGAATTACTTACGCAAATAACCTCGATCACCTGGAGATACTCAATGCAACGTCGTAAATACAAGAAGCATAAGAGACCAGGTAGCACTGGACCTAATCATTGGAACTGGTCTCATGGAAGGTGTACCAAGGAAGCGCGCAAGGAACAAGCTGATACTGTTTGCACCCTTCGTTACCTATGTGACCTGGGAAAACAAGGCCGCTTTATGACTCATACTACGAAATTTATGGGTCGCCCACCTAATGAATACCTCAAGCTGGACCTAAGTAAACATGAAAACTTGGTTTATGCTCTTATGAAGATTAATAAGTTGATTTAATATAAAAATTAAGAGTAAACGTAATATTAAGTAATTTTGATAAAGATTTTTCTTTGCTCAATTTATTTCCTTTATAAATATCTATGGAGATCTTCTGCATTTGATTTTTTTATTTCATTAAAGAGTTGCTCTACATCAGTTAAAAAATTGATAACCTTACTCTGCAACTCTTGGATTATATTGTGCCCAATATTTAGAGTAGTTTTTATAATAAAATCATCTACAAACTTGTAGGCTCATTCCCGGCCTAACAAATCTGATCCTTGGATTCATTTCTCGAATTGAATCAAGCTTTAGATTAAACTTCTTTGCTACTTTAATTAAAGTATCGTGTTGTCTTGCTTTGTAAAATTTTTTATTACAGTTAACGCTATTTTTTGTATTTATATTCTTGTAAGTAAATTGAGTATCACTTAGTGAAAAGAATTCTTTAAAAACTTTAGTCGGCACGAGGATACTTTTATTTACTTCTATATCACTATTTACATCAAATCCATTGATATGTAGTAAAACATCTGGACTTATATTCGCTAAATTATTCGCAACTAGATAATTTCTTAAATCTTTTTGCTTAATAATTTCCAGATAATTTTTGTTAGGAAATTTGTCGAGAATCTGTCTTTTATAATTAGTTTTTATTAGTCTATTTAAGTGATGAAAAGCTAACAAATACCTTCTGGTTTCTTTTGGCAATAAATCGATATTAATTTTTTTGTTTCTAACTAGGCCTTTTTTTAAAGATTTTTTAACATTGCCGATTCCCCAATTATAAGCAGCTAAAGCAAGATTCCAATCGTTTAGTTCGTTATGTAAATATTTGAGGTATTTGATTGCAGTTTTTGTAGATTTAATAACATTCCTTCGCTCATCGTTATCGATATTATTTATAAGCCCCCACTCTCTAGCTGTTGGTGGGATAAACTGCCACAAACCTAAAGCATCTTTGGGTGACTTTGCTTGAGGGTTATTTCCACTCTCCATTAATGGGATAACTGCGAGATCTATCGGAATATTTTCTTGATTAAGCATATTAATATAAAACTTTATTGAAGGCGTTGAGGAGGCAATTAAATCTAAGTTATAAAAACTATTAATATTTTTATTTAAGTTTGAGCTAAGTTTAGTGTGAGAAATCCTCTGATTTTTTGAATAATATTCATAAAGAGAATCTGCATAGGATGAAAAAGAAAAAAAAATTAAAAAAAAATAATCTTTGTCATACAGCGCTACCCATTAAGAATATGGGTTGATACATCGCTACAAGAATAAAACCAATCACAATACCTAAAAAGACAATCATAATTGGCTCAAGCATTGAAGAGAAAGCTTCAACTGATGAATCAAATTCGCCTTCATAATATAATGAAACTGTAGT
>JABGXU010000005.1 GCA_018675635.1 Gammaproteobacteria bacterium
AAACAATCTTAATTATTAATGAAACACTAACTAATTGTTATAAGCCTATTTATTTCAGCAATTATCCTACTTTCTATTTTATTGTTTAGGGATATATCTCAGATATTTTTCGGTGGGGTCTTTCCCCGCTTTCTAATTGACTAACTATGATATAAGGGCGCTGAAGTTGTTGTAAATCTTGCCAGATTTTTTTTGTTTTAATTGGAACTCCAGTCCTCGGAACACCTTCTGAGAGTTCATATATTTTGTGATTAAATAATTTTGAACACTCTTCAGCATCTTCGAATAAAATATCAAAATAACATCCATTATGAATAAATATTAAATGTTTTGGATATTTGGATTTAATGTCATTGAAGATATCAATAAATTTTTCATCGAAATATATTCGCTCTTTCCCTTTGATACGCTCTAATTCATCTTCAGTAACTAAAGACTCATTTTCTAATATAATCGGCTTAACATATTCAAGCGATAGAGTTTTTAATCCAACCCTCTCAAATCTAACCTTAATTGTATTGTTAATAGCATTCTCGAGAACAATACCTTTTCCCCAGTCAGTAGATGGATGTTTAATTACTGTTCCTTCTTTCATAAATTCAGTTTCCTCTTGATCTATTTCGCATTTCCCCCCAAATCTGTGCATTCATCTTTTTATTTTCCTCTCTTGTACCTGCTATACCTTCATTAATTCTTGCAGAAGATCTAGTTGCCACAATTTCACCACACTTTAGACAAGTTGATATACCTAAATCTTTTCTTCCTTGATCAAATGAATCACCACAAGACACACAGATCGGACCAACTTTTTTATTAACCTTCGGTTTTATGTTATTTATGTTTTCCGAAGCTTTATCCTGCTCTTGTTTTATCCTGATTGTTGGCAGGTCATCAGTAGGTTTTTTTTCAAAATTATCTTTTATCGAACTTCTATCGTAATTCTTCCCATCTAATTTTTCTAACCTTGACTTAATTGCTCCTATTCCTCTTTTAAGTATTAAGGATATTTCTTTAACTGTTTTATTACGTGATGATAGAAGTGTTTGTTCTTCTTCGGGACTCCAAGGTTTATATGAATTATTCATTTCTAAAGATTGAGCTAATTCTTTTCTATAAGATTCTTGATCATCAAAGCTTTTACCATTGTATGTATATAGTGAATTTGCATTTTGAGGCTTATCTGTTTTTGTGATTTCAATATACTCTTTGATATCAGATATTATTTTTGGGTGAAGCCATGCACTACCTTGAGGTAATATTTCGCTGGTTATTGGATCTACTCCTTTTAAAATAGCAGAAAAAAATCTTAAATTATCCGGTTTATTAATATACTTTTTACCCTTAAATTCTTCTTCAAGCTTAACGGAAGAAAGATGTAAGCTTCCTTGATTAGATGTTCTAGTTATTTTATTAAATTTTTTATTATCTTCTTCAAAGTTTTCAAATATTGAGTATGTATAACCTTTACCAATAAAATATTGTTCATATTCATCGATACTTTTGTATAGATTTAATTTAAGGAATAGATTTTGTCCGTAGGGTTGTTCTAAATTAAGGTCTTTGGATAAAATAATGGAGCCATCACCATATGAATAAAAAATTCCAGATTCAGAACGACTTTCAAATAAAATAATTTGAAAATTATATTTTTTAATAAGCCTTCTATATGTATGTGCTAATTGAGGTCCATTTTTCATTTATTCTTTAAAACTCTTATAAATAAAAATTTTTATTTAATTTGATACACTCATTTCTTTAGTCTAGTACCTTTTATCGAATCACGCAATTTTTCAATATGTGATCTTTTTAAGTCTGTTTCCCAGCCAATTAGACTAGAGTGCTCTAAAAGCATTTCCGCTGCATATAATAATTGACCAAAATTTGAGTTATTTTTTAAATTATCTAACCTTGTAAAATATTTAGTTTTTGCACTTTGCATAATTGCCTCCTTAATTAACTTGTATTTAGGTAGACGCGAATATTTACAAATGTCAGGGTTTTTTTTAACTAAATTACAGTTAATCAAAATAATGATTAGCCTCTTTAATCTGCCAAGGTTCTAATCTCGTCATGTAATCTAGTTTTCCTTGATAAGTAAATTGTCCCTTTTCTACAGCTTGGTTAATAGCTAGTAACATCAGTATCTCAAATCTATCTTTTGCTCTTTCATTCCCTTGCTCAGCAGCTTTTTCATAAAGGCTTTTAGCCATCACATGACTAGATTGAATTCCAAGACC